>SFXD01000034.1 GCA_004559785.1 bacterium | reverse complement strand
GGAATGTCGATAGAGGTGAGAGACTCACAGCCAGAGAAACACTTGTATCCCAGACTTGTCACGGAAGAGGGAATATCGATGGAGGTGAGAGACGAGCAGTAAGAGAAGCACTCATCTCCCAAACTTGTCACGGAAGATGGGATGTCGATGGAGGTGAGAGACGAGCAGTAAGAGAAGCACTTGTCTCCCAGTCTTGTCACACTATAAGTGACATCATCGTGTGTTACACTTTCGGGAATGGTGACTTCCGTGGCAGAACCGCTATACTTGGATAGTGCAGCAGTCTTTGTCTCTGTCTCCAAGCTGTACTTGAAATCGCCATCGGTGTACTCAATGGTTTCTGCGTTCATCGCCATGCTCATAGCTGTAAGGAGAGAGATGGTCATGAACTTCAGAAATGATTTTTTCATACTGAGATGTTTTTTGCCAATGGCTTCCTCCTGGCGGTTTATGGAGATGTGGGTTGACATACAGATGCAAAGGACGTGGAGCCAGTCTTGCCCTAAGTCATAGCGCAAGATACGCCTTTGTCATTATGTATGTGTCTTGCCCGCCACAATTGCCCCCTGTGGGCTGTTGAACTTTGGGACTTCCCTCCTCCTTGCAAGGCGTGGCTAAGACCAAGTGCAAAATTAGCATATTTATATGGAACGGCAAAGCATTTTTACGACAAAATTAGCGTTATGCCGCATTTCCCCTTTGCCACCCTGTTGGTTTCTCCTTGCAAACGAACAGGGTGCCAACGGTATGGTAAGGGGATGCGAGGGGTGGGTTGACAAGCCCAAACATGTTGCCGGATTGCCCATGGGCATTCCAAGGAGCGTTACTTGTCGGTCGTGATTGCGGGCGGGGCGTGGGGTGTAAGGAATGTTTACTAATGGAGGGAAGCTACGCTTTTGGGCAAGGAAGGATGCCTCGCATGGGAAAACCATTCCCCTCGGGAGGGAAATACATTTTCCTCGGGAGGGAAAAATATTTTCCTCGGGAGGAAAAAATCCGCGGCTCGCAAGGTGCCTGCCATTCTCATGCGGCAGGGAGGAAGAGGATAGGTGAGGTGTAAAAATTTTTTCCGACTGACGAAAAGGGAGTCAGGCAAGAGCCTATAGCCTAAGTCCGTCGAGAAGGGTGATGTAATCCTCGATTGCACCGCGTATCTCCGGGATGCACACATACTCGTCTGCCGTGTGGCTCCTGCTGCTGTCCCCCGGACCCATCTTCAGGCTCGGGAAAGGCATCAGAGCCTGGTCGCTGAGGGTGGGTGAGCCAAAGGGCACCTTTCCCATGGCGGTCAGACGCCGGACGATGGGATGTGAGGGGTCGATCTTCGAGGAGTTGAGCCTGAAGGAGCGGGCCTTCGCCTCTCCCTCTATGCATGGGCAGACGAGGGAGAAGAGTTCCCGGTTGGTGTAGCACTCGTTGGAACGTATGTCCACGGTGAAGGTGCAGGTGTCGGGTATCACGTTGTGCTGCGTGCCGGCGTTCACCATCGTCACGGTCATCTTCACGTCGCCCAGCAGGGGCGACTGCCTGTCCCAGCGGTGGGAGCGGAACCACTCGATGTCCCTTACCGCCTTGTATATGGCATTGTCACCCTCGTCCCTTGCTGCATGCCCCGACTTGCCGTGCTCCGTAACGTCCAGCACCATCAGCCCCTTCTCGGCGACGGCTGGCTGCATGCAAGTGGGCTCGCCTACCAGTGCCGTGTCGACGGGGGGCAGCAGTGGCAAGACGCTCTCCAGTCCACCCTTGCCGCTCACCTCCTCCTCGCACGATGCCAGGAAGGCCAGGTTGTAGGCCTGGGTCGTATTGCATAGGTGGCGGAACGCCTGCAACAGCGTGACGAGGCTCGCCCCGTCGTCGTTGCTGCCAAGTCCGTATATCCTGTCTCCGACCCTTGTGGCGGAGAAGGGCTCGAAGGTCCATCCTGCCACGGGCTTCACCGTATCTATGTGCGCATTCAGCAGGAGGGTCTTGCGCGAAGGGTCGTAGTTGGGTGCCAAGGCCCAGAGGTTGCATCCATGCCTCCTGGTCTCCAGTCCGTACCTGCCTGCCATGAAGTCCTGCAGCAAGTCTGCCGCCTTGCCCTCGTCCCTGCTGGTACGTGGGATTTCCAGCAGTCGCTCCAGCAGCAGGACAGCCTCATTTTCCAAGTTGACAATATCCATTTTAGCCCATTCTGAATTAAGAACGCCCAAAGTTACGCCGACATTTCAAAAAATGCAAATTTATTTGGTGATTATCTTAATATATGTTACCTTTGTACTGCAAAACAAGTCTTGAGGAGTAGTATGCATAATCCAAACACACTCCCCGGCCTCATACACAGGCAAGCCGAGGCATACGGCGACCGCGTGGCCTTGATGCACAAGGGAAGGGGAAAGCACAAATGGGAAGAGGTATCGTGGAGGAAGTTCGCCGAGACGGTATCGCGGGTGAGCAACGCACTCATGGAACTGGGCGTGGGCGTGCAGGAGAACCTTGCCGTGTTCTCGCAGAACAAGCCGGAGTGCCTGTACGTGGACTTTGGGGCATACGCCATACGTGGGGTGACCATACCGTTCTACGCCACGAGCAGCGAGACGCAGGTGAAGTACATGGTGAGCGATGCCAGGATAAGGTACATCTTCGTCGGCGAGCAGTACCAGTACGACACGGCATACAGGATACTGAAGATAGAGCACTCGGTGAGCAGGCTCATCATATTCGACCGTGCGGTCAGGAAGGATGCGCAGGACAAGGTCAGCCTCTACTTTGACGAGTTCCTTTCCCTTGGCTACAAGTCCGACCATGGGGAGGAGATAAGGGTGCGCTTGGCCGAGCTCGACCAGGACGACCTTGCCAACGTGCTTTACACCAGCGGCACCACAGGGCTGAGCAAGGGCGTGATGATAACCCACAGGATGTACAACGCCGCCATCCGTGCCCACAAGGGCGTGCTCAACCTGAGCGAGAAGGACGTGGTGATGAACTTCCTGCCCTTCACCCACATCTTCGAGAGGGCGTGGACATTCCTTTGCCTGAGGCACGGCTGCACGCTTGCCGTCAACCTGGAGCCCACCGAGATACTGCAAAGCCTGCAGGAGGTGCATCCCACGTGCATGTGTGCCGTGCCGCGTTTCTGGGAGAAGGTCTATGCAGGCGTGCAGGAGCGCATCAGCACGAGCAGCGTGGTGCAGAGGAAGATGCTGGAGGACGCCCTGAGGGTGGGCAAGATGTACAACGTAGACTACAAGATGCGAGGCCTGACGCCGCCCGTGTGGCTGAAGATGCAGTATATGTTCTACGAGAACACCGTCATAGCCCTGCTGCTGAAGACACTGGGGCTGGAGAGGCACAACTTCTTCCCCACGGCAGGAGCCACCATACCGCCGGTGGTGGAGGAGTTCGTCCACTCGGCAGGCATCACCATGATAGCCGGGTATGGGCTTACCGAGAGTACGGCCACCGTGTCCTGTGACAGGTGGGACAAGCCCGTAAGCATAGGGTCCATCGGAAGGTTGCTGGACGGAGTGCAGGTCAAGTTCGGGGAGAACGACGAGATCCTTCTCAAGGGCGACACCATCACCAAGGGCTACTACAGGAAGGCGGAGGTAACGGCACTGGCCATAGACGACGAAGGATGGTTCCACACGGGCGATGCCGGTTACATGAAGGACGGGGAGCTCTACCTCACGGACAGGATAAAGGACCTCTTCAAGACGAGCAACGGCAAGTACATAGCGCCGCAGATGCTGGAGTCCAAGTTCTGCGTGGACAGGTACGTCGACCAGGTGGTAATCATAGCCGACCAGAAGAAGTTCGTCTCCGCACTGGTCATACCCGAATATGGGCTGCTGGAGGAGTGGGCAAGGTCGCATGGCGTGAAGTTCGGCGACAGGCGGCAGCTGTGCAGCCATCCCGACGTGGTGCGGTTCGTGATGGACAGGATAGACACCATGCAGCAGGACCTCGCCCACTACGAGCAGGTGAAGCGCATCACCCTGTTGCCCGAGCCGTTCAGCTTAGAGAAGGGAGAACTCACCAATACGCTAAAGGTGAGGAGGTCCGTGCTGAACGAGAACTACAGGGAGCAGATAGAGTCGATGTACGCTGATTAGGATGTCCGCTATGGTGGCGTGCGTCCACATCCTTGAGGAAACTGAAGCATACATATTATATATATTATAAACCAAGTACGATATAGCAGTGATAACAATAGAACAACTGAAGGAAGTGAAGGAGCGGACGAGCCAGCTCAACCGTTACCTGGACATAGACTCCAAGCGCATTCAGCATGAGGAGGAGTTGCTTCGCACGCAGGCTCCCGGCTTCTGGGACGACCAGAAAAGGGCTGAGGCACAGATGAAGCTCGTGAAAGGCCTGGAGAAATGGATAAAGGGGTATGAGAATGTGAAGACGCTGTGCGACGAACTGGAGACGGCCTTCGAGTTCTATCGCGAGGAACTGGTCACCGAGGAGGAGGTGGACGCCCTCTATGCCAAGAGCATTGCCGCCATAGAGGATCTGGAACTGAAGAACATGCTGCGCAGGGAGGAAGACCCCATGGATGCAGTGCTGAAGATAAATTCCGGTGCAGGAGGCACCGAGGCGCAGGACTGGGCGCAGATGCTGATGAGGATGTACATGAGGTGGGCAGAGACCAATGGCTACAAGTGCGTGGTGAGCAACATACTCGACGGCGACGACGCCGGCATCAAGACTTGTACCCTGGAGATTCAGGGAGAATATGCCTATGGCTACCTGAAGAGCGAGAACGGAGTGCACCGACTCGTGCGTGTCAGCCCCTACAATGCCCAGGGCAAGCGGATGACCTCGTTTGCCAGCGTCTTCGTCACGCCGCTCGTGGACGATACCATAGAGGTCAACATCGAGCCTGCCCGCATATCGTGGGACACGTTCCGGAGCAGTGGAGCCGGAGGGCAGAACGTCAACAAGGTAGAGTCCGGGGTAAGGCTGCGCTACCAGTACAAGGATCCCTACACGGGCGAGGAGGAGGAAATACTCATTGAGAACACCGAGACGCGCGACCAGCCCAAGAACAAGGAGAATGCCATGAGGCTGCTACGCTCCATGCTCTACGACAAGGAACTGCAACACCGCATGGCAGAGCAGGCTAAGGTGGAGGCAGGCAAGAAGAAGATAGAGTGGGGTAGCCAGATCAGGAGCTACGTCTTCGACGACAGGAGGGTCAAGGACCATCGCACCAACTACCAGACAAGCGACGTGGGCGGCGTGATGGATGGCAAGATAGATGCGTTCATCAAGGCGTACCTCATGGAGTTCGGAGCGCAGGAACAATAATCGGGCTGAAGTAACCATGCATCTGGAAATAGAGAGGAAATTCCTCGTCGCCAGCGAGGAGTACAGGCATCAGGCATTCTCCTGCAGCCACATACGGCAGGGGTATATCTCCAGTGGCAACGGCAGGACCGTGAGGGTACGTATCCGAGACGACAAGGGCTTCCTTACCATCAAGGGCCCCAGCGACAGGGCAGGGCTTGCCAGGTACGAGTTCGAGAAGGAGCTCGGCATTGAGGATGCAGAAGACCTCATGCTTATCTGCGAGCCAGGCATCATCGACAAGCACAGGTATCTCGTCAAGAGTCCCGATGGCAGGCATACCTTCGAGGTCGACGAGTTCCACGGGAATAACGAGGGGCTCGTGATTGCGGAGGTGGAACTGTCCGCCGAGGACGAGGCATACGCCAAGCCAGGCTTCATAGGCAAGGAGGTGACGGGCGACAGGCGATACTACAACTCCCATCTGCGCCGCTACCCGTTCTGCCTTTGGGGCAAGGATGCGGAAGGGCTATAGAAAGCCTTCCCTAACGTTGCCTGTTCTTGCGTAACATGGCATGGCATATTCCCAAGGAATATGGCAGGAAGGCTCCGATGCTGTTGGCAAGCAGGTCGAGCCACTCGCCGCTGCGGTATGTGGTGAGGTATTCCTGTGCCAGTTCCAGCATTCCGCTTGCCGCTATTGGGCATAGCAGGGCATACAATGTCAGCCTGCCTATGTGGGGAGTCTTGTGCCGTCGCATGTATTCCAGCCACACCACTGAGCAAAGTCCGGCATACATCACTATGTGTGTCCATTTGTCTATCAGTGGTACGTCCTGCAACTTTGGCATCTCGCCGAACGGAATCAGCGACAGAACTACAATGGCAAGCATTGTCAATGTGGAAAGCGGATAGTGTCTCAGATACTTTATTTGCATATTGTTAGTATATTGGGTGTTGTTTATTGCAAAGTTACAAATTTTTTTGTAATTTTGTGCGAATTTATCACAAATATTGTATTCTCACATAATATTCTAAGGAATGAGTGACAGGGGCAGTTTCAACAGCAAGTTGGGGATTGTGTTGGCATCGGCAGGCAGTGCCGTGGGTTTGGGCAATATCTGGAGATTCCCGACGGAAGTGGGCAGTAACGGGGGCGCGGCCTTCATACTCGTCTATCTTGCTTTCGTCTTCCTTTTCGCCATGCCCGTCATGGTTGGCGAGTTTGTCATTGGGCGTGCCTCGCATACCAATACCGTGGATGCCTACCGCAAGCTTGCCGGGGGCAGCAAATGGGTCTTGGCAGGCTATCTGGGCGTACTGGGAGGTGCCATGGTGCTGTCTTTCTATTCCGTCGTGGCTGGCTGGACACTGAAGTACACCTTCGATTCCTTGACGGGACAGATTTGCTGGGATGCCGACCATGCAGGGGTCTTCTCGGGTTTTGTCTCCTCGCCGGTCCTTTCCCTGACGTGCATGGCTGCATTCATGGCCGCCTCTCATCTCGTGGTGGTGCGTGGGGTACACGAAGGAATCGAGAGGTACTCCAAGCTGATGATGCCCATGCTGCTTGTCATCATCATGGTGCTTGTATGCTGCTCGCTGGCGATGCCTGGTGCCGGCAAGGGGCTTTCCTTCCTCTTCCATCCCGATTTCAGCAAGGTGACGGCTCCTGTTGTGCTTAGTGCCATGGGGCAGGCATTCTTCTCGCTGAGCGTAGGGCTGGGCTGCCTTGGGACATACGCATCGTATTTTGGCAAGAATACACGCCTCGTCAGGTCGGCATTCAATGTCTGCGCCATAGACACGCTGGTAGCCGTTACTTGCGGCATAATCATATTCCCTGCCGTATTCAGCGTGGACAGCGCACAGGTAGATGCAGGCCCTGGACTTGTGTTCATCACCCTCCCAAGGGTGTTCCATACGGCTTTCTCCGGCATGCCGGTGCTGTGCTATTCCTTCTCCTCTCTGTTTTACCTGCTCTTGCTGCTGGCTGCCCTTACGAGTAGCATATCGATGCACGAGCTGTGTACTGCCTTCGTGTCCGAGAAATACGGGATGGCACGTAGCAGGGCGGCGGGGCTGGTTACGGTGGTCTGCTCGCTCTTCGGGGCGGCATGTGCCATGTCGTTCGGCCCGTGGAAGGATATGACCTTCCTTGGTATGGGAGTGTTCGACTGGTTTGATTTCCTCACCGCAAAGTTCATTATGCCTCTCGGAGGGCTCTTGATAACGGCATTCGTCGGCTGGTACATGGACAGGGAGATGGTGGAGTCGCAGCTGACCAACTGGGGGACGCTGCGCATACGTTCCCTGCGAATCCTGATGTTGCTGATACGATGGGTGGCTCCAATAGGCGTGGGGCTTGTTTTCCTCAACGAACTGCTTCCCCTGCTGAGATAGCATCTTGTGTTTGTCGAGGAAGCCCGGACCTTGGCTCAACCCCAGGGGCGGAGGCATGCCTCGGGAAGTCAGGTAGGAGACTACGTTAGAAAATAGAATGTCTATGAAAGAAGAAAGAAAGAATTTTGGCAGCAAGCTCGGCGTCATCATGGCTGCGGCTGGCAGTGCCGTGGGGCTGGGCAATGTTTGGCGATTCCCCACCGAGGTGGGGCGCAATGGCGGGGCTGCTTTCATCCTTGTCTACCTGCTGTGTGTACTGCTGATAGGCGCACCGCTCATGCTGTCGGAGTTTGTGGTTGGCAGGAGCACCCATGCCAACCCGATAAAGGCTTATTCCAAGCTTGCCCCCGGCTCTTGGTGGAGGGTGGTTGGCGTGGAGGGCGTAGTCGTAGCCTTCCTGATATTGTCCTTTTACGTCATAGTGTCTGGCTGGACTTTGTACTATACGGTGCAGAGCTTTGCAGGGGCCCTGATGGAGAGCCGCGACTACAAGGCTTTCTTCTCCGATTTTACCGGCGACGCATGGATGCCCGTGCTGTACGGCATCATGCTCATGCTGCTTGTGCATGTGGTGATAGTGAGAGGCGTGCAGAACGGTATCGAGAAGTTCTCCAAGGTCATGATGCCGCTGCTGCTGGCCATCATCATGGTGCTGGCGGCATGCTCTTTCCGCCTGCCGGGTTTCGGCCAAGGCATGGCATACCTGCTGAAGCCGGATTTCAGCAAGATAACCACGGATGTCCTGCTCAGTGCAATGGGGCAGGCTTTCTTCTCCCTCAGCCTTGCGATGGGCTGCCTGTGCGCATACGCATCGTACTTCGACTCTGGTACCAGGCTTCAGCGTACTGTGTTCAGCGTCAGTGTAATAGACACGCTGGTCGCCGTCATGAGCGGGTTCATTATCTTCCCCGCCGTCTTCTCCGTACAGGGATTGCAGCCCAACGAGGGAGCCGGGCTTGTCTTCATCACCTTGCCCAGCGTTTTCAACATGGTGTTTGGTGGCGCTCCGTTCCTGGGCTATCTGTTCTCGGGGATGTTCTACATGCTTTTGTTGCTTGCTGCCCTCACCAGTGCCATGTCCCTGCATGAGCCGGTTACGGCATACTTGCACGAATCGTTTGGACTCACGCGCCACAAGGCTGCCACTTTGGTATCCTTGTCGTGTATGTCGCTTGGCGTGGTGTGCTCGCTTTCGTGTGGGATATGGAGTGGATATACGATCTTCGGACTTACGTTCTTCGACTTCCTTGATTTCCTTACGGCAAAGATTATCATGCCGGTAGGTGGATTGCTGATATGTATCTTCGTGGGATGGGTTCTCGACAGGAAACTCGTCAGGGACGAGGTCACTAATGGAGGGAAGGCTCACACCTGCCTCTTCCCCATATATATGTTCTTGATAAGGTATGTCGTTCCCATCGCGATATGTGTCATTTTCTTCAATGAACTGCTGAGATGAGTTTTCGCCCGATCCTTTCGGATTCCAATCGCAGGGCATTGCTGCTTATCGAGTGGATTGCCGTGCTTGCCGTCCTGGTACTGGGCGTGTTTTCCATGCGTCGTTGGCATCAGCCGTCCCAAGGGTCAGGTGTCCCGGAGGATAGTGTTCGCTTCATGTCCGGAGGGGCAGGGGGAGTGGATTCCGGTGCCGGGGAATCATCTTTCGTCTATGCCGAGGAGACAGAGACGGTCGAGACGTTCCACTTCGACCCAAATACTGCAGATAGCACGTCCCTGCTTAGGCTCGGGCTGGCACCATGGCAGGTGAGGAGCATTTACCGCTATCGTGCAAGGCATGGCAGGTTCCATGTCCCTGAGGATTTCAAGAGGGTTCCGGGCATGACGTACGAGTTGTGGGAAAGGCTTGCCCCATACATACGCATCTCACGTAAGTTCCAGTATCTGAGCGAAGAGGACTTGAAGTCCTCTGCTCCTGCCGTCATCCTTGCCGACAGCGACACCATTCCCGCTGCAAGGCATGAGTGTGCTGACGTTTCCGAATCCGTATCTTCGGGCAAGGATTCTTCCGTCGTGCAAGGGTTCGTGTCTCAGGAGAAATATCCAGAAGGGACATTGGTGGACGCCAACACGGCAGATACCACCGAGCTGAAGCGTATTCCTGGAATAGCATCCTATAGGGCAAGGAAGATTGTGGAATACAGGGAGAAACTTGGGGGATTCGTCAATGTAGAGCAGGTGATGGAATCATGCGAATTGCCTGACGAGGTCTTGCACTGGTTCATGCTAACCACCACGGTTACAAGGAAAATCAACGTCAACTCTGCCTCTGTCAACAAGATGATGAGCCATCCATACATTTCCTTCTACAAGGCAAAGTACATAGTGGAGTATCGCAGCAAGCATGGGGAGTTCAAGTCCTTGGACGAACTTGTCTCCAAGAAGTTGCTCACCATAGACGAGATGGAAAGGCTAAGCCCCTATCTATCCCTGTAAGTGGCTGTCCCCCTTCCTTGTCGTGTGGTCGTCTCCTTCCCGTCGTGTGGTCGTCCCCTTTCCGTCGTGCGGCTGTCTCCTTCCTTACTGTTGTGCGGCAAGGTATCTGCGATTGCCTCAAGTCATACGATGCCTGTCAATCCGGTCATTGCTTGGAGAGGGGATTCCAGCCTTGAGCCTTCAGCTGGAACTCGTTGCCGTCCCTGCACACGAGGATTTGTCCTTTTTGTTCTTCGGTAATGTAGCCAATCACCTTGATGTCAGGCAAATTCGCCACCGCGTCATTCTGCGACAGGGGAACGGTGAATAGCAGTTCGTAGTCTTCTCCTCCATTGAGGGCGCATGTGGTGACGTTCATGTTAAACTCCTCCGCACAAACTGCCGTTTCGTAGTCGAGGGGTATGCGCTCTTCGTATATGCGGCATCCCACGTGGCTTTGCGAGCAGATGTGCATCAGTTCGCTGCTTAGTCCGTCGCTTATGTCCATCATGCTTGTAGGCTTTATTCCGGCTTCTGCCAAGGCCTTGACGATGTCCCCTCTTGCTTCCGGCTTCAGTTGCCTTTCCAAAAGGTATTCCTTTCCTGCAAAATCTGGTTGGATGGATTGCAGGCGTTCTATTTCCTGTTTGTTGCCTTTTGCCTGGGCTTCCTTCAGTTGCTGGTTGTACACGGCTTTTTCTCGTTCGAGCAACTGCAATCCCATGTATGCGGCACCCAGGTTGCCGCTTACGCATATCACGTCGTTTGGCTTGGCTCCGTTGCGGTAAACGACATCCTCTCGTCGGGCTTCACCGATGACGGTGATGCTGATGGCAAGTCCAGTGACACTGCTGGTGGTGTCTCCGCCTACTATGTCCACCCCGTGCTTGCTGCAAGCCTGGCGCAATCCCTCGTAAAGGTCCTCGATGTCTTCCACGGCAAACTTCCTGCTGATGGCAAGGCTAACCGTCATCTGCCTCGGCGTGCCGTTCATGGCATATATGTCGCTGATGTTGACCATGGCAGCCTTGTAGCCGAGCAGTTTCAGTGAAACGTATGTCAGGTCGAAATGGATGCCTTCCATGAGAAGGTCGGTAGTTACAAGTGTCTCTGTATCCTTTGCCGGAGACAGGACGGCGCAATCATCGCCCACACCTTTAATGGTAGATGGGTTTTGTGGTTGGATTCCTTCTGTCAGCCTACGTATTAGTCCAAATTCTCCTATTTCCGATATTTCCATATTCAGCTCCGCTTAATCATTTCTGCCATTATCGTTGCCATCAGGGGCTGTGCCTCGTTGGCGGCTTTCTGCACGTCCTCGTGGGTGATGGTCACGGGATGTTCGGTCACGCCGAGGTCTGTGATGATGCTTACGCCAAAGCATCTGATGCCACAATGGTGGGCCACTATCACTTCGGGAACCGTGCTCATGCCTACTGCGTCGGCTCCCCACAGGGCGAACATGCGATACTCGCTGGGTGTCTCGTATGTCGGTCCTTGCGTTGCGAGGTACACGCCGTGCCTGACGTTTATGCCGTGTTCGGAGGCAATCGTGTCGGCGAGCTTGATTAGTTCCTTGTCGTAAGCCTCCCCCATGTCAGGGAATCGAGGTCCTGTAGGAATGTTGGGACCATGCAGAGGATTCTCGGGCATGAAGTTGATATGGTCGGTGATAATCATGAGGTCTCCTATCTGGAAATCCTTGTTGGTGCCTCCTGCCGCATTGCTGACGAAGAGCGTCTTGATGCCGAGTTCGTACATTACGCGGATGGGGAACGTCACTTCTTTCATGCTGTACCCCTCATAGTAGTGGAAGCGTCCCTCCATTGCCATGATGTCCTTGTCGCTCAACCGCCCGAAGATTAGTTGCCCACTATGTCCCTCCACCGTCGAAACGGGGAAGTTGGGAATCTCTCTATATGGAATGCACATAGACTTGTCGATGCTTTCGGCAAGTCGTCCCAGGCCAGTGCCCAGTATGATGGCAGTCTCGGGGTTGTTAGGCATTCTCTCCCGAAGCCATTTTGCTGTTTCTTGGATTGTTTCGTACATAGTCAATGATGTTGTTGTTAAGCGTTTGAGTCTCATCCTTCATGATGCATACTCTGACGGGTAATATGTAGATGCTGTCTCTGACGGCTTCGTCCAATGCACCAAGGCCTTGTAGCTTGGTGGCGTCCTTTTCCGTGGTGACGATTATGCTTGGACGGGCAAGTTGGCGCAGGGCTTGCTGTATGGAAGGAACGTCCTTGTCTGAGAATCTGTGGTGGTCGCTGAATGGCATCGACTTGATTTGCTGGCAATACCTGCGCAGGTCTTGTTCCATCTGCAGTGGCGAGCCTATACCCGTCAGCAGGAGTATGTGGTAGTTTTCGCTTCTCAGGCTTGAAAGGGGGATGACCTTGCTGCCTGCCATTTGCCTAAGGTCAGAGTATCTGAGCGTGCTGAAGTATAGTTGCTGGAAGGGTTGCAACTGTAGTGCGGATTGTATGACCCGGAATCCCATTGGCGTGATGTCATGTGGGCACTTGCTGACTATGACCATGTTTGCCCTGCGCTTGGCAGAGACGTTCTCCCTAAGCCTACCTGCCGGCAGCAACCGGTCGTCAGTAATCATCCGGTGGTAGTCGACGAGCAATATGTTCATCCCGGGCTTGACGTATCTGTGTTGGAAGGCATCGTCAAGCAGTATTACCTCCACGTCACGTGTTGCATCGTCGTGCATCAGCCGTTCTATGCCTCTGCGTCTGTTTGCATCCACGGCTACATATATGTTGGGGAACTTGTGCTTCATCTGCCATGATTCGTCTCCAATGTCTTCCACCCTTGACTCGGGCGTGGCAAGGACGTACCCCTTGCTCCTGCGCTTGTACCCCCTGCTTAGGACAGCCACCTTGTAGTCCCTTGAGAGGAGTTGCACGAGGTATTCCACGTGTGGCGTCTTCCCTGTTCCGCCTACGGTAATGTTGCCAATGTTGATGATGGGGATGTCGTACGAACGCGATGGCAGGATGCCCATGTCGAACAGGGCATTCCTTGTTTCCACCCCTATGGCATATAGCCAGCTGAGCGGAGACAGCCATTCGTTGATTCTTATGAGATCCCCCTCCATGGCAGCTTCCTATCTTATGTTTGGGTCGAAAGGCATCCGTGCCTGTATGGGGTTCATTTTCGACACATTGCGCATCAGCCTTACAGCTGGGTAGTAATCGCCAAGGGCGTTCCTCAGCTGGCTGTCCATATAGTCGGAGCCGGTCTTGTCCAACAAGTTCGTATACCAGGGCTGTATGTCGGGGTGTGTGCTGGTAGTATACTTCTCCAGTCCGGCCTTGCTTGCAGCCGAAGCCACGGCATCGTCAAGGTTGCCGAGCTTGTCCACGAGTCCCAGTCCCAGGGCTTGTTCTCCCGTCCATACACGCCCCTCTGCTATGACCTTGACGCTGTCCTGTGATATTTGTCTGCCTTCGGCTACCCTTCCTGTGAACAACTCGTAGCCATTGTTGACGTAGGCTTGCATCATCCTGCTTTCTTCCTCAGAGAAAGGCCTCCCTGTGGAACCGAAGTCGCTCAGGGCATTTGTTTTCACTACGTCGAAGTTCAGGCCCAGTTTCTGCGTGAGCAGTTCGCTTGCATCCGGCACCATGCCGAAAATGCCAATGCTGCCCGTTAGCGTGGTAGGCTCGGCATAGATGGAGTCAGCTCCGCAACTGATGTAGTAACCTCCGCTTGCGGCAAATCCGCCCATGCTGATGATGACGGGCTTCTTCTCCTTCAGCAGTTGTACCTCGTGCCAAATCTGTTCGCTAGCGTAAGCGGAGCCGCCAGGGCTGTTGACGCGTATTACCACGGCTTTCACGTCGTCGTCGTCCTTGAGGTCTTGCAGGTCCTTTGTCATTTCTTTTGCCGTGATGGCATGCTCCTGTGAGAAGGCTGCAGCCTTGTCGTCCACTATCTCCCCGTATGCGTAGTAGATTGCTATCTCGTCCTTGATCTTCTCGTTGAAGCCGTCTGCATTTGCTACGTCGTTAATGGTAGTGAATGTGAGATTGTCATCGTCCTTCAGCTCAAGCCGGTTCTTCAGTTCCGACTTTACCTCGTCCTTGTAGCACAGTCTGTCCACGAGTCCGCCTTCCACGCTCGTCTGTGGCAAGGCGAGTATCATCATGGAATCGGCCAGGGCATTGAGTGCCTCAACTTCGAGGTTACGGCTCTCTGCCACCTCCTTCAGCATGTTTCCCCAGATACTGCTGAGATAGCTCTGCACCTGTTCCCTGTTTGCAGGACTCATCTCCTCGCACACGAAAGGCTCCACGGCACTCTTGTATGTGCCTACCTTGAAGACCTGCATCTTTACTCCCACCTTCTCAAGGAGTCCTTTGTAAAAGATTGGGCTGCTTGCCATGCCGCTCCAATCCAGCATACCTATGGGGTTCATGTATACCTTGTCGGCTACGGAGCATAGGTAATAGGCTGCCCGCGAATACTGGTCGCCGTATGCCACTATCCATTTGCCGCTCTTTTTGAATTGCAGCAGAGCCTGCCTCAGTTCCTGTAGTTGTGCAGGTTGTGCCGACAGAATGCCTCCTTCGAGATAGATGCCTTTCACTTTGTCGCTTTCGGCACTCTTCTTCAATGCGACGAGGGCATTGTCGAGGGCTATGTCCTGCATTTCTCCTTGCGAGAGCATGCTTATGGGGTTGGTGTCCTCCGCTCTTTCGGAAATTGCCCCCTGCAACTTGATTCTTAGGATTGAGTTGTCCTCTATTTTCGAGGAAACGCTCTCGTTCGCTATCATGCCAGCTATTGACACTATGCTGATGATGGTCATGATGACACTGGTTAGGATTATACCTACTACAGTGGCTGTGGTGTACTTGATGAAATCTTTCATTTTATTGTAAATGTCATGTTGAAAATTATTCAATAATACGCATATTATAGGCAAAATTACCTCTTCTCTCTTTCAATTCCAAATATTTGACTCAAAAAAGTCCAAAATACTACAAAACAATGTTGTGAAATGTTATATCTGTTACCATTGCAACAGAATTGCGAAGTAATATTCGTACCTTTGTCCCTGGTTTCCCTGCCTGTGCTTCATGGCAGACGTGTGTCCCGGGATTCCAAGGGCAAGTGCATGGTATGGGGTGAGGGGGGATCGAGCTAAAAGAATGTGTAAGGTTAGGATATGGTAAGAAAGCAATTTGCCGGAATCGTGCTGCTGGCTCTGATGTCAGGTGCCTGCCACGGAGGGCATGAAGGTCATGGCCATGAGTCTGAGGAAACGGGTGCAAGGCATATTCACGATGCCGGAGCCATTGTCATGGAACCCACGAAGGCAAGGGCTGCCGGAGTTGAGACAGACGTGGTGGTACCCCAGCCATTCCGTGATGTGATACAGACAAGTGGGAAGGTGACGGCGGCTTCCTGCGACGAATCGACCATCGCCTCTACGGTAACGGGGCTTGTGGTACATGCCCATGATGTAGGCGAGGGGATGCCGGTAAGGGCTGGTGCGACATTGTTCTACGTCTCTTCATCGAAATTGCAGGAAGGAGACGTGACGGACAAGGCTTACATCGAACTGGATGCCGCCCGCAGCGAGTACGAGAGGATGAAGCCGCTTGCAGAGGAGAGGCTTGTGACGGAAAGGGAGTTCTATGCCGCGAAAGCCGCCTACGAGAAGGCCTTGCTTGCATACAAGGCTCTTGGCGAAGCCGTTGCTGGCAAGGGTGTGCCCGTCAAGTCTCCCGTGACAGGCTATGTCAAGGAATGCTACGTCAAGGACGGAGACTATGTAGAGGTAGGGACTCCGCTAATGGAGGTAACCAGGAACCAGCACCTATATTTGCGAGCCGAGGTTCCGGTGCGCTATTATCCAATGCTTGGGCATGTGCGTTCCGCCCGGTTCAGGACGCAGTATAGCGACGAGACGTTGGATCTGGCTGACATGAATGGGCAACTGCTCTCGTTGGGCAAGACGGCGGTTAGCTCATCGTCGTACATACCTGTTACGTTCCAGTTTGACAACAACGACAGGATTGTGCCGGGGGCGTACGCTGAGGTATTTCTCATAACGGGTGTCAGGGATAGCGTGATTAGCCTTCCGCAGGCAGCCCTGACGGAGGAGCAGGGGCTATATTACGTCTATGTCAGGGAGGGAGACCATTCCTACTACAAGCGCGAGGTCGTACTTGGGGCTACCGACGGCAAGCGTACCGAAATAGTCAAGGGCGTACGGCCTGGCGAGCATGTAGTGGTAAAGGGTGCCGTCAGCGTAAGGCTTGCCGGAGCCGCAAATGCGATTCCCGGCCATTCACACAATCATTGATAATGCCATGCTGAATAAGATAATATCGTTTTCGCTGGAAAACAGGCTCGTCATTCTTCTGGCTGCCGTACTCCTTACGGTAGGAGGTACCGTCGCTACAATGCAAACCGAGGTGGATGCCTTTCCCGACCTCAACGCCCCCACCGTCGTTGTCATGACAGAGGCAAACGGCATGGCTGCCGAGGAGGTAGAGCAACTGGTCTCTTTCCCCATAGAGACTGCTGTCAACGGCTCAACCGGAGTGCGCAGGGTTAGGTCGTCCTCCGCGATGGGCTTTTCTGTCGTATGGGTGGAGTTCGACTGGGATACCGATATATATATAGCTCGGCAGACAGTGTCGGAAAAGCTTGCCGCCATTAGCGGAAGCTTGCCTGACGGAGTTGGTGCGCCAACTATCGGACCGCAGTCTTCCATCCTGGGCGAACTGCTTATTGTGGGGCTTACTTCCGACTCGACATCCATGATGGACTTGCGCACCCTGGCCGATTGGGTGATACGTCCTCGCCTGCTATCCACTGGCGGGGTGGCGCAGGTAGCCGTGCTGGGAGGCGACATACGCGAGTACCAGATACTGTTCGACCCTGGCAGGATGCGTCATTACGGGGTCTCGCTGCAGGAATTGATGGAAGCCACCCGTGGCATGAACAACAATGTCAACGGCGGCGTGGTCTACCAATATGGCAATGAATATATCGTGCGTGGCGTCGTGTCCACGTCTGACGTAGACGACATAGCGCGCTCGTTGGTGAAGACCGTAGACGGAATGCCTGTCACCATAGCCGACATAGCACAGGTCAGGATAGGTGCCCAGGAACCAAAGCTCGGCGTGGCCTCGGAAAGAGGCAAGCCTGCGGTTTTGCTGACCGTTACCAAGCAACCTGCCACTGGCACTCTGGAGTTGACGGAAGCCCTTGAGGCTGCCCTGGAAGATGTCTCCGGTAACTTGCCGCAGGACGTACATGTCTCGACCGACGTGTTTAGGCAGTCGCGTTTCATCGAAAGTGCGATAGACAATGTCCGCAATTCCCTCATAGAGGGAGCGGTGTTCGTTGTCATAGTGCTTGCCTTGTTTTTGGGTAATGTCCGCACGACGGTCATCTCCGTTGTCACCATCCCCGTCAGTCTGCTTGCAGCCCTGCTCATTCTCCACCTGTTGGGTATGAGTGTCAACACCATGAGCCTTGGCGGCTTGGCGATAGCCATAGGCTCTCTCGTTGACGATGCCATTGTAGATGTCGAGAATGTATGGAGGAAACTGAACGAGGTGCATCCCGCAACCCTGCCTGAGAGGCTAAGCGTCATTTACGAGGCTTCTCGCGAGGTGCGCATGCCAATCCTGAATTCCACCCTCATCATCATAGTCAGTTTCCTGCCGTTGTTCTGCCTCAGTGGCATGGAGGGCAGGATGCTCATACCTCTCGGTATTGCCTTTGTGGTGGCTTTGTTTGCATCCACGCTGGTAGCCTTGACCCTCACCCCGGTCCTGTGCGGCTATCTTCTTAGGCCTGGTTCTGCCAAAGGGACAGGGGCTTCCGGGTCGCGCCTTACGTCATGGCTCAGGGTGCGGTATGGCGCATGCCTGCTTTGGGTGTTGGGACACAAGGGTGTGGTGATGGGAGCCGTCTCGGCTGTCACGCTCTCCGCCGTCGTTTTGTTCTTTACTCTCGGAAACAGTTTCCTGCCTCCATTCAACGAGGGCTCGTTTACTGTCAACGTCAGTTTGATGCCGGGCATTTCGCTTGAAGAGTCCGACCGTATCGGCAGGCAGGCGGAGGAACTGCTGCTCTCCGTGCCGGAAATCAAGACCGTGGCGAGGAAGACGGGAAGGGCGGAGCTGGACGAGCATGCCCTGGGGGTGAATGTCTCGGAGATAGAAGCCCCATTCGAACTTGGCAACCGTTCGCATGAAGAACTCCTGTCCGACATACGTGGCAAACTGTCGATGATACCGGGTGCCAACATCGAGATAGGGCAGCCCATCAGCCACAGGATAGATGCCATGCTCAGTGGTACGCAGGCTAACATCGCCATCAAGGTGTTTGGCGACAACCTCAACCGCCTGTTCTCCATAGGTAACGAGATAAAGGCTCTTATAGGAGACGTAGAGGGAATTGCCGACCTCGGGGTGGAACAGCAGGTGGAGCGCCCGGAATTGAAGATTGTCCCCAACCGCGAGATGCTGCTCAGACAGGGAATTTCGCTTCCGGAGTTCAACGAGTTCGTCAGTGTCAACATGGCTGGCGAGCAGGTGGCTGAGGTCTTGGACGAAGGCAGGAGGTTTCCCTTGATAGTGCGCTCGGATTCAACATGCCGACGTACCATTGACGGCATACGCAGCCTTGTCATAGACACCGGGGACGGACGCAAGGTGCCTTTGTCCGACGTGGCACAGGTAACGTCCTCCGTAGGTCCCAACACCATCAACAGGGAGAACGCCAGGCGCAAGGTCGTGGTCAGTGCCAATACCAGCGGCAGGGACATACGTAGTGTGGTGGAGGACATCAAGGAGCGTATAGAAGAAAACATTACCTTGCCCGAAGGTTACCATGTGGAATATGGCGGGCAGTTCGAGAGCGAGCAGGCGGCAAGTCGCATACTGCTACTCATGTCGCTAATCAGCGTAGTGGTGATATTCCTGTTGCTCAATGCACAGATACGTGACCTGAGGGAGAGCGGGGTTGTATTGCTCAACCTTCCGCTTGCCCTTATAGGCGGGGTGTACGTGCTCTGCATTACCACGGGTGAGGTCAGCATTCCTGCCGTCATCGGGTTCATCTCCTTGTTCGGCATTGCCACGCGCAACGGGATGCTGCTGCTCACCCAGTATCGCCACCTTTTGGGTAGCAACGAGGGGATGTCTCTCAGGGATTGTATTCTCAAGGGCTCAATGGACAGGATGAACCCAATTCTCATGACAGCCCTGACCTCAGCCCTTGCCCTTATCCCTCTTGCCTTGCGTGGAGACCTGTCGGGCAACGAGATACAGAGCCCAATGGCGAAGGTGATACTTGGAGGACTTCTGACCTCGACATTCCTCAATGCCTTTGTCATTCCGGTGGTGTACGAGTGGATGAACCAGGGCAGGAAAACATCGACATAAGGGGTGTTCTATAAATTAGCTTGAGTCGATTGTTGAACGATAACGCAGCAGATTTCTTTTTTGCATGAAGGAGCGATGCGGGCATCGTGACTGATTGAAAAAGAGGAATATGCAAGTTAGGGACAATAAGCGACCAAGCGTATGTAGGCACCCACAAATGGACATA
>SFXD01000033.1 GCA_004559785.1 bacterium | reverse complement strand
TATCTGTGTCCGGGGAGGACGGATATGCGCAAAGGCATCAGTTCGCTGTGCGGAGTGGTACATGAGAAGATGGGATGCGAGGTAAGGAATGGCGATGTCAAGGTGAACGGCATCATGTTCAGCACAGCCAGACTTTCGGGCGAGGTCATCGTGAATGTTACGTCGCCCAAACTCAACAAGGTGAATTGTATGGGCAGCGGTGACTTCATCGCCACCACCGACATCAAGGCAGACGATATCACTTTCAAGATAGCAGGGTCGGGCGACATTATACTGAAGAAAGTCTCTGCCGACAAGCTGCATCTGTCCATTGCCGGTTCGGGAGACATTGACCTGCAACAGACAAATGCCAAGAAACTGGATGTGTCGATAGCCGGATCGGGCGACATCAAGCTCAAGGAGGTAGACGACGGCTGTGAATACGCATACCTGTGGGTGGCTGGTTCGGGTGACATCGAAGCAATGTTCAGCAACTGCCAGGAACTGAAATGCAACGTGGCTGGTTCGGGTGAGATAGGGCTGAAGGGCAATGTCGTCAACTATAGCTCAACCATTGCCGGTTCTGGCGAGATAAAGAAGGAGAATCTCGTAATAAGCGGTAACTGCAAGGAGAGCAACACCAACCAATTGTTGCATTATCCCAAGAGACCGAGAACCGTGAATAACATTAACGCAGAACCATAAAATCTCTCTCTAAATAGGCGGATGCTGTCTACGGAAGATGATGCCGAGGATGCCGCCGGCGACGTTATGCTGCGCCTATGGGACTTGCACGACCATATCAAGGACAATGACCATGCCCTCAAGCTCGCCACCGTCATAGCACACCGTCTTTCCATAGACATCATCAGGAGGCAGAAAACGGAACATTCCCTCTTTGCCGATGCCAAGGAAGGGCTTAGCCAGATGGCAGGCAAATGGGCAAGCCCATCCGAGCGGATGGAACTGGAGGAAGACGTTAGATGGCTTGAGCAGCGGATGGAGAAACTGCCGCCAAGGGAACTGCAAGTGCTGAGGATGAGACAGATGGAGCATCGCTCCAACGACGAAATAGCACGGCTACTGGGCATAGGAGAGGCTTCGGTGAAGGTGATGCTGTCCAATGCCCGCAAGAAATTGTTTAACGACATAAAAAAGAAGTACAGGCAATGAAAGAGATTGAAGTGGAAGGACTGCTCGCCCGCTTTATGAACGGAGAGACTTCCGTGGAGGAGGAAACTGCCCTTGCCGATTATTTCCAGCGTGCCACGGACGAAGACAAGCCTGCTGGTATGCCATATGAGGACTGGGCGGCCTACAGGGAAATGTTCCGCCAGTTTGACGAAGGTTTCGAGGACATGGAATATGCGACCAAGCCTGCCGAGTCCGGGACTTTGACATGGCGAGAAAAGGTGCATGAAATGATGGTCGAACGACATGGACGTCTGTGGTTCGGCATGTCGGCGGCAGCCGTAGCCGCACTCGTCGTCATGGTCTTTACGCTCGATGTCGACAATGGGCAAGTCCCCCCGACGGTAGCCGAGGCTCCAGACAGTGCAAGTTCCATCACGTTACCCGTAGACACCATCGTGGAAAGGAGCGACAACGCTGACATCCACCCCACTCCATCGCAAAAGGCAAAATCCAAGAAGCAACGCCGCTTGCCCTACACCCTGACAGTACCGAGACCCCTGCTCGCAGAGGCAGACTCTCTCCCTTCTGCCGTGGAAGACTTCGGCGAGGACAGCATGGCAGTGGCACTGGAGGAGGCTGAACGCCTGATAAATGCGATGACCGTATATCAGGAGATTTTGATAAACGAGATTTGTAACGTAGAATTTGAAGAAGAGTATTGACATGAAAAGACAGAGCGTACTATTCGTTGCCTTGGCAATCGCCACATTGGCAACGGCAAAATCCAACATCGAGGAATTGCTTGACAGCCTCATCACAAGTGGCGACATGACCTTGTTGTCAAAGAGTCGTTACGAGGACGACAGGAAAAAACCCACTACTTTCTGCCACTATGCCGAAATGAATATGTCGAAGCCAACGTTTGACAGGCTTAGGGACAAGTTTGCCCTGTCAGCCTCGGACGAAAGGGAAGCGTACAAAATCTACAAGATGATACCTTCCGTGTCCACCTACTCCAAGTTCAGTATTCCGTATGGTAGGCAAAACGAATACTCCGTCACCTTCGGGTCGCACACCGACCACAACTATCTCGTAGCCCTCTTCTACGACAAGGCTAACTCCCAGAAGCGACATGCCTACGCAATAGTGTGGTACGATAAGGGCGAAAATGTCATCATGATGTACTACCACATCTACGGCGACGACCCCGCCCAAACCCATAACCAGCGCGTCATCACATACGACGGCAATCAGCTTATAGACAACAATGGATATGTGGTGACTGGGTTGGAGAACATGGAATCGACCATCAACGACGACATCGACTTCATGAAGCGGTTTGGCACCCTGTGCGCCTCGGTCATGTCCGCCGACGTAGACAAGACCCTGGTGTTCTATGGGCTCGTGACGAAGATTGCCGACCTTTGCAAGAAGCACGCCAACCTGCTCTCCGACAACGAGCGTGCCACCTGCGACAAGAGCCTTGCAAACCTCATTAAGTTCTATACGATGGGCGACCCGTACGTAGCCGGCATGCTTGAGGAGGCAAGGATTGCACTGAAGAAGTGAGAGACCCCCTCAGTCCCCCTGTTTAGGGGGAAGAGCTATTTCTGTCTGTCGTACCGAGCGAACAGCCCTGCAAGGATTGTGCCGGAAATGGAATGATAGGCGCAGCTGATGGCGCACGGCACTACGCACAGGATAGACTCAGGAGTGCGGGCAAGCGTCTCGTCGCTGGCAAAGAACGCCGTGGCAAGAACGGTTGCCATGCCTGCGTTTTGCATTCCCACCTCAATGGATATGGTACGTCTCTTTGGAATCGAGAAGCGGAAGAGCCTTCCGACGTTGTAGCCAAGGAGATAGCCAAGCGTGTTGTGACAGAACACTACGGCAAGCATGAGCAGGAACAGACCAATGCCGTGGAGCATGAGTTGTGGCTTCACCTGAGAGACTACCCCTCCAACGATGAGCGCCAGACACGTGACGCTCACGCCAGGCATCACCTGCCTCACGTCGCCATACCAACTGCGGCGGCTGGCATAACGATTGACCATGAATCCTATCGCCACCGGGATGATGGTGACGAGGAGTATGCCACGAAACATCCCGAGGGTGTCGACTTCGATGCGAGTGTCGGCAAGCCACCATACCAACAAGGGTGTCATAATGGGAGCAAGAAGGGTGGAGGCCGTCGTCATACCCACGGAGAATGCCACGTCACCCTTGCAGAGGAAGGACATGATGTTGCTGGACACTCCGCCGGGGCAGCAACCCACGAGTATAATGCCGATGGAGAGATATGGGTTGAGCCCGAATGCCTGCGTAAGGAAGTATGCAATGAGAGGCATCAGCGTAAACTGCGCACATGCCCCTATGAGGATGTCCCACGGCCTGCCCAGCAGGATGCGGAAGTCTTCCGCCGACAGGGTCAGCCCCATCGTGAGCATTATCACGCCGAGGATGACGCTCGACACGTCTCCCCTGACCCACCCGAATGTTCCGGGCAACAAGTATGCCACCAAAGCAGCGGCTACCACATAAGCAGATGAATGCGAAGCCATCCAGCCACTCACCCCTTTTATTGTCTCTTTCATGCTGATTGGTTATGGGGCGTTATGCCCGTTTTCTTGGTAGACGCTGCAAAATTACTGCTTTTTCCCACAAATATGAAATCATGCCTGCACTTTTTTTCATCACAAGCCAGACGCATGCCATGTGGCGTGCCTGTGTAGTTAAAAATACATTATCCATGCAAATAGCGGAAAAATATTGTCTGCAAACATGGATGTTATGGATAAAAGTGTTAATTTTGGCGTACAGATTCATCATTATTTACAACTAAACAACCCTATTATGAAAAAACTATTTTTATTGCTTGCTTTGGCACTATGCATTTCAGTTACGGCAAAGGATGGTGTCAGGGAATCGCAGACTTCATTTGCAAGAGAGGCCCTGCAGCCGTACGTCGACAGGGGCGAATTGGCAGGTGCAATCAACGTGTTCTACAATGACGGCGTGCAAGAGACGTGCTGCATAGGCTATGCCGACGTGGATAAGAAACGTCCCATCAGCATGGACAACGTTTTCATGCAGTGTTCGCAGACCAAGGGGTTCTGCGGAGTGACGATAGCAAAGCTTGTGGAGGAAGGCAAGCTGTCGCTGGACGACCCCGTATCGAAATACCTGCCTGAGTTCAACGAACTATGGGTGTTGGACGGAGAGAAGGACGGAGTAAGGACACTGCACAAGGCAAAGAACGTGCTAACGGTGAGGATGGTGCTCAACCATACAGGCGGATTCCCCTTCGAAATCAGTGCCAAACGAAGTGACGTGCGCGGCGGTGGATGGTCGGGCGGATGCCCCATCCGTCAGGTGGCATCGGTGGCTGCAGGTTCTCCCATCATGTTCGAACCAGGCACACGCGACCTTTACTCCAACACAGGTATTGACATAGGTGCTGCCATCGTAGAGACCATAACGGGCATGAAGTGGGAGAACTACCTCAAGCAGGAAGTGCTCGACCCCCTGGGCATGAAGTCGACATGGTTCTGGCCCACCGACAAACAACTGAAAAACAAGATTGAGATCTACGACACCAAGAAGGATTCACCTGCCCAGTGGCGTTTCGAGGCTGACTGGGAGCAGCGTCCGTACAACGACTCGCACGTGTTTGCCTCTGCCGGTGCAGGCCTGTGGACTACTGCCAACGACCAGCTCAAATTCTACAAGATGCTCATGAACCTGGGACTGGGTGACAATGGCGTACGCATATTGAAGGAGGAGACCGTGAAGAGCATCCTTGCCGTAAGCACGCGCCCGTCCAACATGGGAGGCTACTCTCTCGGACTTACGGCTCCCGTTGAGGACAACGAGGATGCGTGGTTCGGCCATGGTGGCGCTTGGGGCACCAACTGCAGCATCAACTGGCACAAGAAGCAGCTGAAGCTGTGGGTGGTACAGATATGCGTGGCAGAATGGAGACCTTGGTCGGAGGCCATGGACAAGGCTTCGGAGAAGTTCTTCTCGCAGACTACCAATACAAAGGACATAGACGCATTCACGGGCAGGACTAAGTAGATGGAAGCCGTGAGCTATGAGCCGTGAGATGCGAGCCGTGAGATGCGAGCCGCCACCCATATCAATGAGTGGCGGCTTTCTTATAGTCTGTCGTAGAAGGGAGTTACCAGATGTCCTCGGGTGTCTCGGGATTGTCGTATACCTCCTTGGCAGCATACTCCAGATAGTCCATGTAGAACTGGCGTGTCGGATCGTCGAGCACTGTCTTGAAACGGATGTAGTACGTCTCGTCGGGATCCATCGTCTGGCGTACGATGATGCGGCGGCTTGAGATATTGTCGGCCCTTGCCATGGTCTCTATGCCTGGCGAACCAGCGCAGTATAGCTCCGATCCCTTCATGAAGCCATTGTTACGCATGGCCTTGTCAATCTCGGCGTTGTAGTCGTCATCCTCGGTATCTTTCTGGTATCCGAGCTTTATGGGGTCGCTGGCTGGGCTGAGACGAATGTCAAGTGGTATTCCCTGTACGGCCAGACGCTCCTTGTCAGTACCCCAGTAGAACTGCACCATGCCGCGTGCTCCGCCGCTCTGAACGGCAAAGCGCAACTCGTACGTGCCGCGTATAGGCACTGGGGGAAGCTTCATCGTAACCTCTGACATGCCCTGTATGTTGAACTCATCACCAAGATAGTTGTGCCATCCGTTGCCACGACCCGTCCAATAGAAGAAATATGTGTCGTCCGATACGTCGCAGTCCTCCAGGTACTGGTAGATGCTCGATGGTGGGATAGCCACGTTCTTGTGTTTCTCGTCATTCAGTTCCGACATTCGGCAGTCGTTGTTGATGAGCTCTGGGAACATGGCAGACACGTCCCAACGTATGCGGTATTGCCCCATGTTGCTGCGTGTCAGGTCGTCGTATACGAGCAGCTTGTCGATGGGATAAATCATTCCGTTTCGGATGTTGTTGTCACCCTCCATGTTTGGCGTCCCCACCAGTACACCCTCGTTTTGCGGCAGGCATCCTATCTCGTGATACGACCCCCTGCGCCCGTTGCTCAGTTCGGGGAATCTGTTGAGGTATACCCCATTGCTTTCCTTGCTCTCGAATATCTTCAGCAGCCTGCGCTTGCCCATGGTGGTGTAGAACTCTGCCATCGCCACGGTGGGAACCTGCAGGTTGATGCTGTACCCCTTCTCGTTGTAATGGTATACGAGGTGGTCGGTGGTGAGTTTCTCTGGCAGCAGGTGATAGGTGACGAAGAGGTTGAGCAGGTTGTCTTCCTCCTGATAGTTCTCGTTCACCTTGGCATCGGGATAAATGCCCTTGCCTTGCAGGTAAGCCATGACATCCTCTGGCTCAATCTGTCCCACCTCCTTCTGCAGTTCTCTCTCCCAGAACTCATCGGTCTCGGCGAAGTAGGTGAATCCGTAGTATCTGTGTTCCGGAGCCCAAGCCTTGTAGTTGGAGCCTCCGTTTCCGTTCGTCACGTCGAGGTCTGGTATCTGCTTGGTAAGGTAGAGGTTCTCGTACTCCTCGTCCTTTACCTTGGTTAGTTCATCGAGCATGCCAATAGCCTTGACCAGCTTGGCAGCCACGCGGAAGCCCTCCTTCCTACCCTCCAGATATGTGTTGAGCAGGTGCCCCATGGTATTGTTGCTCGGAGCAACCACCCTATTCATGGCATGTATCACGCCGTTGATGGCTGGTATGTCCCTGTTCTTGATGTCTATGGGCGAGTTGTTGATAAGGATGTCGTCATTGTCTCCCCAATGTACGCTCAGCTTGCGGTCGTACATGTTCGGCATGGGAATTTCGGCATCCTGCGTTACGGGCAGTGCTCCCACCTCGTACACGAGCAGGTCTCCACCATCTATGACGCTATTGTAGGCTATGACCTCGTAGATGGAGTCACGCGAGCGGTCGGAATAGAAACCCTCCCAGTTGGGCGCAGAGATGATTTCCTTCTCAGTCAGTTCCTCCAGATACAGTAGGATGGCTTCGTTGGTGGGTGCGAATACGGTATAGTTGCCTCTTGCAGAGAGCAACTGCTTGATGGTGGTCTGCGACATACGGCTCACCTTCACCTTGCCTACAATATCTACATATGTACTGTATTGGGGGTGTTTCTCCAAATAACTTATGATAGTCTCCTCCGTAAACACATACCTTGCAGAGGAGTCTATAGACTCGCTACATCCCACGACCATCAGCATGGTGCATAGGATAAATAAGGATAAGATCTTTTTCATGTTCAGCCCAAGGGTTTAATTAACAATATTTAGTCATGCGCTACAAAGATATGCTATTTTTGTCAACCAGCAAAAAAAATGTGAAATATTTTTATGCGAATTACATTCTTATTCCACCACAAGCCTTGCTCCCGACATGTTCGATTGGTATTCGGGGGCATAAACACAGCGAATTGAGGCAGAACCTGTGACATACTCGCCTGTGCGCTCCACTATCCAGTCTTCATCTATGACGTATGTCCCCCTTGGCATGGAGTCGAAATAGTACTCGCATCCCGTGTCACGCACCTCCATGTAATACCCTATGGTTCCCTGCGAGGCATATCCTGAGACTTTGGAGGCAGGTTCTGTGGCAGCCGGACGTGTAGTCCTTAGCGATACGAAATCGTAGTCGCGGTCGGCTGTCACCGTATAGCGGACATGCAGCCTGTCCCCTACCCTTGCTGCCCCAGCCGGGATGTCCCTGCGTATGCGGAAGCCCTGCCAGTGCGCCCTCACGCTGTCCATGGGCATTTCGTAGGTGGCAAATACCGCACCCCACGAGAGGCTGGACGAACGCTTCTCTATCGTAAGCAGCGAAGGAGCATCCACCTTGGCACTGTCGCACACACAGCCCATGGCTCCATCAGGCGCTGGCAGCCTACGTGTTACGCCCGAGTCGCGCAACCTGAGAACGTCCGACGATGCATCAGCGAGGGACTTGCCATCCTGTTTCACAAGGGCATGGACGGCATTCACCGTACGTACGGGGTCGTCCCATTGCTGGGTGCGCTTCTGCTGCAAGAGCCATTCCGTAAGTCCATTGATGATGTGCGTGCTGTCGGGCATTACCTCGCATACGGCCTCCATTACCTGTACATGTGCCTGCAACTTGCGGTCGATGGATATTCCATTGCCACTGGGATAAGCCAGGTAGCATCCGTCCTTGTGCGAGACGAGCCTGCACACCTTGTCCATCCTGTCTATTGCGTCCTTTTGCCTGCCATGGGCGTTGAGCACTATGGCTGCCATGGCATCCTCCTCTGGGGAAGAGGTCTTGGCTGCCTGGTCTGCCAGCCTGCCTACGAGGTAGTCGGCATCCTTGGAAATGTCAGTCTCCGGCTGCATGCCCGAGCGATGCAGCAGGTATAGGTATGAGAGTGCTGACCAGGGCACCTCCGATTTGTCCTTCCTGACATCCTCGCAGGTGCGGCGGAATTGTTTGGAAAGGTATGTCAAGGCACTTGCCAGCACCCTGTCTGCCACTACCGAAGCCTCGTCGGCATTGGGCGAGCAAGCCCTGAGGCGTGCCAGTTGCGTGGCAACCTCACGTGTGACGTATTCGTTACCCCTCATGCCGGGGTACCATGCAAACGAGCCGTCCGTACGCTGCCTTGCCGACAGGCGCGAGAGCAGGGACATACGGTTGTCCAACGTCAATGCGTCGCCATACGACAGCGAGTCGGCAAGGCTGCTTACCAAACTGGCATCGGATGCCTGTACAGAAGCCATGCCGAGAATGTTCCTTGCCTGCGTTGTGGCATAATAGGCTGCCGTCAGGCTCAGCACGTCGTTGCTTGCCGGCGAATACAGGTGTGGCAGGGAGCGAAGAGCCATCCAGAGTGGACGCGTAGTGTACTCAACAGTCATCCTCCTGCCCGTGGCAAGAGGGTGGTTGGAGGCATACAGGCGTGTGAGGTCTATGCGTGTAGTGCCGGGGTTGCTCAGCGAGAACGCCTTGGTCTCCGTCACCGTCTCAGTGTCAGACAATACGGGTATGCTCCTCTGTTCTCCGTCGGCAAAGTCCTCGGCACTTGCCTTCCATCGCAAGAGCAGTTCGGACGTTTCCTGAGCCACATCATATAATAATAATGTAAAGATGGTGTCTGCCCCTGCAGCAAGGTCGAATGTCATCTGCCAACGTTGCAGGACGGCCTCGGTAGAAGCATCCATCATGAGGCATGTGGCAGTGCCTGCCTGCCTCTGGCTGGAGTTATTCCTGACAGAAGCCGTGAACGAGGCCTTGTCGCCCTTCCGGAGGAACCTTGGCAGGTACATCTCAGCCATCAGTTCCTTGCTTACCTCCACTGCCTCGTCGATGCCACATGCGTACACGTCCTTGGTATGGGCAAAACCCTTCAGATGCCAGCGGGTCAGGCTCTCGGGCATAGTGAAGGATATTGCAAGGTTGCCGTCGGCACCAGTACGCAGGACGGGACGGAAGAACGCCAACTCGGAGAATGCGTCGGCATGTGTGCCACGCACCAGCCCGTCGTCCTTGGCTTTGCCATTACCATTTTCGTACGCCTTCCTGCCCAAGGGCGAGATGTCTGCTGCCTCGTCGTCCTCCACCACATTAGACATTGCCGCCCCTTCCGTTGCGACACCTGCCAAGGACATGACTTTCATGTCACTGGCAGCCAACATCTTCCTGCTGCCCTGCATGCCTTCCGACAACTCGAGGCCAGCGATGCGACCTCTGAAATCTCCTCCGAAAGCCATGTCTCCCTGGAAGGGGAAGAACCCACCATCGAACACGGAGAACGTTGTTCCCCTCCCGGCAATTAGCTTTACAGGAAGGTCGAGATTCCAATGCCAGGAGTCGGTGTCGAAGAAGGAGCCTCCGTAATGGCGCATGTATGGAACGTACCTGCGACAAGGAGTGTACAACCTGAGCGAATGCCGGACGATGTCGTCGAGTGAAGCGTCGTACATGGAGAGCAGGACGTTGGCGAGGGCTGGAGTCCCATCGGGCATCCTCAGTGAGAGTTTCCACTCCTCTGCCTGTCCCGGACGCGACTTGTCGCGGAAGGTTTCCCAGCGCATCCTCAGGCGTTTGTCGGGGCTTTGCTTCACAAGTGACAGCGACGCAGCATGCAGCTCGCCTTCATGCATGACGCTCGCACTGACTGAAAGCCCGTCGCCATACTCCTCCCTGTAAGGTATCGGCCAGGTGAATGCGGTATCGGCCAGGCACATCAGGGTATCCTTCACCACCCTGTCGGCACTTGCCATGGTGAGGTATATCCATGCCCGTGGCAAGGTGGTGCCTATCTGCACTGTGGCGGGGCGGCCAATCCCGAAGGTGTCGCACTGGGTATATAGCCGCAGTTCCTGTTTGCTGCCGAGCTTAGTGTCGCTCATGGAGAATATCTCAAGCCCTGCCTCGTAGCGGGCTGTGTCGCTGCCGCTGGCATACTCAGCCCTTAGGGCGTATGCGCCGGAGGGCAACGACGAGATGCATTCCGGCACCACTTCCTTGCCGGACGGGAAACTGAAGGTGTGCACCGTGCGCCCGTCCCTGAGCAGGTTGCACGTAATGTCCTCCTCCATCAGGCGGCCTGTGCCGGAGTATAGGCTGAGCCTCCATGGTCGCGGATGCTCCCTGTCCTGTACCGAGGGTATCTCTCCCCTCAGCACGAAGGGCTTGGTGGACAGGCATACGGAGGCCTCGCCCTGCTGTGTCTCGCCAGTGGAACTGAGTACGTCCACGCATACGGTCATCCTCGTACCATACTGGCGCATTGCCCTCTGCCCCTCCTTCAGTGGTATCCTTACGGCAAAGCGTCCGCCGGCATCGGTGCGCACCGTGTCAATCAGGACGGACGAGACTGCAATGTCCCTCAGCCAAGGGGTGCTGCTGAACGTCGCCTTGCCAGCCACACGTACATCGGCAAGTGGAAGTCCGCTAAATGTTGCAGCACTGCCCGTCAGCGTGATGCTGTCAGCAGGCAGGCTTACCGAAGGTGGTTCGTCCATCCTGACCTCGAAGGTCGGGCGGCGATATTCCTCCACGCGTACCGACGTGCTGCCAGTCCCTACCCTGACGATATAGCGTCCGGGAGCAGCATCCTTGGGAATCTGCAGCGAGTCCGACAGCATACCGAAGCCGTCAGTCTTGAGGAAATGCCTTGCCAGTTCCGTCCGCTTGGCATCGAGGAAGGTCAGCGTGTAGTCCCTGCCTTCCAGCACGGAGGCATCGTCTCCCTGCACGGAGTATGCCAAGGCTCCCACGTACACCTTCTGCCCTGGGCGGTAGACAGCCCTGTCGGTGAAGACCTGCACGACATACTCCTTGCCCTGTGAGCCTCTGGTAGCATAGGGGGCAAATATGCGGTTCTTCCTGCCAACGCTCTTCCATGCCCTGTCCTCGCCCTTGGAGGCGGATACGAACATCACTCCTCTGGACGTTCCTTCGTACAAGGCCTTGCCACTGTCGTCGGTGGTGAGTGTCACCGTGGGGACCAATTCCCCATTTGGTTTCGTCTTGCTTAGATGGACCTGCACGTCGGGCACGGGTTGCCCGCTCATGGCATCGGTCACTATTATCTGGGTCTTACCCTTGGGTAGGTCGTGGAAGGATATGCCGAGTCGCGAAACATAGAAGACGTGTACCTCGGGCAAGGCATCCTCCACCTTGGCTCCGGGCTTGCCCTCAGTCACCAAAGCATACACCCCAAGGTCGGGGGCTTTCCAGCGCAGGGTGTCGTGCCATACCTCCTCGACGGGATGTAGGGGGAACGCCACCTTGTCGCGCCTCAGCACCTTGCCCTTCATCCTGACCTGCCTTACCACGGAAGTGTCTGAACGGTAGTTGATGGCGAAGTCGTCGGGCATGCGGTAGATGGTCAGCGTCATCCCCTTCATGTTGGCAATGGTGAGAGGTATGTCGTACTCCTTGTCGGGATAGCACAGCAAGGGCATCTGGTAGTTCAATATTGGGCGCAGTGCTGTGGATAGGGCATTACGCAAGGCTACGGAACGGGGATACCTGTCGAGAGCCTTGCGGAGCAATGCCACCTTACCTGCCTTGTCGTCTGTCAGTCCTGCCAGCGCATCGTATGCCATGTCGCACGAAGGTATGTCCTCATACTGCCGCACCAAGACCTCGTAGCCTTTCCTCCTGACAACCCTGTCCTCCACGGTCTCCAGGGAGTCGAGCGACATACGCAACGCAGCCTCCCTCTTCGAGCGTGAAGCATAGAACGCCATTATGTCGGCATAGGAGGGCAAGTCGTAGTCCGTCCTGCGATAAGGAGGGAAGTCTGCAGCCATAGCCTGCCATACCACATGTAGCATACTGCTGCCGAAGACCTTCTCGTCCCTGCCCCTCAGTACGAGGGGCAGCCAGTCGCACGTGGGCGTACCATATAAAATATCCATGTCGCGTAGGGCATTGCGGTACATGGATGCGGCATATTGCTCATACTCCCTCTCGCTCCATTCCTCTATGCTGTCGGTGGGGCTCGACGTGTCCCTGGACGATGCAGCAGCCCTTTGGGTGTTCTGCATCAGCAGGTGTGCCAGGGTGGCACTGTATACCGCCCTTGCAGCAGGGTCGTCCTGTGCGGCAACCTCCGCCATCAGGGTACGCACCCTGGGAAAGAAGGAGTCAGGCACTACCTCACACTCCTCCCTGACGCCCGACAGAATGGACACCAGCGAGCCGGCACGCCCCGTGGTACGGGCATGAACATGGATTGACAACACGATGTTCAGGATTATCGACAGGAATATATACTTCATGGATTGAGATACATTAAATTAAATGGGGATCTACAAATTTGTCATCAAGGATGGGTGCTCTATAAATTTAGGGTGGATATCTCACACTGCAAGGGCACAGAACGCACACTCCAGGGCATGACACCATGGACAAATGCACGGAGAGCGGTAAGGGCAAAGACATACACGACATGTCACCGGACATCCCGCAACGGGGTGTATATCATGGCATGTCTTTGCCCCCAGATGGCCGCCCGATACGTCTGATGGCTCAGACCATAGCTACGACCTCTATCTCGACAAGGGCTCCCTTGGGCAGTTCCCTGACTGCTACTGCGCTACGTGCCGGATAGGGCTGGGCAAAGAACTCGGCATACACCTCGTTCATCTGTGCGAAGTCTGCCATGTCGTGCAGGTAGACTGTGGTCTTCACTACATTGGCAAGGCTCGTGCCTGCCTCTTCCAGAATGGACTTTACGTTGAGCAGCGACTGGCGTGCCTGTTCCCTGATGCCTCCCTCGGGGAAGCAGCCCGTGGCAGGGTCTACGGGCAACTGACCGCTGGCAAACAGCAGTCCTCCCGTCACTATGGCCTGACTGTAAGGCCCGATTGCCGCAGGTGCGGCCGTTGTACTGATTACTTTCTTCATGATTGCCTGTATTTATGGGTCATATTGCCTTGAGCAAGGCCTTCAGGAATTCCCAGAAGCGTGCAACGCTCGGTATGTTGCAACGCTCGTTTGGCGTGTGGGGGCTCCGCAGCGTAGGGCCGAAGCTGACGAGGTCCATGTTGGGGTATACGCCGCCTATGATGCTGCACTCCAGTCCCGCATGGCACACCTGCACCTTTGCCTCCTCCCCGAACAGGTCCCGGTACACCTCCACCATCTTGGCGGTTATGGGGCTGTCGAAGTTGGGCTGCCATGCCCCGTACTGTCCGCTATACTCCACGCGCATGCCTGCCATCGAGAAACAGCACTGCTGCATTTCCTGTATGTATTCCATCATGGTCTCGTTGCTGCTGCGTGCCAGTATCAGCACCTTCGCCTCGCCATCACCTATGCTGACGATGCCCAGGTTGGAACTGGTCTCCACCACGCTCGGGATGCTCGGTATGTTCCTCAGCACTCCGTCGTGGCACGCCATGATGGCATCCACCACATTATCCTGTATCTCCACGGGCATCTGCTTGGCAGGCATCTCCACCACGTCCACGCTTACGGCAATGCCTTCCTCCACCCCGCGATACTCGTCGGCGAACGTCTTCTGGCAGTATGCAGCCAGTTCGCGCAGGTCGTCGATGTTCTCTGCAGGCACCGTCACCGTCGCCGTTGCGGTACGTGGTATGGCATTGCGCATGTTGCCTCCGCTCCAGTTGCACAGGCGTGCCTCGTCGTCGGCTATGGCCTGTCGCACGATACGCGCCATCAGCTTGTTGGCATTTGCACGCCCTTCGTTTATCTCCAGTCCGCTATGTCCTCCGCGCAGTCCGCTCAGGGTTATCCTTGCGGCCACGTCACCCTCCTCGGGCTCTACCTCGCCGTAACGGAGCTGTGCCGTGATGTTCACCCCACCGGCCGAACCTATCACGAACTCGCCCATCGTCTCGTTGTCGATGTTGAGCAGTATGTCGCCATGCAGGGTGTCTGCCGAGAGGTTGTTCACGCCATACATGCATGTTTCCTCGTCGGCCGTGATTAGGGCTTCCAGCGGACCGTGTTCCAGGTCGCCGCTCTCCATCACAGCCATTATGGCAGCCACTCCCATTCCGTCGTCGGAGCCAAGCGTGGTGCCCTTGGCGCGTACCCACTCGCCGTCTATCCATGTCTCTATGGGGTCTGTCTCAAAGTCGTGCATGCTCTCGTCCGTCTTCTGCGGCACCATGTCCATGTGCGCCTGCAGGACTGCAGTCTTGCGGTTCTTGCGACCTGGCGTAGCGGGCTTGCGCATCACTATGTTGCCTGCCCCGTCCTGCCATGCCTCTACCCCATGCTCGCTTGCCCACGAGAGCAGGAACTGCTGCACCTTCTCAAGGTGTCCACTTGGACGTGGCACCTGGGTTAGCAGGTAGAAATTGTTCCACACTATCTGCGGGTCCAGTTGTCTGATTGTCTTTTCCATTGTCATTTGTTTTGCATATCTTTGATTCCTTTGCAAAGTTAGTTGTTTTCACGGAGAAAAAAAGAATCATACGGCATAAAAAAAGTTAACGCCAATAAGAACCACATGTCCGCCCTTGGTGTCTGTCCGGTTTCCGTTACCCAACGTAGGAGAGCATAAGGGGAAACTAAGGGAAAGGCAAGGGTGCGGGCGCGAGGAATGCCCCACATAAAACTCACCTATCCAGGGAATCCTATATATTGCAATCCGTTTTTCCAAGAAAAACAAGAGTGAAGGAAAAACGGATTGTTTTGTAATTTTGACTTACACCCCTGAGCGCATATAACATGAGACAAAGACAGAGAGAAAGATACATCATCATGAAGGTAATGGCAACAAGGCCATGGACAGAGGTGAGAATCACCATGTTTGCTGCCACTAAACATGGTAACAGCACAGCCCAAACACCATGCTTGCCACGACAAGCAAAAAAGCCCCGCCCACTCGTCTCCAGCCGAACCCGGCATCACAAGAAGCACGATATAAGGCATTTTGTTGCGAATTTGTTTCAACAAAGATATTTTTTCTTCAAAAAGTCTTTGCGGTTTGCAGGAATATCCGTATATTTGGCGACAAAACAAACGAGTTAATCAACATTATTAAGCTAACTTAAACAAACTATTCATCATTATGAGAAAAACCTACTTATTCCTGACGGCACTGCTACTGCAGTTCCTCAGCGTTGGAGTTTTTGCTCAGACAAGCTCCGCGCTCGTCGCAGAGTATGGCGACCCACTGATTCTGTACGCAGACCAGTTGTCGAGCAACGCCAGCGACCAAGATGAAGGGCAGCACATCGAGTATCTAATCGATGGCGACGCAGGCACCTTCTGGCACAGCGACTGGCACGGTCAGGTAACAGACCCACACTACATTCAGGTAGAACTACACGACCCCGTAACCAGCGGAAATCTCGTTGTCTACCTGCAGCGTAGGAACCATAGCGACGGACACCTGACGAAGGCAAAACTCTCCGGCAGCCTCGACGGCGAGACATGGGAAGACCTGGCAGACATCGAGTTCGGCAAGGCAGAGGCATCGGCAGAGGTTCTGTCGCAAGTAATTCCCGTAAACGGGGAATACCTATACCTCCGACTGACCAACACTAACGCCAGTCCAATCTACTTCCACGCAGCCGAACTGGAAATCTACAACCCGACGGACGCAATGCTCGTGAGGGGAGAACTGATGAACATCTTCGTGGGCTACGAGGAACTCTACTGGGGAGGACTTGAGGCAATGAATATCGGAACGGGCTTCGGGCAGTACACCGATACGGAGACCGCCGAGAAGTTCCTCGACATCCTTGACAAGATATACAACTTCCTGGATGATCCCGAAGCAGAAGGCTTCCCCACCATAGACGAGGCCAAGGCCATGGGCGCAGAACTTGATGTACTGTATGCCAAGTTCAAGGAGAGCGAGATCCTCTACAGGCTACCCGCCGACGGCTACTACCGAATCATAGCCAACCTGCAGTACAAGTACACCATCGATACTGGCGAAAAGGATGAGAACAACATGCCAATCACCACTACAGAATATGCCACCAAGGGTATGTTCTGCGGTCTGAACTACAATGCAGGCTGGGGCACGCTTCAGGACGACAGGGCTAACTTCATCTGGAAGCTGACGCAGACCGGCGACAGCATCGACATGTACAACGTCGGCATGGAGACTCGATTCTCGAAGTTCGAAACAACGGTCAAGATGTCCGAGGAGTCTGACAAGCACGTCATTTTCGACTATGCAGGTAACGAGAACGGGCGCGACATAGTCTACATCCGTGCAGCCACAGGCACACGCAACGGTTCGGAATACCTCCACCAGCTCAACCACAGCCGCGGCACGCAGAAGGATGACCAGAACCTGTGCGTATGGAGAGGGACGTTCGACATGGGCGTGCCCTACGAATCCGACAAGGGTACCAGCGAATGGTATCTCGAACCGGTCGACGAGGCAGAGGCAATGCGCCTGCTCGAAGAGTTCGGTCCAATCAAGAACCACGACCTACTCGTAGAGCAGAACAACGCCCTGAGAGAGGAAGTGAAGTCCGCACTCATCACTGCCAAGGACATGATACCAGAGGCCCTCATCACGTCAGCTGACCAGATGACTTCTCCGTTCAGCCAGAACGACCTCGGTGCCACAGACGGCGGCAACCTGTCAGACGGAGTTCTGATAGACAACAACCCCGATACGTACTGGCACAGCGCATGGTCGGTGGGCGACGTAGAGCAAGGCTCTCACTACATACAGCTCTCAGGAATGGAGAAGATGGTGGGCAATACCACGATATACGTGCTGCGCCGCAAGACTGACAGCAACCATCCGACTGAGTTCACGCTCCGTGGCTCCAACGACCCAGAGGCCGACGACGCAGACTGGACGGACATCACGGTACAGACCCTTGGAAACGCTACCAGTGGAGCCGCCTTCACCACCGACATCTTCGACGCTGGCGAGACACCTTATTCATACGTACGCGTGTATGCCACCAAGAGTGGATTCTGGCACAGCGGCGAACTGCAGATCTACCACATGAACGACAACCCCAACTCGCAGTTTGCAGCAATGGGCGAACTGGGCATTGCCCTCGAAGACCTGTACAACGAGAACTGCAATACCGCAGACGAGGACATCACCATCGAGATGTACGAGGCACTGAAGAACGCCTTCGACGCATTCAAGGGTGGCGTGGTTGACCCCGCCGAGCTGCGCGCAGCACTCGCCAAGTTTGCCAACGGCGCAAGCGTATACGAGGAGGGCACCAACCCAGGATTCTGGAAGGATGCCACCGCCGTCAACGCATACCAGAGCCTGTATGACGAAGTCAGCGAGTACGACAAGGCCGGCAAGTACACCAAGACACAGATCAGCAAGTACGTCGCAGCTCTGGAACTGGCCTACAACAACATCCTGGCCTCTGCCAACGGCATAGAGGCTGGCAAGTGGTATCGCATACAGTTCCCGACCGAGGACATGTTCACCAAGTATGGATGGAACAGGAGCAACATCGACGGCGATGACGTCAACTCCGTAATACTCGGCAACTACATGGCAATCGGCATGGGCGAGGACCTCACCAAGGAAGGACTGGGCTACGACTACTACCCAGTAGAGGCCGACGACATGCGCGAAGGCATGGGAATGTACGCACTCGACGACGAAATCATAGGCGAGAACAAGGACGGCTCCATATTCCAGTTCGTCCCCGTACAGACTGATATCGACAACCTCGACAACTTCAAGGAACTCGTAGCCGGCAGCCGCCTCGTGCTTGGAATGACCAACACATACACCGTGGGCGATCCACTCATCACCAAGGCTTCACAGCTGTCGAGCAACGCCAGCGACTCTGAAGAGGGCAAGTACATCGAGAACCTGATAGATGGCGACGCATCTACATTCTGGCACAGCGACTGGCACGGTGCAGTGAGCGTACCTCACTACCTGCAGGTGGCCCTTGACACACCCGTTTCAGGTGCAATACAGATGACCATGACACGCCGTCAGGGCGCAGGCAACGGTGACGTAATCCGCATGTTCCTCACGGCAAGCAACGACGGAGAGCAGTGGAACAATATCGGTTACGTGGAACTGCCCTTCACCACCTCCGGCGAGACCGTATCGTCCAAGCCAATAGAACTGGGTGGCTCATACAGCAAGCTGCGCTTCATCCTGACACAGAGAAGGGGCGACGATACCGAGTACGACCCGTTCGGAGAAAAGTGCACATACTTCCACGCATCAGAGGTACAACTCAACTCCGTAACCTACGACTCTGAGTTCACCGCTTCGGCAAAGGCTCTCAACGAGACCCTGGCTGCAAAGAATGCTGTTGTAATGAAGGACATCACCACCGAGGACTACAACGAACTCGCAACGGCTTACGAGGCTGCACGCAAGGAAATCAACGGCGGTGCATATCCCATTGTACCAGCAATAGGCAACACCACACGCTACGCCCTGCAGAACAAGGCAACAGGTCTCTTCGTATACGTTACCGGCAAGAACACCAACGACGTAACCCTGCGACTGACCCCGACGCTCTATCGTCAGCAGCCTTTGGGATGCGGTACGAACCTGCTCAAGGCTAACAACATCGACGGCACGTTCTGCACATACATGCACGTACAGAAGAACAACCACCGCTTCTGCTCATGGGAAAGCAACAACCTCGGGTCTAACTCCGGACTCCTCATTGAGGAAGTTGAGCCAAGCGACCAGACCGAGTTCTCCTTCACCAAGGATGTCAAGACGGGTGAAATCAACACCATCTGCTCTACCGTGGCACTGACCAACAACGGAGAAGGCACGGCATACTCCGTAGCCGGAACATACAGCGACGCTGACGGCAACGAGTTCCTCGCCCTCAGCGAGATACAGCAGATAGAGCCCGGACAGCCCTTCATCTACATCTACGGCAGCCTCGAAGACTGGGTAGAGGAGACAGAGGAAGAGCCAACGGAGAACATCCCAATGGAATTCGCACTGAACTCCGAGAAGATCGTGACGGAAGCCACCGCCGAGAACGGACTGGTAGGTACTCTCGTGCCCACCACCGTACCCGCAGGCAACATACTCTTCACCAACAACACCACGACTTGCGTCGAGAATCAGGAAGGCCAGTCGCTGTCATACGGCAAGGCATACCTCGACATCAACGCATGTCCAGTAATCAACGAGGATGACGAATACACCCTGAGCATTCTCATCTCCGAGTCCGCAGCAGACGCAGACGGCATCCAGGAGGCTTTGGCCAACATCAGCAAGACCGGCAACATCTACACAACCGACGGCAAGCTGGTTCGCACCAACGCTACCCTGAACGACATGAAGCGTCTCGGACAAGGCACCTACATCCTCAACGGCGTGAAGGTATTCGTAAAGTGACAATCCTACCGGGACACTTAGTCCCCTACTGAACCCGCTCCCCCTGCCGCAGCAATACGGTGGGGGGATTTTTTGCCATGGGTATTGCACAAGGGGGTTGCACCAAAGGGGCATTATCTGTTTAGCAAGTAACATTTCTATAATATGCCACTTGTAGGCTCTTACCTCGTGTAAGACCGACTGCCGAAAACGCCTGCGGACAGTGCACAAGGCAGCAGATTTGCTGTCTTACATGAGGTAAGGCCCTACAAGTGGCTCACAGTTCACGACTCATCAAGCTAATTTATAGAATACCCCTGCAATTAGTTGAAAAAGTTGAATTATTAACCCAAGTTTGATATTTTGTTAGTTGTTTCTATTGCTAATCAGTGATTTGTAAATTTCATTTGCGTTGCTGTGTACTACAAACTTTTTTGATTTTGATTTTTCTGAATGGCATTTTCTTGTTCTTTAGTTTGTCATAAATATCTTCTGCCTCCTTGTTCGGCTCGCTGCAAAATCTCATGAACACCTTCTCTCCTATTGTGTTTGTTCCTTCTGTCGTGACAGCTTTCTGTGTTGACATTATCCTCACTATCTCCGTCCAGTAGTGTGTCATACCCGATTGCTTTAGACGGTTACGGATTGTGTTGACTATCCAATATGAGAGTAGTCCGAGGAAGAGTTAGGCATCCGATCGGTCATCTTTCTTGCGATATATCGGTCGTATGTTCAGGCCGGTTTTCAGTTGACGATTTGTGCACTCTATTTCACGGGTAAGATTGTAATAATCCCATGTGGTCTTCTCGTCAAACGTTGCAACGTTCGTCCTAAGGAAATATATACCGCAGTCCTTCTCTACGTTCTCTGGAACGGCTATACGCCACTGGATGTCTGTCATGTTCTTTGGACTCCTTGCGTCATCCGGTATGTAGTCGATAACGTAGTACTTTGAGATGGACGGGTACTTCTGCCTTGCTCTGCCCACACGCTCGATGACCTTCTCGTAGTTCTTTGTACCATTCTTCTTGGTGAGTGAGTCCTTTGCTTTCTGCA
>SFXD01000123.1 GCA_004559785.1 bacterium | reverse complement strand
ATAACTCCTCATAACTCTGGTAACTCCTCATAACTCAATAGTCGAGCACATGCGAGACTTGAATAACATTAAACAACAACCCTACCATGACATCATTCACCTTTGTGCTTTTAGCCTTCCTCTTGGCCTTTGCCCAGCCTGCCCGGGCACAGAAGGCAGTCTTCCTGCCAGACTCCCTGCGCATTTATGATCTCAACGACACAGCCTCGCGGTGGTGTTGGCAACGTTCTGCCCAAACCGACGACCTCGTGTTCTTTTGGGAGAAAGGATTTGGCGACGACCTTGCCCGTGCTCCGCAGCTTGATGGCCACGATATGCGTGTGGACTTGCCTAACCTTAAGTCGCGCGTGCAGCATTTCTACCGCTATTTCCGCGATACGCTCCGTTTCACCCTTCCCGGCAGCAAGGCCGACCGTTACAAGATGATGGTCATGCTGCACTACAGCCTTGAGGGTACGGCCTACGGAGGCACTTACGACAATTTCATTGGTGCACTGTGGGTGGCGCCCAACCGTATACAGGACCGCAAGCTCAACTGCCTTGCGCATGAGCTTGGCCACAGCTTCCAGCTGCAGATACCCGCCGACTCCGTTGGCGACGCATGGGGAGGCAGCGGCTTTTTCGAGATGGCAAGCCAGTGGATGTTGTGGCAGGTGAACCCCGACTGGATAAAAGACGAGTACTATCACTTCGAGGCTTTCCGCAAGCTCACTCATAAGGCATTCCTGCATCTCGACAACATCTACCATTCTCCCTATGTCCTTGAGTATTGGGCAGAGCTTCGCGGCCTTCCATCCATAGGCGAGCTGTTCCGTCAGGGACGCAAGGATGAGGACCCCGTTCTTACCTATCAGCGGCTGTATGGGCTGTCGCAGCAGCAGTTCTGCATGGAGATGGCACAATGCTATCAGCGTCTGCTCAACTTCGACTTCACTCATGCCCGCAAGGAGACGCGCCCCTATGCCTGCACCTTCTCCACGCCGGTCGAGGCATCAGCGCCTAAGGGGTGGTATGCCCCCGCACCAGGCATGCTGCCAGAGGATTATGGCTTCAATGCCATACGTCTCGATACGGAGAGATGCAAGCGCAAGGTTTCCGCTACACTTCGGGGGCAGGGACTTGTCAGCGGTTTTGTTGCCGTTGACACCGACGGCAAATCATATTATGGCACTCTCGTAACCGATGGCAAGCCCAAGATGGCACTGCCCAAGGATAAGCAGCTAAAGGCTCTGTACCTTCTTGTCACTGGCGCTCCCGTCGCCCACACTAAGCTCGACTACCGTCATCCGGAGAACAACGCCAGTTATCCGTATACGTTCAAGCTCTCTGGAGCAGAAATACTGAATCCCCGCGATTAATTCCCCTCATATCTACCTCCTATATCCATGACGCATACCCACACACACATGGCCGCCACTGGTCACTTGCGCACATTGCTCCTTCAGCTCCTTCTGCTATCCGGGGCACTTGCTTCAGCAGCTTCCGGCACCCTGTTCCGTAACATCACCATTAACGACGGGCTGGCCTCCAATACCGTCCGCCATATCGTACAGGACCGGCGTGGCTTCATCTGGATGGGTACCGACAATGGCCTGTGCCGCTACGATGGTGTTGGTTTCCGGCTGTTCAGCAATCCTGCCATTGGCGAGGACCAGTGTGTGTCCTCTCTTCTCGTCGTTGGCGACAGCCTTGTTGTGGGCACGCTCCGTGGCCTTTATTCCTTCAGCTTCTCCACAGGCGCCTTCACCCCTATAATCCTTCCCTCGTCGGCCAATGTTCCTGCCCGGCAGCATGTGGTGTCGCTTACCATTGACCACGACAGCGTGGTGTGGGTGGCATCCCGACAGGGTGCGGCCTATTCCTATAGCCTGCGCACAGGGCAGAGCCGCCGTTACGATATCGGAGGTGGAAACCTTAGGCTGGGTGCCGTATATGCTGACAATGACAACAGCGTGTGGCTGCTCGCCGATAGCGGCAGCGATCCGCTGTGGCGCTTCGACAAGGCCCACCACAGGTTTGTGCGTCATGGCATGCAGGCGCCGGCCTCTGCCGCCCGTTCCTTGGCCATGCTCCAGACTCGTGACGGGCGACGCTGGCTCGGCACGTGGGAGCATGGCATAGTAGAGCTGAAGCCCAACGGAGAGCTGGCCGCCCCATTGCCCGGTGCGGCAGCCGCCCTTCACATCCACGCCCTCTACGAGCAGTCGCCCGACTGCATACTCGTAGGTTGTGACGCCGGCCTGCTGGCTTTCAACCCTCTCACCTCATCGCTGGCACCGGTAACTGGCAAGAAACGCTCGCCCAACTTCGTCTATTCCATTGTAAAGGACAACGAGGGAGGCATATGGATGGGCACCTTCTATGAGGGAGTGCATTACATCTCGCCCCTCGGTGGCCGTTTCATGTCCTTCACAAATGCAGCTGACCATACCCTTGGACTCTCCGGCACCGTTATCTCCCGTTTCTGTGAGGACTTCCGCGGCAACATCTGGGTAGCCTCTGATGATGGAGGCCTTAGCTGCTATTCGCCCTCTTTGGGAACATTCCTCGACTTCCCCTCACGCAGTCAGCTCTCCTCACTCAATGTCCACTCGCTATACGTCGAGGACGGAAAGTTGTGGATAGGCACCTATTCCGACGGACTTTATACCCTCGACATAGCCTCCGGGGTATGTACTCCCTGCAAGGGAGCTCCGCGCAGCGTCTATTCCATGTTCCGCGACAGCCGCGGCAACCTCTGGATAGGCACCCTCGATGGCGTGCAGGCCATGGGCGTTCGCAATCTTGGTCACGACATGCGTGGGCTTGTCATCGACATCGATGAGGACCGTCAGGGCAACGTGTGGTTCTGTTCTCAGGGCGATGGACTTTGGACCTACTCGCTGTCGGGCCGCAAGTGGCATCACTTTGTCAGCGGCAAGGGAAAGGGTGCGTTGCCGTCCGAACAGATTAACAGTATCTGCATAGATGCCGACGGCCGTGTGCTGTTAGGCACCGCTGCCGGAGCCTGCGTATATGAGTCGTCCACCAAGACGTTCCGGCTTCTCGACATCAGTACCGACATGCGCGGCGTGGCGGCCATTGTTGAAAGCCAGGGCGTGCTCTGGATGTCGTCAGACAAGGGCATCCTCCGCTACTCTCCCGATGATGGCGTCCAGGCTTTCACCCGCCACGACGGTCTGGTGGGCGAGCAGTATCAGCCCAGCTCCAGCCTGCTCGCATCCGATGGCCGCATATACTTCGGTTCCGTACGTGGCTTCGACAGTTTCATGCCCTACCAGATAAAGTCCAACAAGGTCATGCCGCCTGTCTACATCACCTCTCTGGAGATTATGAACAAGGTTGTCCCCGTGGGCAGCGACAAGCTGCCGCTCTCGCTGTCGGCAATTCCCCAGCTCGACCTCGGCCATGACGATACCATGTTCAGCCTCAGCTTTGCCGCCCTGAGCTATTGCTCACCCGCGAAGAACCAGTATGCCTACATGCTCGAGGGCTTCGATGCCGACTGGATTTACGTTGGCGCGCAGCACAAGGCCACCTATACCAACATCCCTGCAGGCGAGTATGTATTCCGTGTTAAGGCCACTAATAACGACGGCTTGTGGAGTCCCCACGAGGCATGTCTGCGCATTGTTGTCCATCCGCCCTTCTGGTGGTCGTGGCCAGCCCGTATATTCTATGTCCTCCTCCTTTGCGCCATTATATATATGGTGATGCAGTACCGCCTGCGCAAGGCCGAGCGTCAGCATGCCCGGGAGCTGCGGCGCATGAGCCAGAAGAGAGAGATTGAGGAGCGTGAGCTCAGGCTGCGCTTCTTCACCATGATAGCCCACGAGATACGCACCCCCGTGTCGCTCATCATCGGGCCACTTGAGGCATACATGCGGAAGGTGGCCAGGAACGATGCACTGGAGATGATTGACCGCAACGCCCACCGGCTCCTTGAGCTCGTCAACCAGCTTCTCGATTTCAACAAGGTGCAGCAGCAGGGACTGGAACTCCACTATGGCCAGCACGACATTGCCGAATTGGTTGAGGCTGTCGCTGAGCGATTTGCCCCATCCATGGAGCAGCGTGGCATCACCTTCGATGTCGTTGTCCCGCAGACGGGCTTTGTGGCCAT
>SFXD01000032.1 GCA_004559785.1 bacterium | reverse complement strand
CAAAAAACTAAGGGCAAGTACCTGTTTCCCAGATACTTGCCCTTTATATAGCTAATTTTCAGCACGTTTCGATTATTCTTCGACGGCGGCCTGCGCCGCTGCGAGGCGTGCGATGGGTACACGGAATGGAGAGCAGCTGGCATAGTTCATGCCAACCTTGGCGCAGAACTTGACAGAACTTGGCTCGCCTCCGTGCTCGCCACAGATGCCGGTGCGCATTCCTGGACGTACCTTGCGTCCGTTTTCCACTGCCATCTTGATAAGTTGGCCAACTCCGTTCTGGTCGAGTACCTGGAATGGGTCTACCTTCAGAATCTTCTTCTCAAGGTATGCAGGGAGGAAGCTGGCGATGTCGTCTCGGCTGTAACCGAAGGTCATCTGTGTGAGGTCGTTGGTACCGAACGAGAAATACTCGGCTTCGGTGGCAATCTTGTCGGCCGTAAGGGCTGCACGAGGAATCTCGATCATGGTGCCTATCTCGAAGTCGATGCGTACACCCTCCTCGGCAAACACTTCCTCGGCCACACTCTGGATAATCTCCTTCTGCTGCTTCAGCTCATAGAGGATACCGATGAGTGGAACCATGATTTCGGGATGGGGGTCGAAGCCCTCTTTCTTCAGCTGGCATGCTGCACCGAGTATGGCACGTGTCTGCATGGCGGTTATCTCGGGGAAGGTAATTCCCAGTCGGCATCCACGGTGTCCGAGCATCGGGTTGTTCTCGGCAAGCGACTCCACGCGCTGCTGTATGGTCTTGACGCTTACACCCATCTCCTTTGCCATGATTTCCTGTCCGGCTGCATCGTGTGGCACGAACTCGTGAAGTGGTGGGTCGAGCAGGCGTATGTTGACGTGCAGGCCATCCATAGCCTTGAGTATACCGTAGAAGTCTGCCTTCTGGTATGGAAGCAGCTTGGCAAGAGCCTTCTCCCTGCCCTCCTTGGTGTCGGACAGAATCATTTCGCGCATAGCAACGATTTTCTGGTCTTCGAAGAACATGTGCTCGGTACGCGTCAGGCCTATACCCTTGGCTCCGAAGTCGCGAGCTATCTGAGCATCGTGCGGAGTGTCGGCATTGGTACGTATTTCCATCTTTGTGTACTTGTCGCAAAGGTCCATGAGAGCCTTGAAGTCGCCTGACAATTCGGGGGACTTTGTCTTGATTTCTCCGGCATAAACCTGTCCTGTAGTTCCATTCAGGGAAATATAATCACCCTCGTGGTATTCGACACCCTCTATCTCGACAGTCTTGGCCTTGTAGTCGACGTTGATGGCACCCGCTCCGGAGACGCAGCACTTGCCCATGCCACGTGCTACTACAGCCGCATGCGATGTCATTCCGCCTCTTGCCGTCAGGATACCCTCGGCAGCAGCCATTCCCGCCAAGTCCTCGGGCGAGGTCTCGATGCGTACCATCACTACCTTGTGTCCATTCTCGTTCCATTCCTTGGCATCGTCGGCATGGAACACTATCTGCCCACATGCCGCACCCGGGGATGCTGGCAACCCCTGTGTGATAACCTTTGCCTTCTTCAAGGCATCCTTGTCAAATACGGGGTGAAGCAGTTCGTCGAGTTTCTGAGGTTCGCATCGCAATATGGCGGTCTTCTCGTCGATGAGCCCCTCCCTTACGAGGTCCATGGCTATCTTCACCATTGCCGTACCAGTGCGCTTGCCGTTGCGTGTCTGCAGGAACCAGAGCTTGCCCTCCTGCACGGTGAACTCCATGTCCTGCATATCGCGGTAGTGCTTCTCCAGCTTGTCCTGCAGGGCATCCAGTTCCTTGTATAGCTCGGGCATGGCTTCCTCCATAGATGGATATTTAGCTGCGCGCTCCTCCTCGCTGATTCCTGCACGCTCTGCCCAACGTTGTGAGCCGATCTTGGTAATCTGCTGCGGAGTGCGTATTCCTGCCACTACATCCTCGCCCTGTGCGTTAATGAGGTATTCACCATTGAAGAGATTCTCTCCGTTGCCTGCATCACGGCTGAAACATACGCCTGTTGCAGAAGTCTCGCCCATATTGCCGAATACCATTGCCATGACGGACACAGCCGTTCCCCACTCGTCGGGTATTCCTTCCATCTTGCGATAGAGGATGGCACGCTCGTTCATCCAGCTGCGGAATACGGCACAGATGGCTCCCCAGAGTTGTTCCTTCGGATCGTCGGGGAAGTCGCTGCCTGTCTGCTCCTTGATGGCTTTCTTGAACAGTTCCACAAGTTTCTTGAGGCTCTCTACGGACAAATCCTTGTCGAGGGTGACACCCTGCTGCTCCTTCACCTTCTCGATGATTGCCTCGAAGGGGTCGATATCCTCCTTGTTGACAGGCTTCATGCCCAGCACCACATCGCCGTACATCTGCACGAAACGGCGGTAGCTATCGTAAACGAAATGGGGGTTGCCCGTCTTCTCGCACATGCCGGCAGCCACCTCGTCATTCAAGCCAAGGTTGAGGATGGTGTCCATCATACCTGGCATGGAAGCACGGGCTCCGGAACGAACCGATACGAGAAGGGGGTTCTTGGGGTCGCCAAACTTACAGTTCATCAGAGCCTCGGTGTGAGCCACGGCGGCATTCACCTCATCCTGCAACAGTTCGACAATCTTTTCCTGCCCAACCTCATAATACTCGTTGCAAGTATCGGTGGTGATGGTGAAACCTGGAGGTACAGGAACCCCAATGTGGTTCATCTCCGCAAGGTTTGCCCCCTTGCCTCCCAACACTTCGCGCATCTGCGCATTTCCTTCGGCTTGTCCATTGCCGAATGTATAAACACGTTTCTGAGACATAAAACTATTAATTGAAGATTTGATGTTGTTGTTTAGTTTCCTTTTTTTGCAAAAATAGACATTATTTGTATTTTGGGCAAGGAATTGTCCATTTTTATTGAATATTTGGTTAATTTTGCACTGCAAACAAAGAAATACGTTATTGAATGTCACGAAAAGGAAAAGCTTTTACCATTTTTGAGAATGTAGAAATAGAGGATATTGCAGCCGAAGGGAAGGCCGTTGCCAGGATTGAAGACATGGTGGTGTTCGTGCCTTTCGTGGTTCCGGGTGACATTGTCGACTTGCGTGTCACGCGAAAGAAGCATCGCTATGCAGAGGCCGTTGCCATACACTTCCACAAATACAGCGACAGGCGCGAAAAGCCCTTCTGCCCCCACTTCACGGTGTGCGGCGGATGCAAGTGGCAATGCTTGCCGTACGACGAGCAGCTGCGGCACAAGCAGCAACAGGTGACGGACACCCTGACCCGCATTGGCAAGGTAGACCTACCTGAGTGCGAACCTATCGTTGGTTCAGCCAAGACTAAGGAATACAGGAACAAGCTGGAATTCGGTTTCAGCAACAAGAAATGGCTGACAGACGAGGAAATAGCCTCGGGAGTTAACTTCGAACAGCAAGGTGCAGTAGGCTTCCACACATCCGGTTCCTTCGACAAGATACTTCCCATAGAGGACTGCAAGTTGATGGACGACATCAACAACAGGATTAGGAACGGGATACGGGATTACGCATACGCACACGGGCTGAGCTTCTACGACCATCGCCTGCACGAAGGGCTGCTCAGGGGCATGATGATAAGGCTGAGCAATACGGGAGAACTGATGCTGCTGATGCAGTTCTGCCTAACGGAGCCAGCGGGGGGATGCGGCTACAGGCAGGCCGCCATGCAAATGATGGAATGGCTGCGCATGTCGTACCCCGAGATAACGAGCCTGCTGTGGGTTGACAACAGGAAGTTCAACGACACGTTCGGCGACCTTGAGGTAAACACCTACAGCGGAACGGATTACATCTATTTAGAGATGGAGAAAATGAGATTCAAGGTAGGTCCCAAAAGCTTCTACCAGACAAATACCGAACAGGCGTACGAGCTTTACAAGGTGGCAAGGCAGTTTGCCTTCGAAGGCTTGGAACCATCAAGCGAGGGTGAACTACCCCTTGTCTACGACCTGTATACAGGGACAGGTACAATAGCCAATTTCGTCGCAAGGCAGGCTCGCAAGGTGATTGGCATAGAATATGTTCCCGAGGCAATAGAGGACGCAAGGTGCAACTCGGAGATTAACGGGATAGACAACACCCTGTTCTTTGCAGGAGACATGAAGGACATTCTGAATGGCAAGTTCTTTGAGACCCACGGCACACCAGACATTATTATCACCGACCCACCAAGGGCAGGAATGCACCCCGACGTAGTGAGCACGATACTGGCGGCTTCACCCAGACGCATAGTGTATGTCAGTTGCAATCCCGCCACACAGGCAAGGGATCTTCAGTTGCTCGACCAAATATATAAGGTATCGAGGGTTCGCCCAGTGGACATGTTCCCACACACACAGCACGTAGAGAACGTAGTGATGCTCGAAAAGAGAGAGCAGTGAGCAATGGGAGACCCCCCAGCCCCCTGTTTAGGGGGTGAAGGGGCAATGAGCAATGAGCAGTGAGCGATGAGCGGTGAGCAGGGGGCGGTTATGGAATAAGGAAAGCCTCGGTCATGACGTAGCCGTCTGCCACATTCTCCGTAGTTCGTAACGCAACGCCTTTAGCCATCGGAGAGCAAAGAACCTCCCTCAATCCGTCGTCGATGCCCGTCCCCCATAGTTTGTAGAGAGCCTCCTTCCTTGTCCACAGGCGTACAAAGGCAAGTTCGGGCCATGGCGAAGAACCAATCATCTCCTGCTCCTTTAGGTTCATGCTATGGGCTATCATGTTGGCAGACACCTTACGAATCCGCTCGACATCAAAGCCGCATGGCACGTCGCTAATCAGACACCCTGCAGCCACACGGCAATGGCTGATACTGAAATGTATATGTGGGCATCCTGTCAGTGATGGCTTCCCGTGCTGGTTGTATTCGAACCTGGGGATGTCCGTCATCCCATACTCTGCCCTAAGCCCACGCATCAGTTCAATGAATGCAAGGGCGTTTTCCCTCCTGCCAGACTCATGCCGGAATCCCATTGCCAGCATCCTCCTCCATTCAGGCAAAGCCTCCAAGGCTGCCTGCACCTGTCCTGAGGACGCTTCCCATATATGCGTGTTCAAATACAACATGTCATCTCACTGCTCACTGCCCATTGCTCAAAGCCCATTGCTCAAAGCTCATTGCTCATTGCTCATTACTCACGGCTCATTGCTCACTGCCCACTGCCCATTGCTCATACAGGCTTCTCGCCACCACGTAACCCGTACTCCAAGCCGCTTGCAGGTTGAATCCCCCTGTGACGGCATCCAAGTCAAGAACCTCGCCTGTGACATAAGCCCCAGGGTAGCGTTTCAACCCAAGAGTACCATAATCCACCTCAGACAAGGCTACTCCGCCACAAGTGACGAACTCCTCCTTGTATCTGCCCTTGCCCGAAATGCGGTAAACGTCGGACGTCAGGACGGAGGCAAGCCTGTTGAGCCGCTTGCCACTGACATCTGCCCACCTCGTCGACTCGCCCACCCCACTCCGCACGGCAAGCATGTTCCACAGGTTGTGGGTAAGTGGCGTGGGATTGGCAGCGGTCACCATGCGCGACGGATTCTGGCTGGCAAAGTCTGCCAAGGCCGAGCACACGCCCTCCTCCCTTGCACTGCCCATCCAATTTATGCACAGGTCTGCCTGCATGGAATGGTCTGCAAGGTATCGTGCAGCGTATGACGAGAGCCTGAGTGTGGCAGGTCCACTGACTCCCCAATGGGTAAGGAGCAGTATTCCCCTGGACGAGAAGCGCGTGCCTGCTATGCCCAAGCAGGCATCCTGCACCATGGTGCCGGCCAGGGCATTGAGCGGGGCATGGTCGATATTGAACGTGTACAACGATGGGACAGGAGGTACAATTCCAATATCCATACCATGGAAAATACCCAGCCTGTCCATCGTAGGACATCCACCGATGGAGATAACCACGCAGTTGGCATGGAACGGTCTCAGTTTGGGGTCAGTAAATGACAACTCGTACCCCCCTGCCGACGGGGAGACTGAGCTTACCTGATGGGACAGATGCAGCCGCACCCCAGCCATGTCCATCCCATCCCGCAGCACATCCACTATCTGCATGGCATCCTGGGATGCGGGGAAGACGCATTCGTCCGGCTGAACCGCGAGTTCCACACCCTCCGTCTCAAACCACGACATCGTGTCTTCGTGACTCCAAGTCCGCAGCAAACGCCGCATCAGTTTGTCACCTCTCGGGTAATATTCGGACAACTTATTCGAAAGTCTGAAGGTGTTGGTCAGATTGCAACGCCCTCCGCCTGTCACAGACAGTTTCGCCATGGGACGACTCCCAGCCTCGAAGACGTCTATGGTGGCATCGCCTCCCATCATCCTCGCTGCATGCACTGCACAGAAGCATCCCGAAGCCCCTGCCCCTATGATGGCTATCCTCATCCTAAACCAACCCGGGAATCATGCCATAGAAGAACATTGGCTTCAGGAAGTATCTCTTGAGCAGCCATCCAGCCCACTGCTCGTGGCTCATGTCCAGCAGCGAGAACGGAAATGTTATGTCAGGCTTCTTGTCGTAGTCGAACTCGCATAGCAGCACGTGCCCATAATCGGTCACGATGGGGCAGCAGGCATAGCCATTGTACTTGTGGGAAGGCTCCTTTCCCTGCATGATGTCAAGCAGGTTGTCTACTGCTATCGGCAGTTGCTTGCGTATGGCGGCCGATGTCTTGCTTGTGGGTATGCCGGCACAGTCGCCAAGGCAGATAATGTTGGAATAAACCTTGTGTACAAGCGTTTCCTTGTCCACCATGGCCCAGCCGTCCTTGGCGAGCTTGCCTTCCGTCCACGACAATCCGCCCTCACGCACGAAGTCGGGTGCCGACTGGGGGGGGACGAAGCTCAGCAGGTCGTAGTCCTCGACAAACGGGGTAACCTTCTCCTGCTCTACCTCCATTTCCTTGCCCAAGGCCTCGTCGAAAACCTTTTCCTTCACCTTCTCATGCTTCTCGAGATACACCTTTTTGGCAGAGGTGTCTATGCCTGTCACCCGAGTATTGACGTCGAGGGATATGTTGCGCTCTTCGTAAATCTGCAACAGGCGAGGCGTGTAATACGGCACGTCGTACAGGGCCTTCTCGGAACAGAAATATTCTATCTGGCAATCGCCCCTGGTCCCCTTCTTGCGAGACAGGTGCTCCGTGAGCATGCAGATCTTCTTGGGAGCACCGCCGCACTTGTGCTTGGTATAGGTATCGGTGAACAACGCCCTTCCTCCACGCTGCGTAAACTGGTCTATGGCCGGCCATATCTTCTGTGCCCCCTCGAAGTCGTATATGCAGTGGGCATTTCCCTCGCCAAGCGTTTCCCTACTGATACCCTGCACCTTATTCCAATTCAATTGCAGTCCAGGTGTAAGTACCAGGTAGTCGTACGTGTACTTCTCGCCATTGGACGTGCGCACCTCCTTGCGTACTGGATCTATGGCAACCACCTTGTCCTTCACCCATTTCACACCTTCGGGTATGCAGGCACTCTGTGGCTTCCACACCTCGTCTGGGCGGAATATGCCAGCCGCAATGAACGTGAAGCCAGGCTGATAGTATTGCCTGTCGCTGGGGTCTATCAAGGTGATGTCGGGGTTTGCAACCTTCCTCGTCAGCCTTGCAGCGAAGCTACACCCTGCCGCGCCACCACCAATGACAAGGATCTTCCCTTTCACATCCACGGTGCTGAGATACTTCACTGTACCAGCACCTACGCCAAGTACGGCTGCCGCACCTACGCCAGCCTTGATAAAGGAACGACGACTGATTGTCAGTTTCTTTTCAGTTTCCATTTGTCTTTGTCAATAATATTAAGGTAAAAACTCTGCAAATTTACGAAAATTCCGCCTAAAGTACGCACATACGCCCAATAAAAATATGTAATAAGGATAACACGGCACAATTATTCTGACCTTTTTTTGTATAAAAGAGTAATATTTTGTAACTTTGCTCGCTCAAAAAGTAAAAGGAATAACATAAATACGCAATATGAGTGACAGATTGTTCATTTTCGACACCACATTACGGGACGGAGAACAGGTACCCGGTTGCCAACTGAACACGGTTGAGAAGATTCAGGTAGCCAAGCAGCTCGAATCCCTGGGCGTGGATGTCATAGAAGCAGGATTCCCCGTCAGCAGCCCCGGGGACTTCAACTCGGTGATAGAAATCAGCAAGGCTGTGACATGGCCCACGATTTGCGCCCTGACGCGTGCCGTGGAAAAGGATATCGACATGGCGGCAGAGGCACTGAGATACGCCAAGCGCAAACGCATCCATACTGGCATCGGCACAAGCGAAAGCCATATCCGCTACAAGTTCAACTCCACTCCCGAGGAGATTATCGAGCGTGCCGTGGCTGCAGTGAAATATGCCAAGAGATACGTGGAGGACGTGGAGTTCTACGCCGAGGACGCCGGCAGGACGGACAACGAGTATCTCGCACGAGTCATAGATGCCGTCACCAAGGCCGGGGCCACGGTATGCAACATACCCGACACGACAGGTTTCCGCATACCCAACGAATATCACGAGAAGATAAAGTACCTATACGAACATGTCGATGCCTTCGCAGCAGGCAAGAGCATCCTGTCCACCCATTGCCACAACGACCTTGGCATGGCAACGGCCAACACCGTTGCGGGCGTACTTGGCGGCGCGCGCCAAGTTGAAGTCACCATCAACGGCATAGGCGAACGCGCAGGCAACACCTCGCTCGAGGAGATTGCCATGATTTTCAAGACACACCCCGACCTTGGGATAGAGACCAACATCAACACCACCAAGATATATTCCACGAGCCGCATGGTAAGCTCGCTCATGAACATGCCCGTCCAACCCAACAAGGCCATAGTGGGGAGGAACGCCTTTGCACACAGTTCCGGCATACATCAGGACGGCGTGCTTAAGAACGCCTCCACCTACGAGATAATGGACCCCAAGGCCGTGGGCATCGACGACAACGCCATAGTGCTCACAGCTCGCTCGGGAAGGGCAGCCCTGAAGCACAGGCTCAGCGTAAACGGAGTGGACATCGACGGCGAGAGGCTTGACAAGGTATACAGGGATTTCCTCGACCTCGCAGACAAAAAGAAGGAGGTCACAGACGACGACATCCTCGTACTGGCAGGAGCCGAGAGGGCAGAATCGCACAGCGTGAAGCTCGACTACCTGCAGGTCACCACGGGCAAGGGTGTACGCAGCGTAGCGAGCATCGGACTGCTAATAGCCAACGAGAAGTTCGAGTCCGCGGCAAGCGGCAACGGCCCGGTGGACGCTGCAATCAAGGCCCTGAAGACCATCATACGCCGCGAGATGACACTGAAAGAGTTCACCATACAAGCCATAAGCAAGGGCTCCGACGACCTTGGCAAGGTTCACATGCAGGTGGAGTACGACGGACGTGTGTACTACGGCTTCGGAGCCAATACTGACATAGTGACGGCCAGCGTGGAGGCATACATCGACTGCATCAACAAGTTCAAGGTTCACTTGTAGCCCCCATGAGTCAATAAAAGGCCTATACCCAACAACCAATAACTCACATTATCACACTCAACATCATGAACACTCTCTTCGACAAGATATGGGACAGCCACGTAGTGCAGAACGTGGAAGACGGTCCCACACAATTGTACATAGATAGGCTCTATGCGCACGAAGTAACAAGCCCGCAGGCTTTCGACACTCTGAGGGACAAACATATCGGAGTATTCCGTCCCGACCACATCTATGCCATGCCCGACCACAACACTCCCAGCGACCAGCAGGAACGCATCGACGACCCAGTTGGTCGCAGGCAGGTGGAGACACTTGCCAACAACTGCAAGGAGTTTGGCATCACGCATTTCGCTATGGGCTCCAAGGACAACGGCATCATCCACGTCGTGGGTCCCGAGAAAGCCCTGTCCCTGCCAGGCATGACCATCGTGTGCGGAGACTCACACACTAGCACCCACGGTGCAGTGGGAGCCATCGCCATGGGAATAGGCACAAGCGAAGTCGCACAGGTGCTGGCATCGCAGTGCATTCTCCAGACAAAGCCAAAGACCATGCGAATCAACATTGAAGGCAAACTCCCAGAAGGAACGACGGCAAAGGACGTGGCACTGTACATCATGGCACAGATGACCACCAGTGGGGCAACGGGATATGCAGTGGAATACGCAGGCTCCGCCGTACGCGACATGAGCATGGAGGGAAGGCTGACCCTATCGAACCTTTCCATTGAGATGGGCTCGCGTGCAGGGTTGATAGCACCCGACGAGACTACCTTTGCCTACCTCAAGGGAAGGGAGCACGCACCCAAGGGTGAGGAATGGGACAAGGCCGTAGAGGAATGGAAGAAACTGCGCTCGGATGACGATGCCGTCTTCGACAAGGAGGTGACGTACAGGGCAGAAGACATCAAGCCCCGCATAACCTACGGAACCAACCCCGGTGCCGGCATAGCCATAGACGAATGCATCCCTACACTCGACAGCATACCAGAGGCAGAACAAGGACAATTCCTCGCAATGCTCGACTACATGCAGTTCGAACCCGGACAGAAACTCGAAGGCACCCCCATCGACTATTGCTTCCTGGGTGCATGCACCAACGGACGCATCGAGGATTTCCGTGCGTTTGCCAGCATAGTAAAGGGCAGGAAGAAGGCACCAGGCATCGTGGCTTGGCTCGTGCCTGGCAGTTGGCTCGTACGCCAGCAGATACTGGACGAAGGCATAGACAAGGTGCTGGAAGAAGCAGGATTCGAACTGCGCCTTCCCTCTTGCTCAAGCTGCCTTGCGATGAATCCCGACAAGGTACCGGCAGGGAAACTCAGCATCAGCACAAGCAACCGAAACTTCGTCGGCAGACAGGGACCAGGCGCACGCACGGTACTGGCAAGCCCCCTCGTCGTGGCTGCCTCGGCAATAACAGGTGTAATCACAGATCCAAGAAAGTTATGAAACAGAAATTCGACATCATACAGTCTACCTGCATACCCATCGAGATAGACAACTGTAACACAGACCTCATAATACCGGCCCGCTATCTGGCCAGCACCACACGCGACCCAAAGTTCTTTGGCGATGCCTTCATGCACGACCTGAGATACGATGCCGATGGCAAGGAGGCAAGCGACTTTGTCATGAACAGGCCAGACTATCGTGAGGCTCCACGAAAGGGCGTTCACGAAATAATCATAGGAGGCAGGAACTGGGGGTCAGGCTCCAGCCGAGAACATGCTGCATGGGCAATAGCGGGATATGGAGTCAGGGTGGTTATAAGCAGTTCGTTCGCTGACATCCACCGTGGCAACCTGCTGAATTGCTTCGTACTGCCAGCCGTAGTTAGCGAGGATTTCCAGCAGGAACTGTTTGCTACCGTAAGGAAGAATCCACTTGCCGAAGTCAGGGTGGACGTGCCAGCCCAGACCGTTACCAACATGGAGACAGGACGGAGCGAACATTTCGAAATCAACTCCTACAAGAAATACTGCCTCATGAACGCCCTGGACGACATAGACTTCCTCCTTGAGAACAAGGACAAGATTGAGGCTTACGAGAGAAAATGACAGAACTACGGACAATAGAGATTGCCGACACTACGCTCCGCGATGGCGAGCAGACGAGCGGAGTGAGTTTCAGCGCAAGCGAGAAACTTTCCATCGCGAGGAAACTCATCGAGAAGGTCGGGGTAGACCGCGTCGAGATTGCCTCGGCACGCGTCAGCAAGGGCGAATTCGAATGCGTTGGCAAGGTATGCCAATGGGCTAGTTCCGCAGGCTTCATCGAACGCATAGAGGTGCTTGGTTTTTGCGACAACGGGACTTCCATCGACTGGATTTCATCGGCTGGCGGCAAGGTCATCAACCTTCTTTGCAAGGGTTCCGAGAGGCATTGCCGCGGGCAACTTGGCAAGAGCCCCGAAGAACATTGGCAGGACGTACTGGGCAACATATCCCTTGCCACTTCCCGTGGGATGCTGGTAAACGTGTATCTGGAGGACTGGTCTAACGGTATCAAGGACAACCCATCGTATGTGATGGGGATGATGGACTTCCTGTCAGGCAAGGCAAAGGTATGCAGGTATATGCTGCCTGACACCCTCGGCATACTCTCCCCCACAGATACGGAGACTTACATCAGCATGATGGTAGCAAGATACCCCACCCTGCACTTTGACTTCCATGCACACAACGACTACGACCTCGCCGTAGCAAACGTGCTTGCTGCAGTCAAGGCCGGGGCAAGGGGCGTTCATACCACCGTCAACGGCCTTGGCGAAAGGGCTGGCAACGCTTCCCTCTCCAGTGTCGTGGCAGTTCTGGGCGACATGATGCCAGACATCCGCATCAATGTCGACGAGGGCAGCATCAACAACATATCGCGCCTCGTGGAATCATGCTCTGGCATTGGGACGGCAGCCAACACCCCAATAGTGGGAGAAAACGTCTTCACACAGACGGCAGGAGTCCACGCCGACGGTGACAAGAAAGGCAAACTGTACGTCAACCCCCTGATACCCGAACGCTTCGGACGCAGCAGGGAGTATGCCCTCGGCAAGATGAGCGGCAAGGCAAACATCGAGCAGAACCTGAAGCTACTGGGCATACAACTGGGCGACGACGACATGAGGCGCATCACCAAGCGCATCAACGAGATGGGCGACAAGAAAGAACACGTCACCATAGACGACTTGCCTTACATCATAGCCGACGTGCTCCACCACGACTCGCCCACCGAGCGTATCCGCCTGCTCTCGTACATGGTGTCCACGGCATACGGACTGCACCCACAGGCTTGCGTCAAGTTGGAAATAAACGGAAGCGAATATGAGGAGTCTGCCACAGGCGACGGCATGTACGATGCCTTCGTAAGAGCCGTTAGGCACATCTACAGGAACAAGCTCCAACGCGACTTCCCTTGGCTCACGAACTATGTCGTCACCATTCCGCCCGGAGGTAGGACCGATGCCTTGGTTCAGACCACCATCACATGGGACTTCAGGGGCAAGACCTACCGAACACGGGGCTTGGATGCCGACCAGACTGAGTCGTCTATCAAGGCAACCATCAAGATGCTGAACATTATCGAGCAGGAATATTCCGAAACACAAGAGGCAACATCTAAAACAGATACAAAAAAACAAAGGTAACACATACATATATATATAATGAAACTGAAGATTGCTGTTCTGGCCGGTGATGGCATCGGACCAGAGATTATGGAGCAAGGAGTTGCTGTCACTACTGCCGTGGCAGAGAAGTTTGGTCACGAGGTAACTTACAGGGAGGCTCTCTGCGGAGCCCATGCAATAGACGAAGTGGGAGACCCTTTCCCCGAAGAGACCTTCCAGGCCTGCATGGAAGCCGATGCCGTGCTGTTTGCCAGCGTAGGTGACCCAAAGTTCGACAACGACCCTACTGCCAAGGTGAGACCTGAACAGGGCTTGCTTGCCATGCGCAAGAAACTTGGGCTTTATGCCAACATACGACCCGTAGAGACTTTCGACTGCCTGATACACAAATCCCCACTCAAGGACGAACTTGTAAGGGGGGCTGACTTCATCTGCATACGCGAGTTGACCGGCGGCATGTATTTCGGGGAGAAGAAGGAAGGTACGGACGTGGCATACGATACCAATCTGTACAGCCGCCCCGAGGTGGAACGCATACTGCGCATAGCTTACCAGTACGCAAGGAGGCGCAGGAAGCACCTGACCGTGGTGGACAAGGCTAACGTCCTGGCAAGCAGCCGCCTGTGGCGCAAGGTGGCACAGGAGATGATGGAAGAATATCCCGACGTGCAGACAGACTTCATGTACGTGGACAATGCCGCCATGCGCATGATACAAGACCCAAGGTTCTTCGACGTAATGGTTACGGAAAACACCTTCGGGGACATCCTGACTGACGAAGGCTCTTGCATCACTGGCTCCATGGGTCTGTTGCCAAGTGCCTCCACCGGCGAGCATACTCCCGTGTTCGAACCCATCCATGGCTCATGGCCACAAGGCAAGGGACTCAACATAGCCAACCCCCTGGCACAGATTCTCAGCGTTGCCATGCTCTACGAATACTTCGGGCTAAAGAGCGAAGGGGCACTCATCCGAGAGGCTGTCAACGCATCCCTCGACCACAACATACGTACCCCCGAGATTCAGGTTGAGGGTGGTGCCAAGTACGGAACACGCGAGGTAGGTGCTTGGATTGTGGATTACATCAGGAGGAAGTAAGGTTTCCGTGTTGGTTGGGATGCGAGGCAAGAATTACATTTGTACCCTTATTTTGCTGCTTTCGTCCTCTCTTGGGGCGATGGCAGGCGACGAATACGAGGAAGGTTTTCTCACTTCGCATCTCAACCGATTCCTGTCACGCTCCATCGAGAGCAACGAGGCAGGAAAGGACTCTACCCTTGCCATGCAGTATGGACGCAATGTCAAGGGATGGGTGTCGGCACCACAGTTCGGTGGTTACTTGGTAGCCAAATACGCTTATACGGACAAGTCCAATGCCAACACCTCCAATTCGTTCGAAACGAGGCTCGTCAGGGCGTACGTTTCCGGCACCGTACTACGCGACTTTCGTTACCGCATCCAGGTGGAATTGCGAAATACGCCTGCCATGCGGGACTACACCCTCGAATGGATTCACTGGAAGGAGTTCCAGGTCAAGGTAGGTCAGTTCAAGAGGTGCTTCACCTTCGAGAATCCTACCAACCCATGGGACATAGGCTTCGGCGGATACTCGCAACTTGCCATGCGCATGTGCGCCTTCGGAGCCGAAGACCCCAGCGGGGAAGTTGCCCAGAACGGGCGTGACCAAGGCATACAGCTCTCGGGAGACCTCTTCCCCGTATGGCACGGAAAGCACCGGCTGATACACTACAAGGCTGCGATATTCAACGGCAACGGGCAGAACAGGAGCGACAACAACAACAAGAAGGACTGGATGGGATGCCTGCAGGTGCAGCCTATGGAAGGACTCCGAATAGCCTTGTTCGGATGGAAAGGCTCGTACAAGGCAAACGAGGTCACGGTAAGCCGCAACAGGTATTGCATCAGCGCATCCCTGGAAAGGAAGGACTGGTCTGTGAGGGCAGAGTACGCCCACCATACAGGGCACAACGCACTTGCCTACGACGCAAACTCGCATACCTTCGCCGACACGGGGAGGGCTGACGGATGGTACGCTGCAGTGGGAGCCCCCATCACCGCATGGCTTAAGGCATACCTCAGGTACGACGTCTACAGGAAAGATGCTCACTGGGACAGTTCTCGCACATTATATACTATTTGCCCAAACATCCAACTGCACAAGAACCTCATGTTCCAGCTACAATACAATTATGTCGTTGACAAGGGCAACTACCAAGACAAACATTACAACGAACTCTGGGCAGAAGCCTTTGTCAGATTTTAGGCCTGTTCTACCATACCCTTGAGGAAATACCCCTACGAAATAGGACAATTCCCTTTGCCAATACAGGCGAAAGCAATACCTTTGCATTGTCAAACGATATAATAACAAGTATTTTATGAAACAAGTATTTTTTCTTATCTCATTTGCCATGGCAATCGCATTTTCCAGTTGCAGTTCCTCACGCAACACTGCCAAGGCAGGCAAGGCCAGCCTTATAGGCGAATGGATTATCGTGTCGGCACTCGACTCCAGCACCGAGGGCGGCATGAAACCTGCCGTTATCTCCTTTTCTGAAGACGGCAAGGTCAACGGTTGTGCAACCGTGAACAACTTCTTTGGAGAATACACCAGCAAAGGAAAGAACCTGGCTTTCTCCGACAATATGGGCATGACACGAATGATGGGTTCTTCCATGGAAATGGAATCTGCCATCACTACAGCCATGATGCAAGTGAGCAGTTATTCCGTCAAAGACAAAACTGCCGTCCTGCTTGATGGAAACGGAAAGACCGTAATGGTATTGAACAGGAAGTAAATAGAGACATTCCCTTTTTTAGGAGGGAGTCTCTGAGCGGTGAACTTTGAGCCGTGAGATGTGGAAGCCCCCCAGTTCCCCTGTTTAGGGGGAGTGGGGGGCTTCCATCGCTCATCGCTCACGGCCACGATTACATGGTCCTGCTTATCCTCAACTTGTAGGAGTAAGAACTCTCGCCCAGTTCGTATTCCTTCATCGGACCCGGTCCGCAACTTGCATTGCCCAAGCCTCTCATTGCCGCATCAAGGTGTAGCACGGTCTCCTTGCGCTTGATGTCCTTCAGCTGGTGCAAGTACTTCGTATTCCACAAATCCTCGTCCGTATAATGCTGCGCACTGAACATCAGGTCGCCTGACAGCCTTGTGATGCAGATGCCTCTGCCATCCTTGCCTGTCAGTGCAAGCGAACTTACATCGCACCTCTCACCCATTGACTGGGGCTTGATGTAGTCCTCCCTCATGTCACTTACCGTAGTGGCATACCTTCCGACGAATGCACAGTCCTTGCGGTCGGGATAGTTCTCCATTGGTCCGCGCCCGATGTACTCTACGTTCTCTATGCTCCCGTCGAGCATTACCTGTAGTCCGAGCCTCCGGAAATCGGCATTCTTGCTATTGTCGAAATATGTCGTTAGTTCTATGTTGCCATTGCCGTCCACGAAATACTCCGTCTTCACCAACACTTCCGAACGTCCTCCCTTGCCTCCAGAGACGACACTCGTGAACCCGACAGTGACGTATTCCAGTTTACCGGTTTCCTTGTCCTCGTACTCGCATACGGAAAATTCCTGGCATGCCCCATGCTTCAGCTCAAGGTCACCACACCTGTCATTGTTGATGCTGCGATACCCATTGAAGAGGAAATTGCCCTTGCTGCCTGTCGCGAGCATGGACTTGCCTCCATACGTGAGTTCCGTCACAGAGCCATCCGACTTCGATACTGCGAAAGTCCAGTCCTTGCCCTTGACGATTACTTGATCATCCGACTTCGATACCTCAATCTCTCCGCCACCTGATGCAGGGGCAACCACGGCTGAAGAAGAACCTTCCCTGAGGCAAAGTTGCTCTGCCGCAACGGAGTGACCTGCGGGAGCCCATGATGTAGGCTCTTTCTGTTCGAGCGAGAGGTTGAGGTGATACATCCCTTCACCTGAAGGCAGTGCGCATGGAAGGTCGATGTCGAGGCTGTCGCCTGGCTGTATAGGCTGCATTGACTGCGAGCCGCTACGTATCACCTGGCCGTCCCTCGTCAGTTCGTACCTCAACATATATGCCGACAAGTCGTGGAAACAATACCTATTGCGTATGCGTATCTTGCCCTGGTCTGTAAGGTCGAAGCCTACGTACTGGTACACCTTCTTTACCTGTTCCAATTTGGGCGTAATGCGACGGTCTGACGTAACAATGCCGTTACAGCAAAAGTCGTTGTCGTTGGGATAGTCGCCAAAGCCGCCTCCATAGTACATGTTCGAGTGTGGTTCCCCGTACTTGCACAAGCCTTGATCCACCCAATCCCAGATACATCCACCTATCATCCTGTCGCTCTCATATTCGATGTAGTCCCAGTACTCCCTAAGGTTGCCTATTGCATTGCCCATGGCATGTGCGTATTCGCAGAGGAAGAATGGGCGACCCTTCAGCGACTTGTCGCGGTCGAGATGCTTCATGGCACCTATGCTTGGATACATCCTGCTGTCCATGTCCGCCACATGGTTCATTCCTTCGTAATGGACGAGCCTGTCATCCAGTTCCTGTATCGCCTTCTTGCAAGCCACGAAATTGTCACCGCCTCCACTTTCGTTGCCCATGCTCCAGAATATCACGCTTGGGTGGTTGCGGTCACGCATCACCATCCTTACCTGCCTGTCCACATACTGTGCCTCCCATGACTTGTTGCGCGACAGCGAGTGGTTGGCATGGCACTCCACGTCGGCCTCGTCCATGACATAAATGCCGTAGTAATCATATAGGGCGTACATGCGGGGGTCGTTGGGATAGTGGCTCGTGCGGACGGTATTGAGATTGTATCGCTTCATGAGCAGGATGTCCTGTACCATGCTCTCCACCGGCACAGCCTTGCCATAGACGGGATGGGTGTCGTGACGGTCAGCCCCCTTGAAAAGAACCCTCTTGTTGTTGATGAATACCCTTCCGTCACGGTTCTCTATTCTCCTCAGCCCATATTTCTGGGTATATATATCTCCGTTTACGCAGACATCCACGGTATAGAGGTTGGGGGTCTCGGCTGACCAGAGCAACGGATTCCTCACTTCAAGCGTTGCTGCGACATTCGTCTCTTCACCAAGTTTCAACGCCTTTGATTGCACCATGACCTTCTGCATCACCTTTCCCTGTGGGTCGTATAGCGTTACCTCCATGTCTCCCTTGTTGGCTTCGCCTTCCTCTGTCGCGACTCGGCCATTCAAGCGAGCTTGATGGCGCTCGCTGCTCCTTCGGTTGGCTTTCTTGGCAAGATTAACGATGTTGGCATCCACCGTTATCCTGGCATGGCGTAGGGAGGCGTCAACGTCGCTCTTGATGTGTATGTCCTGTGGATATAGCGGCTGCCTTGCCTCAAGATAAACGTCCCTGTGGATTCCGCTCATCCTGAACATGTCCTGATCCTCTATGTAAGACCCGTCACTCCATCTATACACTTCCACGCAGACGAGGGCCTCCTCGCCTGGAGTAATGTATTTGGTAATGTTGAATTCTGAATCCGTATTAGGGCTTTGGGTATATCCCACCTTCTTGCCGTTCACCCAGACGTAGGCCGCACTATAAATGCCATTGAAGTGCAGGAATACCTGCCTGCCGTCCCATGCAGAGGGCACACGGATTGTACGCCTGTAGCTACCCACGGCGTTCGGTTCGTCAAGAACGGTATATCCTTCCTGTCCCCTGATGAGAGGCGGGACGTTCTTGAAGGGATAGGTAACGTTGGTATATATAGGCGTGCCATAGCCAAGCATCTCCCAGCAGGAAGGCACGGCAATCGTCTTCCATGACGTGGCATCATAGGACAAGGAGTAGAAATCCATTGGGCGGTCTTCCGGCTTGGGAGCCCAGTTGAACTGCCACTGCCCGTTGAGGTATACCCTCAGGTCAGAACCTGGATGCAGCCAAGGCTTGGCGTATGCCTCGTCCGCCTTCATCTGCTTCTCGTTGGGATAAAGCAGCATCGTGGCACGTGGCTTCTCCTTGTTAATGCCAAAGACCGTCTGGTTTTCCCAGTCGTGCTCTCCCACGAAAGCCTCTGCCTGAGGTACTACCTTGAGGTCGGTCCTTACCATCTGCCATTGTACGAATACGTCGTTGTCAGTTGCCTGCAACTGGTAAACCTTTCCCCCTGGCTGGCAATTGTCGCTATATCCCAGTTTCAGCCCTGCCACGGCATTCGTCAGCACAGTCTTGCCATTGTCGAGAATGGTCAACTTCCATTGCTGGTTGCGGTTCGAGGCATCCGCCTGCCACGAGAGCACCTCGCCTTCCTTATTGCCATGGTTGCCATTGTCCAAGGCAGAGTCGTTGAAGGGATTTACCAGCACACAGTATCCTTCGGCTGCAGACTTGTGAACCTGCCATACCTGCGACATGGATTTCTTGTTGACAGGCGTAAACGTGATTGTCCCGTTTTGGTTGTCCAGGGCGAGTCCGTCCCCGATTTCGAGACGATACCCCTGCTTCGGGTCATAATCCTGTGAAAATGCTCCGGTATACATGGTGGCCAGCAGGCACAATGTCATGAAAATAGATGGCTTTCCCATAATAGTAATTATTTTTTGTTAAATATGTGCACAAAGATAACAATAATAATTGATTTATGTTTAACTTTGCATGGGAATATTCCTAAATAACACCAATTAATCATTAAAGGAACCATGATAAGGATAAATTGTTTTTTCAAAGCCAAGGAAGGTGAATACGGACGTGCACTGGAAGCTGCCATCGCACTCGTAGCCAAGTCACAGACCCACAAGGGTTGCATTGCATACGACGTGTTCGAGAGCGCCACACGTGCCGACATCTTCACCATCATCGAGACTTGGGAAGACCAGGCTTCGCTCGATGCCCATTCGGCAACTCCCGAGTTTGCAGAGTACGTGGGCATAATGCAGGAGTGCGGTGAACTCAAGGTGGAGAGCATGGAGAGATAGGCTTCGCCTTCCTCTACTTTTGACCGTCGTCAAAAGTAGAGGAAGGCTACAATATGAATCGCTTATCCTATACATTATTCCTGTCCTGAAATGTGCATTTTTTGCACAGGTCACGCCTCATGGAGCAATTCCGGGAAAGACGCATACCCCCTACAACCTCTATATGGTGATTTCTGTTGTACACCATTATTTGTCTATGCAGAATAATCTACTACACGACCATTTAGGACTCTTTTAGGACTCATATTGGAGGCTTGCCTTTATGTCAAGAATAGAGAATTATTCTACAAACGAACTAAAAGGGCAAAAAAAATCACTACAATAGCAAATATCTCCTGCACATATCGCTCATGACTGCATTCCGGCAGGCCTTCACCGTCAGTCTTTTCCCTCTTATTGAATTATTTTTGAAGTTAATAATCCTCTATTTCTTGTAAAAATAATATTTTGCGGTATGGTGTGAACGAAAATGGCACACCCATACAATAATTTTG
>SFXD01000031.1 GCA_004559785.1 bacterium | reverse complement strand
ACCGAATGGCACACCGTCATCTTGTGGAGGGGTTTGGCAGAGTTGGTGGAGAAGTACGTACACAAGGGCGACAAACTATATATAGAAGGTAAGCTTTGCTATCGCTCGTATGAGGACAGGCAAGGAATACAACGCAGGAACGTGGAGGTCTGGGCCGACTCCATGGAATTGCTAACACCAAAGTCTGCCTCTCAGCATTCACAGCAGCATTGATGTTGGAATCCTGTGTCCTTTAGTCTTACCCAACCATTCATGAAGTGACTTCGTTCAGATGAATTTCGATTTGCAATCTACCTCCGATTATATTACAGGGATGCTCTCGGGCATCGTGGTTTACCCTTTGTCTTTGGACGTTGCCATAGCTTTGGCGCTTGCCATGTTCCTTCTTGTATGCTCCGGATTCGTATCTGCCAGCGAGATTGCCTTCTTCAGCCTTACGCCGTCGGACCTGAGCGATGTGGAAGAACGCAAGCATGGCAGCGACGGGAAAATTCTATCCCTCAGGGAAAATAACGAGCAATTACTGGCCACCATCCTTATATGCAACAACCTTGTCAACGTGTCAATCGTCATGTTGCTGAACTACTGTTTCATCAAGACCGTGGACTTCGGACAAGCCTATGTACTGCAGTTCGTTGTCATGACCGTATTGCTCACGTTCCTCCTGCTGCTCTTTGGCGAGGTGATACCAAAGATATACAGTGCCCAGAAGGCATTGGCATTCTGCCGATTCGTAGCACCTACCCTGTCGTTACTGAACGATGCCTTCCAACCGCTTAGCAACCTTCTCGTACGCAGCAAGGTGGTGACCAAGCATCTCGTTCACACCGACAATCAGAGCCTGACTGTGGACGATCTTGAAAAAGCGATGGAATTGACAGACAGCAAGGACATTGCAGAGGAGAGCAGCATGTTGGAGGGCATAATTCGTTTTGGCGGCGAGATGGCGAAGGAGGTGATGACGAGCAGGATGGACATCGTTGACCTCGACATGAAGACTACGTTTCCCGATGTTATCAAGTGCATCGTTGAGAACAATTACAGCCGAATCCCTGTTTATCAGGGTACGCGCGACAACATCAGGGGCGTGCTTTACATCAAGGATTTGCTGCCTCACCTTAACAAGCCTGCCACGTTCAGATGGCAGTCGCTCATCAGGCCGCCATACTTCGTGCCAGAGACAAAGATGATAGACGACTTGCTAAGGGACTTCCAATCAAACAAGGTTCACATCGCCATCGTGGTAGATGAATTCGGTGGTACCAGTGGTATCGTCACAATGGAAGATATCATAGAGGAAATTGTTGGAGAAATCAACGACGAGTACGACGAGGAGGAAAAACATTTCCAACGGCTGAACCAGAACACATACATTTTTGAGGGGAAGACGCTGTTGGCTGACTTCATGAAAATCCTTGACGTAGACGACGATTATTTTGAGGAAGTGGAAGGCGACGCTGACACGCTGGCAGGGTTGCTTCTGGAAATCAAGGGCGAGTTCCCCGAACTGCATGAAAAGATTGTCTACAGGAGGTACACCTTCGAAATCATGGAAATGGACGAGCGACGCATCGTAAGGGTGAAGGTCATCGTCCGTTAATGCTCTGTGTGGGTATGTCTTCGTAGTACTTGGGATAGTCTTCGCATGTTAGCCATCCCTCGTTTGCCATGAGGCTTTCAGTGGCGAAGTGCGTCGAAAAGGGAGTCCAGGGCAACCTGTGGGTCGGTAAGTTGATCGAGTAGCGCGACGAACTTACTGCCGATGATGCATCCGGCAGCGTTTGCCTGCGAACTCTCCAGGGTCTGCTTGTTGCTGATGCCGAACCCTATCATGCGAGGATGTCTTAGTCCCATGCCGTTTACTTTTTTGAAGTATTCCAGCCTCGATTTGTCGAACTCCTTCTGTGCCCCGGTGGTCGCGGCAGAGCTTACCATGTAGATGAATCCGTCCGTATTCTCGTCGATGAACCTGATTCGCTCGTCGCTTGTCTCGGGTGTAATGAGCATTATCACGCGTATGTCGTACTTGTCGGCAATAGGCTTAACCTCTTCCATGTAGTCGCGGAACGGAAGGTCGGGGATGATAGCTCCGTCCACGCCAACCCTCTGGCAGTTTGCGAAGAACCTCTCGTATCCCATCTGGTAAATCGGGTTCATATATCCCATCAGTATCAATGGCAGGCGCACTCCCCTGTCCCTGATGCCGTCCAGTTGGCTGAACAGTTTCCTAAGGGTCATCCCGCCTCGCAGGGCCTTTGTAGCCGCATCCTGTATTACTGGCCCGTCTGCCATCGGGTCGCTGAACGGTATGCCTACCTCAATGAAATCGATGCCGTTGCGTTCTATCGTCTGGATTATGTCCACCGTGCTGTCCGGGGTAGGATGCCCGGCGCAGAAATATAGGGAGAGGAGCCCGCTCTCCCTTTCCTTGAATAATTTGTCTATCCTGTTCATAATAGCGTTTACTTTCTTTTTCCGAATATTCTATATATATCATATACCTCATTCCTTCGTGGCGCAGGGAAGAAAGTCTCTCGTTTCCCTTCCTTCTGTCACTTGCCACGAGCAGAGGTGTTCTCTCCCTCTTTGTAATGGCACTCACCCCTCATCTTGCTAATGAACTCCCTGACCTTATCCACGTTTTTCAATGCCGGTGCGTCTTCAAAGCGTGAGTTGATATCGATGCCGATGCACATTGGGTGTCCCCATGTCGACAGCGTCTCTGCGTCACCAGGACCTATGCCTCCCGAAAGGATGAATTTGGTCTTGCCCTTGTAGCAAGCCAGTATGTCCCAGTCGAATTGCCTGCCGCTGCCGCCCACGCACTTGCATCTGGTATCGAACAGGAAGTAGTCCGCAGCGTCGGCATAGCTTTCTGTCATCACAAGGTCTGCCACGCCTGACATGCCGAAAGCCTTGATTATGGCAAGTCCCGTCCGTTGCCTTGCTTGCTGACAGAATTCGGGCGTTTCGTTGCCATGTAACTGTATCGCGTCGAGGTTCAGGGCCCTTGCCATCCTGGATATGTATTGCAAGGTGGGGTTGACGAACACCCCTACCTTGGTACAGCGTGGCATGTAGGCAGGCGTTGCTCCCACATACCTGCTTGAACCATCCCAGCAGATGAACCCCATCATGTCGGCTCCTGCATCCTCCACTGCGCGTATGTTTCCGGGGTCGCGCATACCACACACCTTTATCCTAATAGTCTCAAGAATTGACCGAGTGCTGCACCTGGGTCTTCTGCCCTCATGAAATGCTCTCCCATGAGGAAGCCCCTGTAGCCTGCCTGGCGTAGCAGGCGAATGGTATCTGCGTCTCCAATGCCGCTCTCGCTGACGAGAACCTTGTCCTTTGGCAACATGTCTGCCATGCGGAACGAGTTCTCTACTGAGGTATGGAAGGTACCGAGGTTTCTGTTGTTCACCCCTATCATGTCGGCGTTGATGTCTACGTAGTCCAGTTCGCTGTCGTCGTGAATCTCAAGCAGTACCTCAAGTCTCAGTTCTCGTGCCATGGTACGCATCGTCATAGCATCCTCCTTTGTCAGTGCTGCCGCTATCAGAAGTACTGCATCTGCACCTATGCACCGGGCCTGAAACAGTTGGTACTCGTCTACGATGAAGTCCTTGCGTAGTATTGGCAGGGTCACGAGTGGGCGTGCCTTGCGTATGAAGTCCATGTCTCCGCCAAAGTACTTTCCGTCCGTTAGTATGCTGAGTGCCGCCGCACCGTTTCTCTCGTATGATAGAGGGATGACCTCTGCCTTGCCGTCTTCCTTTATCCAGCCCTTTGACGGGCTCTTACGCTTGAACTCGGCAATTATGCCATGGTCGTCCTCCATGAGGGCTCGGCTCATGCTGGCTGCACGTGCCGGGTGCTCCATGCAGCTCTCTGCCATCCTGTGTATTTCCCTTGGCGAAAGGGCAGCCTTCTGGCCTTCCACCTCCAGGCGTTTCCATCTGACTATCTCTTCAAGTATATCTTTCATGCTATTGCTCTCAAGAGTTTATGTCAAGGAACTTCCGGAAGGCTTCCAGTGCCTTGCCGCTCTCGATGGAATCTCTTGCAATCTCGATGGTGTCGGCCATTGTCATGCCGTCTTCCATAATGCTTATTCCGCAGGCAGCGTTGGCTATCACGACGTTCTTCTGTGCCTCGGTGGAAGTATTCTCCAGTACGCTGTCGAAAATCCTCCTGGCTTCTTCCTGTGTATCGCCTCCATAGATGTCCGACTGCCTGACGTACTTGAATCCCATGTCTATCGGCGTTATCACCTTTTCGAAATAGTTTGTGTTAATCTTGAATCCGCTCGTCAGCGATATCTCGTCGTAGCCGTCGTAGCTGGTCACTACGCTGTATGTGTCGCCTATCTTCTGGTGTACGTTGGTATAGAGGCGCATCTGCGTCTGGTTTGCCGTCCCGTGTAGGGAGTATTTCGGCGAGCAGGGATTGACGAGTGGACCGAGCAGGTTGAAGCACGTCGGGATGCCTATAGCCTTGCGTACGGGAGCGACCCACTTCATGCCAAGTGCGAACAGCGGTGCGTGCAGGTAGCATATTCCCGCCTCGTCAAGCGACCTGCGCAGTATGCCCTCATCGTCCGTGAACTTCACTCCATGCCCGGCCAGCACGTTGCTTGCGCCGCTCACGCTGGTACTACCCCCGTTGCCATGCTTGCTGACCTTGTACCCCGCTCCTGCCATGACGAAGGCTGCACAGGTACTGATGTTGAACGAATTCTTGCCGTCGCCTCCCGTGCCCACAATGTCTATTGTGGGCACACCGCCCAGGTCTACGTGCCTGCCGGTCTCAAGGATGCCGTCCCTGAACCCCAGCAGTTCGTCTACCGTGATACCCTTTGCCTGTATGGCCATCAATAAGGCTGACGTCTGGCAGTCGTTGTACTTGCCTTCTACGATGCCCAACATTATTCCGTGGGTATCTTCCCTCGTGAGGGAATCCCCCTCTATCAGCTTCTCCAAATATCGTGTCATTGCCGTTCCTCTTTTTTTGTTTTATAGATGAGGTAGTTGTAATAGAAATTCTAGTGGTTCTAGAGGTTCTAGAGGCTCTAGAGGTTCTAGAATATCTAGATTATTTTTCTCCCCTGAGCCAGTTCGAGATGATGTGTCTGCCGTCCTTGGTCAGCACGCTTTCCGGATGGTACTGTATGCCTCGTATGTCAAGTTGGCGGTGCCTTATCGACATTATGTAGCCCTCTTCACTTCTGCTCGTAACCTCCAGGCAGCCTGGGAAGCCGGGTTCGTCCACTACCCACGAGTGGTATCTTCCGACCTCTATGGTGCGTGGCAAGCCGTCGAAGAGATAGTCGTCGCACAGGATGCTTACCGGTGTCGCTACGCCGTGGCATACCTCGCTCAAATTGGTCAGCCTGCCGCCGTAGTACTCTCCTATGGCCTGATGGCCGAGGCATACTCCCAGGATGGGCATTACTCCGCCGTACTCCTTGATGACGTCAAGCAGCAAGCCTGCCTCAGACGGTATGCCAGGGCCTGGCGAGAGGATAATCTTGTCGAAATCCCCAAGCCAGGGGAGTTCGAACTTGTCGTTGCGGAACACCGTTACCTTTGCGCCAAGCTCCTTCACGAGGTGCGAGAGGTTGTACGTGAACGAGTCGTAGTTGTCGATGATTGCTATCTTGCTCATAAGCGTGATGCTATTTCTATTGCCTTGCGTAATGCGCCAAGCTTGTTGTTTACTTCCTGCAGCTCGTATTCCACGTCGCTCTTCGCCACTATGCCTCCGCCAGCCTGAAACCACAGTTCGTTGTTCCGGCTCACGAAAGTCCGTATGGTGATGGCTTGGTTGAGGCTGCCGTCAAACCCGATGAAGCCTATGCATCCACCGTATGCTCCGCGGCAATGCGGCTCGTATTGGCTGATGAGCTGCATGGCCCTCACCTTTGGCGCGCCCGACAGCGTTCCTGCCGGGAACGTGTCGACGAACGTCCTGATGGGGTCGGCACCGTCGTCGAGTTCGCCGCTCACCCTGCTGACGAGGTGTATGACGTGGCTGTAGAACTGCATGTCCTTGTAGAAGTCCACCTTGACGTCGTGGCAGTTGCGGCTCAGGTCGTTGCGTGCCAGGTCTACGAGCATCACGTGCTCAGCGTTCTCCTTGGGGTCGTTGCATAGGTATTCGGCGTTCTTCCTGTCCGTGTTCTCGTCTCCCGTCCGCTTCGTCGTGCCGGCTATGGGGTCGATGTATGCCCTCCTGCCTGATATCCGGCAATGCGTCTCGGGACTTGAGCCGAAGATCCTGAAGCCGCCGAAGTCGAAGTAGAACAGGTAGGGGCTTGGGTTGACGCTGCGCAATGCGCGGTACAGCTTGAAGTCGTCGCCCTTGTATCTCTGGACGAACCGCCTTGACAGCACTATCTGGAACACGTCCCCCCTTAGGCAGTGCGCTATTCCCCTGCGTATGTTCTCCCTGTGCTCGTCGTCGGTGAGCGTGCTGCGGCAATCGCCGTCTGCGGAGAAGTCGTATGCCTGGCATTGTCGGTGGAGTACGTCCCTCTCCAACGTGTCGAGGGTGTCTTCTTCTCCGTCTTCCAGCATCTGTATTATGTACAGCTCGTTGTGGAAGTGGTCGAAGACGATAACCTCCTTATATAATATATATAATAGGTCGGGTGCATCGTTCTTGGACTGTGTTTCGTCCTTGACCTGTATATCCTCGAAGTACCTTACTGCGTTGAACGAGGTATAGCCGTACAGTCCGCAATGGCTGCTGCCTTCGCCGCAGATGTTGACGGAATGCAGGAAACCGTTGATGAGGGTTGCCGCGTCGAAGTCCCTGCCGATGGGCCTGCGCCAGACGCTGCCGTCCGGAAGCGAGCAGATTCCGATGCCGTGTTCTATGCTGACGCTGCCGATGGGGTTCACGCCGATGAACGATTTGGAATTCTCTCCGCCGTGGTAGTCGGAGCTTTCCATCAGCACGCTTTGCGGATACTTGTCACGCAGCCTTAGGTATGTGCTGACGGGGGTCACGAGGTCGCCCAGGATTCTCCTGCATGCCGTATGGTAATTATATTTCGTCATATCTTATCTTGTCCTTGTTCTGTAGGTAGGTGCTGATGTCCTTGTCACCCCTTCCGCTTACGGTGAGCACCACCACGTCGTCTTTCCTGAAATTCATCTTGGGCAGTATTGCAAGGGCGTGGCTGCTCTCCAGCGCGGGGATGATACCTTCGAGGCGTGTCAGTTCGAAGGCAGCCTGCAGTGCCTCGTCGTCGTTGATGGAAAACACCTTGGCGCGTCCCGTCTCGCAGAGGTTGCAATGCATGGGTCCCGTGCCAGGATAGTCAAGTCCTGCGCTGATGCTGTATGGCTCTGTTATCTGTCCGTCCTCGGTCTGCATCACCTTTATCTTGCTTCCATGCAGTATGCCCGGCTTGCCCACGTGCAGCGAGGCAGCCGTCCTGTCCGTCTCCATCCCGAGTCCTCCGGCCTCGCCCAGTACGATACTGACCCTCTCGTCCTCGATGTAGTCGTATATTGTGCCTGCTGCATTGCTGCCGCCCCCCACGCATGCTATCAGGTAGTCGGGGTAGTCCCTTCCTTCCTTCTCCCTTAGCTGCAGCCTTATCTCCTGGCTTATCACGCTTTGCAGCCTTGCCACCATTTCAGGGTAGGGGTGTGGCCCAATGGTGCTCCCTATAATATAAAATGTGTCGGCAGGGTGGCAGCACCAGTCGCGTATCGCCTCGTTGGTGGCATCCTTCAGGGTCTTGTTGCCGCTGTGTACTGGATAGACCTCTGCGCCGAGCATCCTCATCCTCTCCACGTTCACGTGCTGCCTCTCCACGTCCAGGGCACCCATGTACACGCGGCACGGCATGTCCATCAAGGCGCACACCGTGGCTGTAGCCACGCCGTGCTGTCCTGCCCCCGTCTCGGCTATGATGCGCGTCTTGCCCATCATGCGTGCAAGCAGTATCTGTCCTATGGCGTTGTTTATCTTGTGCGCACCCGTGTGGTTGAGGTCTTCCCTCTTGAGGTAGAGCCTGCACCCATACTTGCGGCTCATCCTCTCGGCATAGAAGAGTGGGGAAGGCCTGCCCACGTAGTCCCTGAGCAGCTGGTGATACCTGTCCAGGAATTCCTTGCTGCCTATTATGCCGAAGCACCTCTCGCGCAGGTCTTGGACGGTCTTGTACAGTATTTCGGGGATATATGCGCCGCCATAGCTGCCATAGAACCCCTCTTCGTCAACGTTATTCCTGTTCATCTCCTTACGTTATAAGACCAATATGTTTATTTTTTTTTGCACATGCAAAGTTATGCAAATTAATCGTTGCCGACAAACGATTGTCGCAAAAAAAGGCGTTTTGCTTACGTTTTGAGCGTAATTGGCGTGTTTTTTCTTTTGGATTGTTACGGAACCTGGATGGAATATACCTTCAGGTCGCGCAATTCGCCTATTGGTGTCTGGTTGAGGTAAACCAGGATGTATTCGCCCTTGTCAAGGGGGTTCCGGGGCTTGCAGACGAAGCCTTGCTTGCCGTCGCTCTTCATTTCGAACGTGGCAGGCTCCACCCTACTGTATTCATTGTCCTTCAGCTCCGGCTTGGCCATCCTCCGGTGGTTCCGCCTCGACTTCAGCCGCATCAGGGCAAAGTCGCAGAGCACCTGGCCAGCGGCAGGGGTTATGACGAAGGTCGGGGTGCGGTCGTCAGTCAGTTGCGTGGCATGTGCCCCCCAGAGGTAGCGGACGACTTTGTCCTTCAGCTTCACGTCGGCTATCTTCCATCCGGGCTTCAGTTCGCTCTGTGTTTGCTGCGCCTCAAGTTCGACAAGGTTTCCGGCAACCTCAAGCCGTACGGTCTGAGCGTATGTTGCAGCAGTCAGCAACAATGCGCATATTACATTGATATATCTCATAATGTATGCAAAATTATGCCGTTTTTGCCAATTTGGCAAGAGAATACTTGTATAAGTCGGAAATATTAACTTTCTTTGCATTTCGATAAGTCGTAATAATATCTAAAGGTACGGGAGAAATGACAATAGCCATTGTTGTTCTTATGCTGATAGGCTACGTGCTCATTTGCTGCGAGCATGTGACACGTGTGAACAAGGCCACGGTGGCCATGTTCTGCGGAGTGTGCGGATGGGTTATGTTCATCTGCGTCGGTCCTGAATACATCAACAGCCTACACAACGTTGAGTTCCTCGAGTTCCTTGAGGGAAGTGCATTCAGCATAGCCGCAGTCAACGAGTACATATACAGGAACCTGTTCACCAAGCACATGGTGGAACTGTGCAGCATCGTCATGTACCTCCTTGCAACCATGTCCATCGTCACCGTGCTGTCCGACAACGACTGCTTCCGGTTCATTACGGACTGGTGTCGCTCGAAAAGGACTTTGCAGACGCTGTGGTGCCTTGCATTCTTCAGTTTCATCCTCAGTGCCAACCTCGACAACCTGACATCGGCGGTTGTGATGCTCACCATCCTTAACCAGATTGTAGTCAACACCCGCCAGCGCATGTTGCTCGGTGCCGTCATCGTCATAGCTACCAACTGCGGCGGATGCTTCACCGTGATAGGCGACGTAACCTCGCTCCTGATATGGACCCGAGGTGCCGTCACCCCGACCAATTACAGCGGTGCTCTGGTTTTGCCCGCCGTCGTGGCGACAATCGTCCCCACATACTTGATTGGCAGGATGCTGCCTGACCACCTCGACCTGAAGAGGACGGGGGTCATGTTCCGTGGAGACGATTCCTCGCTGGCCGCCTGGCAGCGTTACCTGATGCTCTTCCTCGGCATCGGCGGACTATGGTTCGTGCCTACCTTCTACCGCCTGACCATGCTTCCGCCCTTCCTGGGTGCACTCTGCGTCCTGGGTGTGCTGTGGGTTGCCAACGAGATATTCAACCGCAAGGCCATCCTCGCCGACCAGCCCGTCACCGTCAGCAGCTGGGGCAGCCTGCAGTACGAAATCACACAGACGATAATGTTCTTCGTCGGAGTCAGCCTCTGCGTGTGCCTCCTCATTGAGGTGGGAGTCATGAACGAGGTGGCTTCCTGGTGCGACCGCTACATACACAACATATACATCATGTCCCTCTTCCTGGGCTTCGTCAGTTCCGTGATGGACAACGTGGCCTTGGTCATGTCCTCGGTTTCCATCTATCCTGTGTACGAGGACGTGCAGGGACTCTCGGGCTATGTCTCCAGCTTCGTGCAGAATGGCCAGTACTGGCACCTCGTAGCCCTCAGCGGCTGCGTCGGCGGATGCCTGCTGCCCTTTGGCAACACCGCCGCCTACGCACTCATGAAGTCCGAGGACATATCGGTCATGTGGTACATACGCAACGTGACGCTGAAGGTATTGGCAGGCTGGCTGTTGTCCCTCGGCGTGTATTTCCTCGTAGACTACTTCCTGAGGTGACAAGTCCATATACATAATCATGCCAGGGCATGTCCCCGAAAACCTTACACAACATAATATAATATGACCTACGACATATCAAGGATTGGCATCGACTCCCTCAATGCCATGCAGCAGGACATGCTCGAAGCTTCGCGCCGGCATGACACCATAGTACTGCTCTCGCCCACAGGCTCTGGCAAGACCCTTGCCTACCTGCTCCCCGTCCTGGAACGCATCGACGCGGCCGTGCCATCGCTGCAAGCCGTGGTGCTGGTGCCGAGCAGGGAACTTGCCATGCAGACAGCGGCGGTGGCGAAGGCCATTTGTCCGGATTCGCGTCCCATGGCTTGCTACGGTGGCCGTCCGGCAATGGACGAGCATCGCATGATGCGTGGCCTGCAGCCTCGCATCGTGGTAGCAACCCCTGGCAGGATGATTGACCACCTGGCTAAGGGAAACATACAGACGGACGATGTCAAGATGCTTGTAGTGGACGAGTTCGACAAGTCGCTCGAACTTGGCTTCCTGCCTCAGATGGAGGAGGTTATGGCCGCATTGCGCCACGTCCGTCGTCGCATCCTGCTCTCTGCAACGGACTGCCCCCAAATTCCGCGGTTCGTCAGCACGACCGACTTCTTCCGCCTGTCCTACCTCGTGGATGAAGAACAAATTCCAGACCGCATCACCCTCCATACAGTAACGTCTCCAGACAAGGACAAGCTTGAGACTCTCGGCAAGCTGCTCTGCACACTGGGCAACACAAAAAGCCTCGTCTTCGTCGGCTTCCGCCAGAGTGTCGAGAGGGTACAGGCATTCCTGACGGATAAAGGGTTCTTTGCAGGCATGTACCATGGAGGCATGGAACAACGGGATCGCGAACGCTCGCTGTACCGCTTCATCAACGGCTCCTGCAACGTCCTGGTCAGTACGGACCTTGCTTCCCGCGGACTGGACATCCCCGGGGTTGACAACGTCGTCCACTACCACCTCCCTCTTGACGAGGAATCCTACATTCACCGCAATGGCAGGACTGCAAGGTGGGATGCCGATGGTGATGCGTACATGCTGCTGGGACCGACGGAGGTGTTGCCGGACTATGTCAGGGACACGGCCGTTGGCTATGGCATACCGTCTGACTGTCAGCCTCCTTCAGAGCCCAAATGGGTTACGCTATATATAGGCAAGGGCAAGAAGGACAAGATTGGCAAGGGCGACGTGGCAGGTTTCCTGTCAAAGGTAGGAGGCTTGGAGCGTGACCAGATTGGGCGCATAGACATTCTGCCAGGATGGAGTTATGCCGCGGTGTCGCGTGCAGGCATCCGCCTTCTGCTATCCAGGATACGTGGACAGAAAATCAAGGGTATCAAGACCGTTTTCCAGATTGCCGAGTAAGCCCAAATTCTTACTTCCTCGGGAGGAAAATATTTTTCCCTCGGGAGGAAAAAAATCTTTCCTCCCGAGGGAAAAATATTTTGTAGATGTCTGGCTCGTCGCTATTTTCCGCACAGTTCCCTAAAGTCGCAGAAGGGACAAAGCGTGACATCCTTGGTCTGGGAGAACGTAGCCTCCGGGTTGAAGAGCAGCTCCATCTTCCTTTTCAGTTCCGCAAGGTAGACGTCCTTCCACTGCCTGATGTCCGTGACCTCCTCGTTGCCTATATATAGGGAAGGAGAATAGTCCTTGCCGGCAGCCAAGGAGGGGTAGAAGAGGACGGGCATTACGCTGGCATGGTCAGGCAGCTCGGCAGACAGGGCACAAGAGTACAGGAAGGCCTGCATGTAGTAGCCGTCGTGGCTATCACCCGGCAGGGCTGGTATTACTTGCCCGATGTTTCTGACGGTCGGCTTGTGGTGCCCGGTCTTGTAGTCTACGATACGATACTTTCCACCCACCATGTCGATACGGTCCACTCGTCCGCCCACCTTGACGGCAATGCCGCCTGCGAGGTTGAGGGTAAGGTATTTCTCGGTCTCGCCACCTATCATTTCAATGGGGGCGATGGATGCGTCGTAGGCAAGCAGACGCTTGAGGAACGTGAGAAGGGCATTGCGGAAGATGATGAGTTCCCCTTCGTAGCTTACCTGTGGACGTTTGCCGCCAAGCAACATGGAGAGAGCCTCGTCGGTACGGCGCCACTTGTCGGCCGGATGGAAGAGGTTGGCGTCGAAGGCTATGTCGAGGATGGGGACGATGTAGCGTTCCGGGGCATTGAGGTACTTTTCTATGGTGCTTGCCTTCAATATGCGCGACCCACTGTCGTGGCACATCTTCTCGTATATGAGGTATGCCGTATCGTGGAAGACGTTTCCGAAGAGCCGGGCATCTATGCCGTCTTCGGGGTTCTGCTCCTTGCGCAATCCCGCGATGTTGCTGAGGTAGAACTTGAATGGGCATTCGAGGTAGGTGTTGATGGCGGTGGGACTCAGGGCAAGGCGTTGTCCGCCAGGCGTGCTGAGGTCGTAACGGCCGAGCAGGGTGCCCACGATGTCGGCATTCGACTCTACGTTGAAGCCGGGCGTGCCGGATATGCCCGACGGTGCCTCAAGGCAAAGCCTTCTGACTGGGATGTCGGTCTCGGCAAGGAATTGCCTCAGGAATCTTGACATTTCGTGTTTCTCGTTTCCCGAGCAGTTGACGTTGTATACGCATGTAAGATGTTCCGTGCGCTGTATCAGGCGATAGAAATAGTATGAGAAGACGCATATCCTGTGACGTGGTGTCGTAAGGCCGAAGGCTTCTCTGATGTTAGCAGGAATCATGGTCTCGGGTCGGGTGTTACGTGGCAGGCGGTCTTCCTCGACAGAGAGTAGCAGCATGTTGCTGAAGTCGAGGCAGCGCGTCTCGAGCACGCCCATCACCTGTAGTCCCCTTGCAGGCTCGCCGTGGAAGGGTATTGACGTGCGTGAGAGGACCTCGCGGATGAGCCTTCGCAGCGTTATCGTGCTCAAGTCGAGAGGCGTGACGGGGTCGTTGGTGCGCTGGACGAACTTGTTTATGATGCGGCTTGTCTGGAAAAGTGCTTCGAGGTACAGTTGTATGTAAATGTCCTGCCTGTCGTCCTTTGCAAGGGAAGATGCCACCTGCCTGACAATGTCGGACAGGTATTGGAGCAGACTCTTGTTGTCGGTTGCCGAGTATTTCAGCCATAGTTCCTTGTCTGCGTATCGCGTCAGAGCATGGCTCTCCACCATGCGTACAAACGAGTTGCGGAACTGCGCATGTCTGGCATCGTAGCCGTCTGTCTGCAACGTGACGAGGGACATGGTGAAGCTGAATATCGGCGTGTCGGCAAGTGGGAACCCCATGGTGACGTTCACCTCTCCGGCTTCCTTGGGGATGGTGTGCAGCACGGGCTGCATGAGGCTTTCGTTGCAAAGTATGATGCCGAGCCTGTCCGATGCCGCCCCCTGTCCGGACAGCCATGCCGGGGTGTAGCGTGCCGCTGCATTGTCGGAGGTGCATGACACGAAAGTCACGTCCCTGAGGCGTGACAGGTTGTCGAAGTGCTCCCTGCCCAAGGCGCAGGGGAAGTCGCGCAGGTTTGCCCTCATGAAGGTGCCTGCCTCGTGCCTTGGGTTGCCGACATAGTATTGGTCGTAGTCCCAGTAGAAGAGTGCCTTGCCCGTTTTCTGCACCGACTGCATCAAGACTCTCTCTACCTCGTTGAGTACGTTGAACCCTGCGAAGACCACTGCATCGTACCTGTCCGTGATGCGGCTTGCAATGGACGGGTCTTGCCGCAGGGCTTCTGCCACCTCCCTGAACATGGCACCCTCGAACATGGCGCGGCTCTTCTTCTGCACGTCGCGTAGCCGGCTGTATATGGCGTACATGTTGTGCCACAGGCGCAGGAACCGTTCCTTGACGACGCTGTTGCCTGCCGGGGAGAAGTTGCCGAAGAAATGCGCGAGCGTGTCATGCTGCTCCTGTGTCAGGTAGCCGAGGTCGTCCAGGCAATGCAGGTCGTAGACGTTGGCGAACACTGCTTCTGCCTTGGCGAGATGCTTGTCCACGTCGTCAAAGTCGGACAGTATGATTTCGCCCCAGCTCCAGAACTTGTCAATGGACTGTGGCTCCTCGCCCTGCGATGTCAGTATTTCGTGATAGATGCCATATAGCGTGGTAATGCTGTCGATGGGGTCCGCCGCGACGCAGTCTGAGAGTTCTCCGAAGAGCCTCGGCATGTCCGTGTATTGCGGAAGCCAAACGGGGGAAGGTTCCGCCTTGCCGTCGCTACGTCGTCGTGCCGCAATCCTTGCGAGTTCCCCGTTGAGGAATATCCCTGCACGTTTGCCTGGGAAAACCATCGCCACACGGCTGAGGTCCGTGCCGAACCGCTGCAGGAGGTCGGTTGCCACCAAGTTGAGAAATGTCTTCATGCCTTCACTTCCATTACTTTTCCGGAATATATATACCACAGGAATCCGCGTACGTGGCAGTTAGGGTACATGTGGGACATACATGACATGTAACCCTCTACCTGGGAGATGTGCCCAGGATGAGGGGTGCCGAACTTGTAGTCGACCACGGTGACGTTGTCACCATCCATCACTACCCTGTCGGGGCGCAGTATTGCAGGCGTACCTGTCGTGGGATCGATGTATGAGATGGATGCCTCGCAAAACACCCTGCACGAGGGGGAAAACCACCGGCTGATGAGGCTGTCTGCAAATCCGTTGCTGATTCTCTGCCTTATGAAATCCAACTGTCGTTCGTCGGCAATCCTGCCATCTGCTTCGCATTGCAGCAGAGCCTTGTCGAGGTCTGCCATATAACGTACATGGCTGAGGACGTCGTGCATTGCCTCGCCTATCTCGGCATAGGATTGTGCGCCATCGTTCCCTTCACACTGACCAAGCATCTCTATGAAGCGGCGCGAGCTATTGCTCTGCATGAACTCGTAGCGTGGCTGTACCGATGCCATTTTTATTGGAAACGGAACGAACGTGGACGGGTCCTCGCAGAGCCTGTTGGACTCCTTGGCTGGCACCTTTCCCTTGCCGTCATCGCCGCCGACGTGGATGCTTCCGAGCCCGTACGTAATGGCATCCCCCTCGTCTGCCCATCCCTCGGGCAGCGACCTTGAGATGAGGTCGCCGACAGTAGACAGGGAATTGCCTTTCTTGGAACACCTGCCCCAGACGAACAGGTTGCTCTCGGCACGCGTGAACGCCACGTATATCAGGTTGAGCGCATCGATCCTGCGCTGGAGGTGCTCGTGGGAGTGATAACGGGCAAACTCCGAGTTTTCCATCATCTTGCACGGGGTGATGGGCAACGGGCCGAGGTCGGAATAGGCCCCGGAGTCTGCCTCGCACCACAGGATGTCGTTCGAGTTGGGGCGGTCGCGCTCGATGTCCCAGTCGTTGTATGGCAGGAGTACCGTATGGAACTGCAATCCCTTGGACTTGTGTATGGTGAGGATGCGGATGCCGTCCGTCGATGCCGCAGGAATCCTGACGGACAGCAGCTGCTCGTCGCAGGTCTTGAGGAAGGTGCGTACGTCCGAGGGGCTTGTGCGGACGAAGCCCTGCACCTGGTCGAAGAAGGTGAAGAGGTAGACGTCCTGGCCCGGGATGGAGGCAAGGCCGAGTATCTGGCATAGCCGCTCGCACAGCAGGTAGAGCGGCAGGCGGAGCAGCCGGTCGCCCTGCCCGACGAGTTCGGCGGGCAGTATGTCGGCGGCCTGCATAGTGGCAACCCTCGTGATGTCCACGGGCTGGCGCAGCACATCCTGCATGTAGTGGAGGATGAGGTAACGCTCGGGTATAGGGTCTTCCCCCGTCTTGTCCGAAAGCCACCGCAGGGCATACACTATCATGCGGACGGCAACGCTTGCCCCGAGCAGGAAAGCCTCCTCGCTGACGAGGCTGAAGGGGCAGCCGAACTCGCGGAACCTCTCGATGAGGTCGCTTGCATGGTGGTTCTTCCTCACCAGGATGGCTATGTCCGATGCCCTGACGCCCTTGCCGAGCAGGTTCGTGATACAACGGTATACGTCCTCCGCCATCTCGTCCTGGTACTCGTTGCTGTCCTTGTAAATGCGTACCTTTACGCATCCGTCGTGACTTTCCTTGCTTGCGTGCTGGCGGACGTCGGTATAAAGGTTGCAGATACGGAAGCCTTCCTGCGAGAGGCCGTCGAGCATTTCGGCCGCCTTGGGGAAGAATGCGTTGTTGAAGCCTACGATGTTACCCAGGCTGCGGTAGTTGGTCTGGAGCTCCAGGCACTTGGGACCGAGCGAGCGCAGTTCGTCGGCTACGCCTCCCAGTATCTCCCAGTCGCCGCCACGCCACCTGTAGATGCTCTGCTTGATGTCGCCCACGAGCAGGCTGTTGCCGCCCGTCGACTGGTTTTCGAGGAGCAGGATGCGGAAGTTGTTCCATTGCTGCCGGCTTGTGTCCTGGAATTCGTCTATCATCACGTTGTGGAACTGTGTGCCTGCTTTCTCGAAGACGAACGGAGCGTCGTTGCCCTCGATGAGCTTGCCCAGCAGGGCTGGCGTACGGCTCAGTATGAACTGGTTGTTTTCCGTGTTGATGGCATTTACTTCCTTCTCGATATGGCTGAGGAGGCGGAGCGGTTCGAGGTGCTTGAGGCAGAGCATTGCCGTGAACATGGTGCGCACCTCCGTCTGGTAGACCCTGATGGCTTCGTCGATGGCTTCGGACAGTTGCTCCGCTGCTTCGGCGTAGTCGTCGGCCGAGGCATATTCCTTCTTGAGTATCGTCCCGGCATCGCCTGCCGCATACTTGACGGTGGCGGACGGCGGCGAGAAGTCGCCCTTGCATCTCATGTTGTCTATGAACTTGTAATAGCGGTCGACGTACTTTACCATGTCGGGCTGGATATCTCCCTTCGTCAGGCAGTCCTCCACCTTGGTGGCAGCCTTGTCAAGGTTGAGGGTGCATCGGTGTATTATCTTCCACATCCTCGCATAGAACGTCTCGTACGCCTCTTGGTCGGCTATCATCTCCTTGTACGCTCCGTCTCTCTGCTGGTACTCCTCGGTGAAGATGCATCTGGCAAATTCCTTGATGGCAGAGGCTATGTTCCACTTCTCGTTGTTTTCCATCCTGTTCTGCACGTACGACAGCAGCCACGTCTGCAACTGCCTGTCTTCGTGCATGTTCTCTATCATCCTGTCGACTGCCCTTGAGATAGTCTCCTTGTCGTCAATCTCCACCTGCAGGTTGGCGTTGAGCCCAAGTTCGTGTGCCATGTTCCTCATCACTGTCTGGAAGAAGGAGTCTATGGTCTCTACCCTGAAGTTGGTATAGTCGTGCAGTATGGCAGACAGCGCGTCGCCCGAACGCTCCCTGATTTCCTTCCCGTCCATCGGCATGTCCATCCCCGAGAGCCTCCCCATGATGGCATGTAGGTACTTGTCGCTGTCCGGCAGCGAGTGTGCCAGTCCGTAGAGGGTCTCGATGATGCGGTTCTTCATCTCGGCCGTGGCCTTGTTGGTGAACGTCACTGCCAGCGTGTGGCGGAACTCGCCTTCGCCGCCCGTGAGCAGCAGCAGGATGTATTCCACGGTCAGCGTGAACGTCTTGCCGGAGCCTGCGGATGCCTTGTATATGGAAAGAGAATGGTGCATTTGTTTCAGAATATGCCCTGTTTTTCATGCAAAGATATACATTTCTGACATAATTGTTGTAATTTTGCATCGCAAATTGAGGCTTATACGTCAGACAAGTGAATATACTCAGGCTTTTCCCATGCAATCATCGGCCATGGCTTCCGGCTATGGTCAGGATGCCTGTCATGGCTTGGCAGGAACGTGAAAGTAAATAATCATTATTTTTTTTTAGAGATGGCAACATACATTGTAGAAGACAGGAAGAAGATTACCACGCAAAGGATAAAGGCTATGAAGTCGGAGGGGCAGAAGATTTCCATGATTACGTCCTACGACTACAGCATGGCGCGTCTCGTGGACGAGGCAGGCGTGGACATCATACTGGTTGGCGACAGTGCTGCCAACGTGATGGCAGGATATACCACCACGCTGCCAATCACCCTCGACGAGATGGTTTACCATGCCTCGTGCGTCGTGAGGGGTACGTCTCGTGCCCTGGTGGTGTGCGACATGCCCTTCGGCTCGTATCAGGCCGGTCGTGAGGATGGCGTTCGCAGTGCGCTGGAAATAATGAAGAGGAGCGGTTGCGATGCCGTGAAGCTGGAGGGTGGGGCAGAGATTGCCGACACCATACGTGGCATCGTCAATGCAGGCATTCCCGTCATGGGGCATTTGGGACTTACTCCACAGAGCGTTAACCAGTTCGGAGGATACGGGCTCAGGGCAAGGGAGGAGGCAGAGGCAGAGAAACTCGTCAGCGACGCAAGGCTGCTGGAGCAACTGGGATGCTTTGCCATCGTACTTGAGAAGATTCCTGCCGCACTGACGAGCCGCGTGTGCAGCGAGCTGCACATTCCCTTGATAGGCATTGGGGCAGGGGCGGCCGACGGGCAGGTTCTCGTCCTTCAGGACATGCTCGGCATGAACGTCGGTTTCAAGCCTAAGTTCGTCCGTCACTATGCCGACCTGCACGCCGTCATAACCGATGCCGTGGGGCAGTACGTGTCGGATGTCAAGTCCGCCGACTACCCAAGGATAGAAGAGAGCTACTGAGGCCTCGGGGGCGTCACCCATTGCAGGCAGACAGGCTTGGGCATGCGTATTGCCTTGCCGGTGTCCGTCAGCATTCCCGTTTCGGCATCGCGGCTGAAGACCTGTATCATGTCGCCGTCCCTGCATGCCACGAGCAGGAACCTTCCGTCGGGTGTGAGGCAGAAGTTGCGCGGATGTCCGCCCGTAGGCACGTAGCCCACCTTGGCGAGGCAGCCGTCCCCGCCGACCCTGAGCACCGAAATGCCGTCGCCCCTGAGGCGGTGGGAGGCGTAGACGTAACGTCCGTCGGGCGAGCAGTGGATGTCGGCGCACCCTCCTGCACCGAGGCTGTCAACCACAAGCGATTGCTTCATCGTGGGGACTGCGCCATCGCAGTCGAAGGCTACCACGTTCCCTCCCAGTTCCCCGAGCAGGTACAGCATGCTGCTGTCCGGAGAGAAGCAGAGGTGCCGCGGTCCCGTCCCGGGTGGGACTGCTATCCTGTGATGGGTAAGCGTGTCGACAGGCGGCTTCGCATCAAAGAGGTGCATGCAGTCGGAACCAAGGTCGTTGGCAAGCAGCAAGCCGCCATCCTTGGTGAAATTCACGGCATGCAGGTAAGGCCTGTCCTGCCTGTCGGGATGGATGCTGCTGCCCTGGAAGCAGATTTCCCTTCCCTCGCCCAACATGCCATCGCCACCGACGGGAAATTCGGTTATGCTGCCTCCTGAATAGTTGCTCGTATAAACCCAGCCGCCACTTGGGGCTTCCATTATGTTGCACGGAGCCCCTCCGTATGTGGGTCGGGTGCTGAGGACTGCCATGCTGCCCCTTTCGACGTCAAGGACGATGGTGCTCAGTGCCGCCTTGTCTCCTTCGTCCTCCGCCACTGCATACAGGATGCCGCGATGCCTTGAAGGATATACGAACGAGGGGTTGGAAATGCCCCGCATTCCGCACAGGAAGGCAGCATCCCCGCTGCCCGTATCAAAGCGGTAGACGCATATGCCCATGCTGTCGGCACTGCTGTAACTGCCAACGGCAAGTATCAGGTCTTCTCCCGCCTCCCTCTGTCCGTTGCAGGCAGTCAGGGCAAACGAGATGAGGGCAGCTCCGATAATAATCCTTGTTCCCATTTTTTTGTAACTATGATGCCTAAGGTAAATACGGACTCTACTGAGCCTTGAAATAGTAGATGAAAGTAGCCAGGCCTTCCAACGCCTTCTTGCCCGTCTCCTGTACCTCTATGGTAAACTTGATGGTGGTCTTTATCGCCCCGCGCAGGTTGGACAGTTCCTCCAGCTTAGTTATCATCCTGACGTGCTGTCCGCTTAGCACGGGCTGTGCGAACTTCATGCGGTCCATGCCATAATTCATCATTCTCTCAAGGTTGTTTACCTCTATTATCTGGTCCCAAAGGTAAGGGAGCATGCTGAGGGTGAGGTAGCCATGGGCAATGGTCTGTCCGAATGGGCTTTCTGCCTTGGCCTTCTCCGTGTCCACGTGTATCCATTGGTGGTCGAGCGTGGCGTCTGCAAATAGGTTGATTCTCTGCTGTGAAAGTTCCACATAGCCACTTGCTCCCAGTTCCTGTCCCACGTATGGCAGGAAATCCTCGTAACTGTTGATAACTACTTTGCTCATGATTTCTTTTTATGTTTGATAATGTAAATATGTTGCTGATATGCTGCAAAGGTAGCAATTTTAGGTGTCATTATGGGCAAAGTATTATGAAAATTTCGTATCTTTGTGCCGTTTTGAATCAAGAAGTCT
>SFXD01000122.1 GCA_004559785.1 bacterium | reverse complement strand
TTAATTCAGTTACGATGCCCGCATCGCTCCTTCATTAAAGCCATGAATCTGACATAAAGTATTCTGCAAGTGCCTCGGTCGAATTTATAGAACAACCCTATAATTAGCGAACATCCCTCATCACAACAATTAACAAATACGTATGAAGAAGATTCTTTTCACCATGATGCTTACGGCCGGAACTACGGCTTATAGCGAGAATTTCATTGAGTCACCAATGCCTAAGAAAGAGGTGGCAGCGCAGTCGACTATAAAGGATTTGCGCCCTGCAGAAAAGGAACGCCTGTTCCGTAGCGAGGCAGTAGAGAAGCAGATACTCGACCTTAAGTCGAAACTGACAGCCATAGACCCCAAACTCTACTGGATGTTCGTCAACTGCTTCCCCAACACCCTCGACACCACCGTACACTACAGCAATGCCAGCGGAGACGACGACACCTTCGTGTACACCGGGGACATCCACGCCATGTGGCTTCGCGACAGTGCGGCTCAGGTTTGGCCCTACTTGAGGTATGTAGGGCAGGACGAGCCCCTGCGCCACCTCATACGCGGTGTCATCAGGAGGCAGTTTGCCTGCATACTTATAGACCCATACGCCAATGCCTTCAACATGAACGGAGAGGGCGGCGAATGGCAGACAGACGAAACGGAAATGAAGGTGGAACTACACGAGCGTAAGTACGAGATAGATTCGCTCTGCTACCCCTACCGACTGGCATACGAGTATTGGAAGAAGACCGGCGACGCCTCCATCTTCGATGCCTCTTGGCTCAAGGTAGTAAGGGCAACGCTCGACGTCTTCCGCGACCAGCAGAACTGGAACGGTTACAAGACCAACTACCATTTCCGCAGGAAGACCCATGCCCTGCACGACACTCGCAGCAACTCGGGATATGGGCATCCAGGCAAGCCCTGCGGCCTGATAGCAAGTGCTTTCCGCCCCTCCGACGACAGTACTATCTTCCCATACCTCGTGCCCAGCAACTTCTTTGCCGTCAGCATCCTTCGCAAGGCAGCAGAGATTCTGCGCACTGTCAATGGAGAGATGGCTCTTGCAACCGAGTGCGAGCACATGGCAAGCCAAGTGGAGGCAGCCCTGATGGCCTATGCCATTGTCGACCATCCCAAGTATGGCAAGATTTATGCCTTTGAGGTTGACGGATATGGCAGTTCACTCCTGATGGACGACTCCAACGCACCATCCCTGCTATGCCTGCCTTACCTGACGGATGTCAGCATAGACGACCCCGTTTACCAGAACACGCGCCGCTTCGTGTGGAGCGAAGACAACCCATACTTCTTCCGCGGCAAGGCAGGAGAAGGTATAGGCGGACCTCATTGCGGACTCGACAAGCCATGGCCCATGAGTCTCGTGATGAAGGCTTTCACCACCAACGACCGTGCCGAGAAAGAGTGGTGCGTCCAGCAGATACTGCAGACAGACGGCGGTACGGGCTTCGTGCACGAGTCTTTCAACAAGGACGATGCCACCGACTTTACACGCTCGTGGTTTGCATGGGCAAACACCTTGTTTGGCGAGCTTATAGTAGACATGTATGCGGAGTAGGACATTACATTTTGTTAGGGAAGCCCTGTTGTCAGGGCTTCTCTTGACTTTTGCCGTCTCGTGTTCCGACAGGGATGCCAGACGGCAGCTCAGGGACGAGTACCTTGATTTCCTCTTTGCATACATGCCCCTGCCAGACAGCGTGGACTATCCTCGTGGCTTCTGGGAGAAGCATGTGGATGTCAGCCTCAAGGCACGTGACGAGATGCCCTGGGGAAAGTCGGTCCCAGAGAGGGAGTGGAAGCATTTCGTGCTTCCACTTAGGGTTAACAACGAGAATCTCGACGACTCGCGTACCATACTCTACGATTCCCTGAAGGCGCGTGTCCGGGACATGAGCATGAAGAATGCCATACTGGAGGTCAACCACTGGTGTCACGAGCATGTCAGTTACGAGCCTTCGGATGCACGTACCTCTGCACCTCTTGCCACCATGTCTTCGGCGATAGGACGTTGTGGCGAGGAGAGCACGTTTACGGTCTCTGCCCTTCGTGCCGTGGGGATTCCTGCCAGGCAGGTTTACACCCCGAGGTGGGCGCATACCGACGACAATCATGCATGGGTAGAGGCTTGGGCAGATGGCAAGTGGTATTTCCTCGGGGCTTGCGAGCCGGAGCCGGTCCTAAATCTTGGCTGGTTCAATGCTTCGGCAAGTCGTGGCATGCTCATGCACACCCGTGTCTTTGGCAAGTATGAGGGCAGCGAGGAGGTGATTGATGCCAACGGGCGCTTCACGGAAATCAACGTTACGTCCAACTACGCAGATACAGCAACCCTGACGGTGCGCGTGGTGGATGCAGAAGGCAGTCCTCTGCCAGGGGCAAGGGTGGAGTACAAGGTATACAATTATGCCGAGTTCTACACCTTACTCTCGCGCCAGGCTGACGATAAGGGACTTTCATCCGTATGCTGCGGGCTTGGCGACCTGTTGGTGTGGGCTTCGATGGAAGGCCGCTTCGGCTTCACCAAGGCGAGCGTAGGGACGACGGACACGGTACAGGTGGCACTTGACAAGGATGCTTCATACCGCGGAGCCTTCGACCTCGACATCGTACCCCCCGCAGAGAAGAATACTTCTCCCGAGCTTACCTCCAGCCAGATTAATGCCAATCGCAAGCGGCTCGCACGTGAGGACAGTATCAGGGCTGCCTACATGGCTGCTGCTTTCTTTCGGTCTGAGGACAAGTCCGACCCACGTGTCAAGGCCAGGGGCAACTGGCATGCCATTCAGCTGTTCATGGATGGCAAGGCAGGAACTACACCTGCCGGCAAGGCCTTGCTTCTCACCCTTCGAGACAAGGACTTCCGTGACGTAACGCCGGAGGTTCTTGAAGACCATTCCACGTACGCTACGCCCGGTGAAGGCGACGTATGGCAAAGGTATGTGCTCTGTCCGCGTGTTGCCAACGAGATGCTCACCCCGTACAGGCACAGCCTTTCGTCTAAGTTCAGGGGGATGGATGCACAAGGTATAGTCCGTTGGGTGAAGGACAGCATCCGTGTAGACGATGGCAGCAATCCGCAGCGTCTCTATATGTCTCCACTCGGTGTATATTCCCACAGGGTGACGGATTCCCGCAGCCGTGACGTTTTCTTCGTGGCTTCTGCCCGTAGTGCCGGCATTCCTGCCCGGATAGACGAGGTTAGCGGCAAGGTTCAGTACATGGGTGCGGACTCTACGTGGATTGACGCCAACCTCTCGGGAGGTATTGCAGTTCAGCAGTCCTCGCCCAAGGGCATGATATGCCTTGCGTTCCCGGACGCGGCTGTAACGGAGCATCCTGCATACTACTCCCATTTCACCCTGTCACGTCTTGATGGCGGCAGGCTGCAACTGCAGGAGTTTCCCGAAGGTATGCTCTGGGAAGACGGATTCCGCCAGGGAGTGGAGGTTGACGAAGGTACGTACCTGCTTGTAAGTGGTACGCGCATGGCAGACGGCAAGGTGCTCGCACACCTCGAGTTCATGCCAGTACAGGCAAGTCGTGCTACCAATGCACCATTGCGACTACGCAACGAGGAGAACGAACTGAGGGTGATAGGGACGTTCAACTGCGAGAACTGGTTTACCAACTGCAGGGGTACGCACAAGACAATACTGAAGACTACCGGACGTGGATACTACCTCGTAGGTCTTATCCGTAGCAACCATGAGCCCAGCATCCATGTACTGAGGGAGATGGAGGAGGCTAACATCTACCTTTCGAGATGGCCTCATTGCTTCCTCATGCTGTTCCCGTCCCAGGAGGAATATGCGCAGTTCCGCAGGCAGGACTACGACGGACTGCCGTATAATTTCGTCTTCGGCGTGGCAGATCCAGAGACCGTTAAGGCCATGCATATCGATGAACTGACGCATGGTTCGGACGAGTTGCCCATTCTGATGATAGCCGATACGTTCAACCGTGTTGTATGGTTCAGCCAGGGTTATACCATCGGTATCAGCGAGCGCATTATGAAGGCGATACGCCAGTTGATGAAGACGGATAGCGTCTGAGAGCAATGAGAAGACCCCCTCAGTCCCCCTGTTTAGGGGGAGGAGCTGTGAGCCATGAGCCATGAGCCGTGAGCCTATTTCGTAGGGATTTTCAGCTGAGATTTTCTGTAATGATTTTGAGCGAAGCGACCATATTATAAAAACATCGTTGGATTATTTTTAGTCAGATTTTTTGGCAGAGATTTTAGTGGAGGTTTCAACAAGCCTAATGTAGGGGAATTTTAGGGATGTTCTATAAATTAGAGAATC
>SFXD01000121.1 GCA_004559785.1 bacterium | reverse complement strand
CATGCCAGGCAATAACCTTCGGGCTGGAATCCTCTCAGAAAGTCCATGGTGGACATGCGTTTCTTGCCTGCCAACTGAACTTCGTCGAGGTACAGGTATCCATCCTCCAAGGCAACGCGCATGTATGTCTTGCCATCAGTCTGCAGAGAAAGAATTCCTGCGTCGGGAGTACCAGTTTCATAGTGAGAACGGAATATTTTCATCACTATGCTTTTTCCGTCAGGCGAAATCAATTCTGTCCATGCGGCAGGGTAGGGGCTAAGACCCCTGATGAAATTGTGAATCTCTGCAGCACGTTTCCCCTTCCAGCAAATACGGCATATATCTCTGAATATCTTTGGGGCGGGCAGCAGGGGAGCGTCTGTGACGAACTCTTCTTGTTCTACGGCTGTGGCAGTGCCATCGGCAATCATGTCCACGGTTTTCCTGACCAGCTTGGCACCCCGCTCCATCATTGTGTCGTGGATGTCACCTACGCAGTCGTTCTCTCCAATAGGGATGCGTTCCTGCAGGATGATGCGTCCTGTGTCAATGTCTTTGTCCAGGAAGAAAGTGGTGAGGCCGGTCTCCTTTTCCCCGTTGATGATAGCCCAGTTGATGGGGGCTGCGCCGCGATATTGTGGAAGTAAGGCTGCATGTAGGTTGAAGGTTCCCAAGCGTGGCATGTTCCATACGGATTCCGGCAGCATTCGGAAGGCTACCACAATCTGTAGGTCTGCCTTCCACGAGCGAAGGTCGGCAAGGAAGGCCTCGTCCTTGAGCCTTTCTGGTTGCAAAACGGGGATGCCGTGCTGTGTTGCGTATTGCTTTACGGGGCTTGCTTGCAGAGTGTCGTGGTGCCTTCCAATGGCTTTGTCTGGCATCGTCACTACTCCGACAACGTTGTAGCCGTTGTCTACCAGGCCGGCCAGCGATGGCACTGCAAAGTCCGGCGTACCCATGAATACTATCCTAATGTTTCTGTCCATTTTCAATACTGATGAATAATGTTGGTTTGCCATGAATGTGGGTGCAAAGTTACAAAAAATATCCGATAATATGTATAAAAGCACCTTCAGTTTGCGTACATCGAATATTTTGTGTTATTTTGCATGAAGATTTATGGAACGGATTTTGGATAATGACGGACTCAGCAGGCTGGGTTCAATGATAGACAATGCCGGGAAGGTGTTCGTCTGTTCGCATGTGTCTCCCGATGGGGATGCAATAGGTTCGGCCTTGTCCCTGAAACATATATTGGCAAGGCGCGGCAAGAGCGTTAGCGTAGCTGTGCCGAATATCTTTCCCGACTTCCTCCAATGGATGCCCGGGGCAAGGGACATATTGATATATGCCAAGAACAGGGATGACGTGGAAAAGGCGGCCAAGGAGGCTGACTTGATAATAGTGGCAGACCTCAACGACCCTGCCAGAATGACGGAGATGGCAGGATGCGTGGTGGAAAGCACGGCTCCAAAGGTAATGATAGACCATCATCTGAATCCTGTTGACTTTTGCGACCTTGTCATCTCGCAACCGTCTATGTGCGCTACGGCAGAGGTGCTGTGCCATCTGTATCACCAGTTTGGGCTCCTCGGCCAACTGACCGTAGACGAGGCTACATGCCTGTACGTTGCCATGATGTGTGATACAGGAGCCTTCACATACAACTCCAACCGACCTGTGGTGTACGAGTGCATCAGCCGTCTTCTGGAGCGTGGGATAGACAAGGACGCCATCTATAGGAAAGTGTTTTGGACTTGGAGCGTGGCAAGGCTTAGGCTTACGGGTTATATGCTCTATGTGAAACTGGAGACTTTGCGCGATTGCCATGCCGCTATATTGTCCCTGACAAATGCCGAGCGCAAGAGGTTCGGCATCAAGAACGGAGATACCGAGGGACTTGTCAACATGCCACTACAGTTGTCGGGCGTAAACATGAGTGTCTTCCTTAGCGAGGATACAGAGCACGAGGGTGTGGTGAAGGTGAGCCTCCGTAGTGTGGGGAGTGTAAGGTGCGACCGGATTGCCAATGAGTATTTCAATGGCGGAGGTCACATGAATGCCAGTGGTGGCAGGCTGTATTGCAGTATGGACGAGGCGTTGGAATTTACCCGCCAAACGTTGAGAAAGAACTCTGCCATGTTAAAAATGTCAAATACATAGGTAGTCAAGGCTCTGGTATCCGCTTTTTTTTGTAACTTTGCCGGGAATAATGCATTATGTAGTAACAAAAAGATATGGGAAATAAATTTTTTTGGCTGGCAATGGTCCTGCCCGCCCTGTTTGTCTTGGCTTCCTGTGATGACGAGGAGACGTATGCCGAGCAGAAGGAAAAGGAACGCGATGCCATTGCAGCCTTCCTGGGACGCAATGTCAATATCATAGACGAGACGGGCGACACCATTTGCAAGGTAGGCGTGATAAACAAGATTTCCGAAGAGCAGTTCCTTGCCCAAGACACTGTCACGGACTTGAGTCGCAACGAGTATGTGCTATTCTCCAGTTCGGGAGTGTATATGCAGATAGTACGCAGGGGAGTCGGCGAGGTGATGAAGCCAGGGGACAGGAAAAGGATTATATGTAGGTTCCTGGAGTACAATATCCTGGGCGACAGCATACAGTTGCGCAGCAACGTGCCGTATTGGCATACGAACCCTGATATCATGGATGTGACGAACACTTCAGGTACTTTTTCGGCATATTTCAACACCACCGTCAATAGCGGAGGTGCGATGTATGCAGCTTACAGCAGTACCTCTGTGCCAAAGGGATGGCTTGTGCCGTTGTCATACATAAAGGTGGGTAGGCAGTTCTCGGAGGACCAGATTTCAAAGGTCCGCCTCATAGTGCCTCATTCTGAGGGTCATGCCAATGCCACCAGCAGTGTCTATCCCTGCTTCTACGAGATTACTTATCAGGAAATGAGGGATTGAGGTGATAGCTGGTGTTTACATCCACATCCCTTTCTGCCGCACGCGGTGTAAGTATTGCGATTTCTATTCCACGACCCTTGGCTTAGACTGGCAGCGCAGGTACGTCGACGCACTTTGCCGCGAAGTGGAGTTGCGTGCCGGGGAATTGGGTTCGCAATACATCCATTCGTTGTATATCGGTGGAGGCACTCCCAGCCTCTTGCCTCCTTCCTGCTTGTCTCAACTGTTCGGGTGCATTTCCCGTTGCTTTGCCTTTTTGCCAGGCGCCGAGGTCACCATAGAGGCAAACCCTGACGATGTCTCCTCGCAGTGGCTCGACCTCTTGGCAAGTACTCCTGTCAACAGAATCAGCATGGGCGTACAGACCTTTTCCGACCAGATACTGCAATTCCTTGGAAGGAGGCACACATCATCGCAGGCACTCGAAGCAGTATCGCTATGTCGCAGGGCAGGGTACGGCAATATCAGCATAGACCTTATGTATGGGCTGCCTTTCCAGACCATGGAGCAGTGGAGGCTTGACGTTGGCAAGGCTCTCGAATTGGAGGTACCCCACCTTAGTGCCTATTCCCTGACATACGAGGAAGGGACTCCTTTGGCATCTATGCTTGAGAGAGGCGATGTGGTTGAGGCATCGGACGAGGAGTCGTGGGAGATGTATCGCTATCTTTTAGCGGAAACGTCACATGCCGGTATGGAGCATTATGAGATTTCCAATTTCTGCCTGCCCGGGAAGAGGTCAAGGCACAACAGTGGCTATTGGAAAGGTATGCCATATCTGGGGGTTGGGGCTGGAGCCCATTCGTATGATGGCAAGCGCATCCGCAGGGCCAACGATGCCGACGTCCTCAGTTATTTGAAGGCAAATGGAGATGCCCCACACACCATAGAGACACTTACAGACGACGAGTTGTATGACGAACTTGTCATGACCCGCCTTCGCACGTCTGACGGCTTGCTTCTGGACTTGCTTGACGATGCCAGCAGGCGCTATTGCCTTAAAATGGCAAAGCCACATCTTCGGGCGGGTCGGCTATCGCTTAAGGACGGCAGGCTGGCTCTAACGGAACAGGGCATGTTCGTTTCCAACGACATTATAAGCGATATTATGAGGTAGAAACATGCGGCTTTGCGCATTTTCCCCATTTTATGTTGTCTAACATATATCTTGCCTTTTGCCAATTCGACAAAAAGCACTAAATTTATGCCCGTAAATGTAACAATCATTGTATTAATACCTATATAAATATGAAAACTTATAAGGCTAACGAGATTAAGAACATTGCGCTTTTGGGCAATGACGGTGCTGGTAAGACGACTCTGACGGAGTCCCTCTTGTATGAGGCAGGTATCATCAAGAGGCGTGGACGTATTACCCAGCACAACACGGTAAGTGACTATTTCCCGGTGGAGCAGGAATATGGGTATT
>SFXD01000120.1 GCA_004559785.1 bacterium | reverse complement strand
TATATGAATCACAATTTTTAGGTATTGCACCAATTATATTATTATCGTACCTTTGCAGCCGAAAATTCAAGCATATAGAGATGGAAAATGTTACAGAGACTTTATTGGACCTCAAGGACGGGGCATCGGCTTACATCTGCGGAATAGAGGCAGAGGCAGCCCTGTGCAACCGTCTGTCCGACCTTGGCTTCCTCCCCGGGGAACAAGTCACCCGGCTATATTCTGCACCCGGCGGCAGCCCGCTCGTATTCCACATCATGGGACAAGACATCTCGTTGCGAAGGCATGAGGCAAGTGCCGTTATGGCTACGCCCAATCGCGCCGACGCCGTACCCTACTGCAAGGCAGGCGTTTTGGCAGGGGATGAAGCCGGTTGCCATGCGGAGGCGGAGCCGACATTCTGCACAGGCTGCTCCGGCTGCCACGGCACAGGTTGCCCGTCATGCGGCAAAAGCTACGGCAATGAAGGTAGGGAGGCAGGAGAACTCACCTTGGCGATAGTGGGAAATCCCAACTGCGGAAAAACGGCTTTCTTCAATGCCGCCTCAGGGGGACACGAACGTACGGGCAACTATGCCGGCGTAACGGTGACAAGCGTGGTGGGACACACCTGCCACGGAGATACCAGGTTGCGTATAGTCGACCTGCCAGGCACATATTCTCTGCACACGTACAGCCCCGACGAGGCTTACGTCATGCGCGAGCTTGCAAATGACGACATAGATGTCATAGTCAACATCATAGACGTAAACCGCCTGGAGCGCAACCTACTGCTCACGCTCCAACTGCTGCGCCTTGGCAAGCCCTTGGTATGCGTATTGAACATGTACGACGAGTTCACACAGGGCGGAGGAAAGCTCAACCTGAAGGTCCTTGGGCAACGTCTCGGCGTACCATGCGTCACCACCGTCGCGCGCAACGGCATAGGCATCTCAACGGCACTGGACGCTGCCATAGAGGCCGCACGCCATGGCATTCAGCAGCTACCCGGAGAGGTGGTCTCCTGCGGGACGTCCATCGAGGATCGCCACAGGGTGGCAAAGTCTCTGCTGCAGGACATCGTGGTACTGCCACAAAGGAGCAGGTCGGAAAAGGTCACTTCCCTCATCGACAGGTTTACGGCACACGGGGTGCTGTCAATTCCCTTGTTCGTACTTGTCATGGTGGGCATCTTCTGGCTGACATTCGAGGTGGGAGCCTATCCCATGGACTGGCTGGATGCCGGCGTGGCAGCCTTCTCAGGCATGGTGAGCAGCCACTTGCCACAGGGATTGGTATGCGACCTTCTGGTGGAGGGCGTCATTGGCGGAGTAGGCAGCGTCATCGTCTTTCTTCCCAACATCCTCATCCTGTATCTCTGCATCTCCCTGCTTGAGGACTCAGGCTACCTGGCTCGTGCCACCATGCTTGCCGACCCCCTGCTGTCACGCATCGGGCTGCACGGCAAGTCGTTCATACCGCTGCTGATGGGATTTGGGTGCAACGTGCCCGCCGTGATGGCTACACGTACCATCGAGAACCGATTCACCCGTATTGTCACCATGCTTGCCATCCCCTTCATGTCATGCTCGGCACGCCTGCCCATATACGTCGTATTCTGCGGGGCATTCTTCCCCGGCCACAGCGTATGGGTCATTTCCATGCTCTACTTCCTGGGCATAGCCGTGGCACTCGTAATGTCGTGGGCTTTGACACATCTCCTTCCGCACAGCAGCGTGGGGCACCTGGTAATGGAGATACCCCCATACCGCATCCCGCATGCCAAGAGCGTACTGATGCACACATGGGAGAAGGGAAGGCAGTACCTGCGCAAGATGGGAGGCATCATCCTCCTTGTCAGCATCATCATCTGGGGACTCGGGTATTTCCCCCGCGGAGACGAAGGGCTTACACCGTCACAGCAGCAGGAACAGTCGTGGCTCGGCACCGTGGGCCATGCCATACAGCCCGTCTTTGCACCACTGGGCTTCGACTGGCGCATGGACGTGGGCATCCTTACAGGCACTGGTGCCAAGGAACTGATGGTCAGCACGCTCGGAGTACTCTACGACTGTAGCGAGGAGGATGCCGAGGCAGCCGATGCTACCGAGGCTTCGGGTACGAGGCTGGCAAAGGTTCTTCAGCGCGAATACGACACACCCACGGCATTGGCATACATGGTATTCGCCCTGTTCTACTTCCCTTGCTTCGCCACTGTCATAGCAATGGTGGTGGAGGGCGGACGGCGCAGGATAGCATTGCATGCCATTGTCTACACTACCACCATAGCCTATCTCATGGCTCTCGCCACAAGGGCCGTTTGCATCTTCCTTGCAGTATGAGGCAGGCAACAAAAGTACATACACAGAAGATGATTGACATATTTATTAATAGGCGGCAAGCAAGACGGCTGCCGCACAGGATGGCTGCCTCGTGTCTCGCCTTGGCACTCCTTCCCACTCTTCTTGCTGCACAGGCAACAGATGCCGATTCCGCCACAGCGGCCCCTCCACGCCTGGCATGGCACGTGGATGCCATCACCGAGGGACAATGGAACATGAGCCATGGACGCGGCAACTGGGTCAACCTGCTTTGGGCGGACATGTGCGTGCAGACATGGAAAGGAGGTTGCATCGAGGTGGGAGCACTTGCCACGGGCAGCCTCAACGATGGCATAGCCGACGACATGCAGGACTTCTCCAACATCAATGCCTGCAATCGTGCCTTCCGCCTGACACACCTTGGCATAGGGCAGGCCTTTTCCGACCGACTGTTCGCATTCGTTGGGCTGAGGGAGGCAGACGAGGACTATTTCAATACCGAGGGGGCAGGCATCTTCACCGGTTCGTCATACGGATGCGTACCCCATGCCGGGGACAACTTCGCTCTGGGCGTATATCCCGATGCTGCACTGGGGTTGCATATCCAATACTGCCCAAACGACATCTGGCACCTATGCACCAGCCTATACAATGGTACCGCCTCCGACCGTCTCGACCGTCAGTTCCGCTTCCGTCCCGGGCAGGACGGACTCATCAATCTGGGCAGCATCACCCTGACACCGCCGGAATCACTCTGCAAGGATGCAGACGGACAGCCATGCAATGGCGCGCTGCAACCCACATACGTCCTGGGATATGCAGCTGGATGGCAATATGCAGAAGGGGACGACGGCAGCAGGGTGCGCAAGCGAGGAGCCGCCCTCTGGGCAAGCATCGACCAGCCTCTGGGCAAGTTCCGCAAGACATGCCTCAACCTCTTTGCCACGGGAGGTGCACGCATCGGTGGGCTTGACGAGGCAAGGGGGCATTGGGCAGCGGCACTACTGCTTAACGGCGTTACACGGCGCAACGGCACCTTGGCAATGGGTGTCAGTCAGGCATACTATGCTGCAGGAGTCAGGGAGACGGACTTCGAGACCACCTTCCACCTTCCGCTGCTGCAATGGCTGTCCCTACAGCCAGCCCTTCACGTGATACGCACCGACGGAAACGCCCGGGTGGTAGGCAACCTGCGAATATGTATATGCCTGGGCAATGATTGAGGTGGGGGGGGTGATAGGACCGTCACTATGTCAACTGCAACAACTTATGCCTCAGGAGCCTTGCAGTGTCTTGTGAGAACAGCTTCATGCTGAGCCTCCTTTTCCTGTTGGCAAAGGCTGTTGACGAAGGCACATTCACCAGCAACCTTATCTCCTGGTCTTCAAATCCCGTCACCATCAGGGCTGCCAAGATGGTTTCTTCATTGGAAATCCTGTGTTCTGACAAGAAATCAAAGCATTTCGTGTACTTCACCTCCATGTATTTTAGCAAGACGGACTTTTCCTCATCGGTAAGCGAAGCCTCGCCTTTGTAATTGTAGTGGGCTTTCTCTTTCAGCTTGTATATGAGTCCCTCTTCCGACTCCACGGAATGTATGAATGCCTCGCACTCGTCCGAAGACATTCCCCCTACTGCCAACTTGTCCTTGAGTTCCTTGATAGTCCTTTCATTCCTGGCAGCCTGTTCCTTCATGTCAACGAAGCGACTGTTGATGTCCTTCTTTTCCTTTTCATACACCATCTTCAGGCTTTCCTTTTCCCTTGCCCCTTTATTTCGCAACTGCCTTAGATACAATGCCAGCAAGACCACACATAGGACGGCAAGCAAGACTATCGCGTACAGGGAGGCGCGCAACAGGCTTGCCTCTCTATCCTTTCTGTCTGCCATTATCCTGTTCCTTTCGTAGTTGCACATGCTCTCTATATGGGCTACGTCCTCAGCAACCGTGTATTTATATACAGAATCGTGCGTCTCGCAATACAGCAAGGCATATTTGCCAACGGAATCCAGCTTGTGGCAGTTGGAATACACTGTCAGCAATCCCCTGTATGCTGCTTCACGAGAGTTGAGGTCATTGTACCCCGAGAGAATCTTGCGGAATTCCTGCTCAGCCCTGTCCAACATCCCTGTCTCAGCAAAAAGCAGCCCCTTCTTGTAGTAGAATATTTCACACCCCTTTTCGATGTTCCCGTCATCATCGAACATACCGGACTTTGCCTCAAATTCGGCTATCACCCTCTTCGCATCGTCATACCTTGAGCATTGTATATAT
>SFXD01000119.1 GCA_004559785.1 bacterium | reverse complement strand
CTTGAACATCTTCTGCCTGGTGAAAACGTACTTGCCGAAAAACTCGCTCGGACGATCCTCCCTGTTGGGCACGTCGATGGGCTTCTTCTTGAAAGCCTCTCCTACTAACTGAAATCTGAGTGTACTTGACATAATTATATATTTATGTGAATATATGTGTTAAAATATCCTACAATCCGTTGTTTAACTTTCTTTTTGCCTTATTTCTACCACAAAGATATGTCATTTTGCTTGTATTACAAACGTTTTGGCTAAATATTTTAAGGAAAAAAGCAAAATATGTATCTTTTTGCATACTCAGAAGGCATATTTACAAAACTTTTGGCGTATGTAAGGCGTTAAACCCTTCCACCCAACCGGGAAACGAGCATAAAGGGTGATGGTGAAAAAAGAAACCACTTGGTGCGATTTGCAGCTTGCCATCACAGAAGGCACAAAAAAAAAAAGGTGTGCGAACACACCTTTTAAGATTGCGATGAACAAATCAACATCATTCTTCCGTCTTCCTGCGCACAGAGCGACGGCGCTTCTTCTCCTCCACCTTGGGGGCTACGGTAACGCCGGCCAATTCGGGGTCGACCATGATGCGTCCACAATACTCGCAAACGATAATCTTCTTGCGCATCCTAATGTCCAACTGCCGCTGTGGCGGAATCTTGTTGAAGCATCCTCCACAGGCATCACGCTGCACATACACCACCCCGAGTCCGTTGCGGCTATTGCGGCGTATGCGTTTGTAAGCATTCAGCAAGCGGGGTTCTATTGTCATTTCAAGGTTCTTCGCCTTCTCGCGCAGTTTCTCCTCTTCCGCCCTAGTCTCATTGACAATGTCCTCCAGTTCGCCCCTCTTCATTTCGAGGTCTACCCTACGGTCGTTGACCGTCATGTTGCATTGCGTCATTTCAAGCGTCTTGCTTTCGATGGCAGCCTTGGCCTCCTTGATTCTCTTTTCGTTCAAGACGTTATCCAGCTCGGCATACTCTATTTGCTTGCTCAGGTTGTCGAACTCCCTATTGTTGCGTACAGAAGTCACCTGCGACTTGTACCTTTCAATATTTGCCTTGTTGACCTCGATGTTTCCCTGGCGTTCCACCACCTCCTTCTTCAAGGCATCTATTTCGCCATTGATTTTCTCGACACGTGTCGTCAAGCCCTCAATCTCGTCTTCCAAATCCTCCACTTCAAGTGGGAGTTCTCCCCGGAGAGTCTTGATCTTGTCTATCTCGGACAACATTGTCTGTAGCGAATAGAGGTTTCTCAGTTTGTCCTCCACACTGAAATCTGTAACTTCCTTAGCTCTTTCTCTTGCCATTTCTTATTGAATATAATATAATATGTATATATGTTGTTTGTCGTTCACTTGATTATCCAGAATCCCAAGACCATATATTATCTGCGATGCGGCCTAAAGATACTTGATGGGATTAGTACTGAGCGTAGTCTTGAATACGGGTACACGTGGGAAGTTCTCTCCCAAGACGGAGGCGAATATCTCCGTGGTGAACTGCTCGCTCTGGTAATGTCCCATGATGGCAATCTGTATCTCCTGCTCGTGTCCGAAGAACCTATGATATCCCATTTCCCCCGTGAGGAATGCATCCGCCCTGTGGCGAATGGCTTCGTCGAGCATAAAGTCTCCTGCGCCACCGCACAACGCAACGCATTGTATGGGACGGGACAGCAGTTCGTTGTGCATGAGGCATTCTATGGAGAAAGCCTGCTTGACCCTCTGTAGGAAGGCGAGCGAATCTTCCGCCTCGGGCAAGTAGCCCATGACCCCGCTCCCCGACAATACGGTATGTTCCCTGCCATCCATGCTTACAGCCACACGCCTGGGAGCAAGCATCTCGACATCAACGAGCCCGAGTCGCTCGGCGATTACGAAATTCACCCCATCCATGCAGTTGTCGAGGTTGGTATGTGCGGAATAAATGGCTATGTCCTCCCGTACCGCCATGCGAACGCAACGCTGCACGACGTCCTGGTCGGACAGGCATTTCACGCCCCTGAACAGCAACGGATGGTGTGATACAATGAGATTGCACCCCAACTCGACAGCCTCGGATATCACTTCCTCCGTCACGTCAAGACACAACAAAGCCCCTGATACTTCCGTCTCTGTCAATCCAACCTGCAAGCCAGCATTGTCGTAGCTTTCCTGCAGGGGCAGAGGCGCGAATCTCTCAAGGGCATCGATTACTTCCCGTACTCTCACGCTCATGATGCAAGTAACTTTTATTCAGCGGCAAAGGTACTGCAAAACAACATAAATTCCAAATTTATCTTGGAAATTCACATCAAATTTGGTAACTTTGCAAATATTTTCTACATTTGGCAATGATACGCACGAACCACGACCAGTGTTTTTCACGAGAAGCATGCGAGACGCTAATGCCTGCAGAATGGCACAGGCAGAGAGCCGTCCAGTTGACTTGGCCTCATCCCGGCACCGACTGGGCTCCGATGTTGGACGATGTAGAGGAATGCTACATCCGCATGGCGAGGGAAATAGCCAAAAGGGAGCAGCTGATAATAGTGTGCCCCGATAGCAACGCCGTCCGCGGCCTGCTGGAAAGCCACCTCGACTCAGGGTGCATTTCACGCATCGTCTACTGCGAAATGCCCACCAACGACACATGGGCGCGCGACCATGGATTCATCACCCTACTGTCACCCGAAGGACCGCTGCTGCTTGATTTCAGATTCAATGGATGGGGGCAGAAATTCGCATCAGACCTGGACAACCAAATCTGCAGGCAGATGGCAGGCATGCAAATCCTGAAAGGCAGATATTCCTGCCACCTCGACTTCGTGCTCGAAGGCGGGAGCGTAGAGAGCGACGGCAAGGGGAGCGTGCTGACCACCGCAAAGTGCCTGGCCGCACCTAACCGCAACGAGCCACTTACACTGCAGGACATAGAACAGAGGCTGAAATCCTACCTGCACGCAAGGCGCATACTGTGGCTGCACCACGGCGGACTGGAAGGCGACGACACGGACAGCCACGTCGACACCCTCGCCCGCTTCTGTCCCAATGACACGATAGCGTACGTGAAATGCGAAGACAGGAACGACCCTCACTTCGAGGAACTGCACCTGATGGAAAAGGAGCTCTCCGCCTTCCGCACCGAAGACGGCAAGCCATACAGGCTGGTATCATTGCCCATGGCACCAAAGTCCTACGACCTGGAAGGCAACCGGCTGCCTGCAACGTACGCAAACTTCCTTGCAGTGAACGGTGCCGTCCTGATGCCCACGTACGGAGACAAGGCTCTTGACACGGCAGCCGCCCTACAACTGGGCAAGGCATTCCCACGGCACGAAATCGTACCCGTGGATTGCCGCAGCCTCATCGTACAGCACGGCAGCCTGCATTGCTGCACGATGCAATTCCCTGAAGAGGTGGAAATCACGGCAAGCGGAAGCAAATGCACACAGAAGACATGAGGTAGGACAATACATTCACCAAGTAATACTGACAAGCGAAATGAAGATTGGCATCATACAGCAAGCCTGCACGTCGGACAAGACAGAGAACAGGCATAAACTGGCACGCAACATAGAAAACGTGGTGCAGGGAGGCGCACAACTCGTAATACTACAGGAACTGCACGACAGCCTCTACTTCTGCCAGACGGAAAACGTGGACAACTACAGCCTCGCCGAGACCATTCCCGGCGAAGCCACTGATTTCTACTCGGCCCTTGCAAGGAAATACGGCATAGTGCTGGTAGCCAGCCTGTTCGAGAAACGTGCGGCAGGACTATACCACAACACGGCGGTCGTGTTTGACACGGACGGAAGCATGGCGGGCAAGTACCGCAAGATGCACATTCCCGACGACCCTGCCTACTACGAGAAATTCTATTTCACTCCGGGCGACCTCGGCTTCCGCCCCATACGCACCAGCCTCGGCATCCTGGGCGTACAGGTATGCTGGGACCAGTGGTATCCCGAGGGGGCAAGGCTAATGGCATTGCAGGGAGCCGAATTGCTAATCTACCCGACCGCCATCGGCTACGAGAGCAGCGACACCCCCGAGGAACAGCAACGACAGCGCGAAGCATGGATGACGGTGCAGAGGGGACACGCCGTGGCAAACGGGATTCCCGTGGTGGCCGTCAACCGCGTCGGACACGAGCCAGACCCCAGCGGGCAGACAGGAGGCATACAATTCTGGGGCAGCAGTTTCGTGTCCGGTCCCCAGGGCGAGATACTATTCCGTGCGAGCCAGGACAAGGAAGAGAATGCCGTGGTAGAGATAGACATGCAGAGGAGCGAGAATGTACGCAGGTGGTGGCCATTCCTGCGAGACAGGCGTATCGACGAGTTCAAGGAACTCGAACGCAGGTTTATCGACTGAAAGACCGAATCGGCATAGCAGGAGCCAACCGTCCCGGTTCCCAAGCCATTCAAGCATATATATTTCAATTAAACAATACAGCATACATATATAATAATGTCAAGTACACTCAGATTTCAGGTAGTAAGCGAGGCTTTCAAGAAGAAGCCCATCGACGTGCCCAACAGGGAGGATCGTCCGAGCGAGTTTTTCGGCAAGTACGTTTTCACCAGGCAGAAGATGTTCAAG
>SFXD01000118.1 GCA_004559785.1 bacterium | reverse complement strand
ACCAGCGGCAGATGCACGAACGGCAACAATATCTTGAGGCACGAGGGAACAAGCATGGACCAAAGCATCTTCAAGGCGGTGCTGATGCCATACGCCGTAAACTTCGTACAAGACACCGAAATGTCTGTAGCAAACAGGCGTACCATAGCCACATATATACAGAAAAATGCCAAGACAATGTGGCAGACAATGGACACAAGCAGATACCCGACCGTATTCTGCAACTACGATTGGACCAAGCCATACACAGGCGAGGACAAGGATGCCTCCATGGGTGCAATGGCAAGCGGGGCGTCGCTGATGGAGAACACCGCCAGGATGTGCAAGAAGATTGTAGACGACTACGACGACTACATGGACTGCATAGACATAACCGAAGCAGCCTCGCTCGACATTGAAGACAACACATACGGGGTGTTCAGCATCGATGGCAAACTCGTACGCTCGCCTTGGCAAGCAACGTCAGACCTGCCAAGCGGAATATACGTCATCAACGGACGCAAGGTGCTGTTGAACGGGAGATAAGCAGATGATGTCGCAGATTATTGATTATAGGATAGGAATAGGAAGACAATGAGATTAATCGTCACAGGTTTCAATAGGACAAGGACATTGCTCCTGCTACTATTGCTGGCAGCTACCGCATACGCCCATGCAGCCTCCATACGGAAGGCAAGCCCACGAAAGGTTGGATTGGATGCCGAAAGGCTGGAAGAGGTTGACGCTGCCATCGGAGAGGCGGTGGGCAAGGGGCAGATTCCAGGTGCAGTAGTAGCCATAGTACGGCATGGAAGGCTTGCTTACCTAAAGGCTTTCGGCAACCGCCAGACATATCCTGCAGAAAAGCCCATGACAACGGACGTCATCTTCGACCTGGCATCGTGCAGCAAGCCCGTTTCTACGGCAATGTCCGCATTGATACTCTACGACAGGGGCATGCTTGACCTCGACTCTCCCGTCAGCAGATACCTGCCAGGCTTCGACGACAAGAACGGCAGCATCAAGGTGGCACACCTTATGACGCATACATCAGGGCTGCCGGCATACGCCCCTGTGGAAAAGCTGAGTGAGAAATACGGCTCGCCAAGTCCCCAAGGATTGCTGGAGCACATCTGCCACGTAAGAAGGGACTTTACGGCAGGAGCCGACTTCCAATACAGTTGCCTGAACTACATCACCTTGCAGTACATAGTCGAGAGAATCTCCGGACAAAGCCTCAGGCAGTTCGCCCATGACAACATCTTCCGTCCTTTGGGCATGAGACATACCGACTATTTGCCAGGGGAGAACGACCGCAAGAAATGGGCCGGCAAGATTGCGCCAACCACCTTGGACAAGGATGGCAACCTGCTATGTGGCAAGGTACACGACCCCCTTGCGAGGGTGATGAATGGGGGAATTAGCGGTAATGCCGGCCTTTTCTCCACGGCAGAGGACCTGGCCGTGATATGTGCCATGCTCCAGAGCGGAGGCTCATGGGGCGGCAAGAGGATACTGGAGGAAAAGACTGCAAGGCTTATGCGCTCCGTACCCGGGTTTGCCTCACGCTTTGGCAGGACATACGGATGGGACATCAGCAGTCCGTACGCCTCATGCAACGGAACCCTGCTGTCAAGGGAGACATACGGGCATACAGGGTTCACGGGTACGAGCATAGTCATCGACCCCGTAAACGACTGCTCCGTCATACTCCTTACCAACTCGGTACATCCAGACGAGAAGAGAAAGGGCATCGTAAAGTTGAGAAAGGAGATAAGCGACATTGTTGCCTCAGCCTTGATATGGTAAGCGACTGAGGTTCATTATAATAAAACATAAAGGAGAACTGAAAAATGAAGAAGATGGTATTATCAGGGATAGCGATCCTTTGCTTGATGTCGTGTGCAACGAGCAAACAGAATGTAATGAAGGATCTGGACGAACTTACCGACGAGATAGTGGAAAACGCCAACGAATACAACTTCAGGGATTGGCAGAAGAAGCAGCGTAGTTTCCACAGGATAGACAAGAAACTGCAGAAATATACCTACACCGAAGGCGAACAAGCAGAGATTGATGCCCAGAGGGGTACATGCATCGGCTATTTCACCGTAGGCGTATACGGCGAGTCGAGCAACAAGATTACCGAGGCGAGGATGAAGTTACAGAATATCGTGGACGGCATTCAGAAAGCCCTACGCCCATGACTACCCTGCCATCCTCGATGCGAAAGCCTCCGTGAGTAGTGCCATTGACGCGCCTGCCCTGAAGGTCATAAACGGCATGGGTTGGTACCGGCTCGGCCGGGACGCTTGCCTGTATTCCGTCAACGTCGGCTTCGGTTCCGTAGACATGGAAGGCAAACAGCATGGGCGAATCGACGTTGTTCATTGTAATGTTTGTGCGTGGGATGACAAGCTTGACATACCTTGCCCTTACGGGATTCGACAGGTATATGACCTTCTTGTTGAGGGTTGAAGCGTTCTTCTTCTCTGCCACCGACGTCCAGCACGAATTATCATCTCCCTTCTTGCCTATCAGCGAGAGGTCAGGCTTCTCCTCGCTGACCATTATGCTGTAATTGGAGATGTTGAAGGCATTTTCATCCATGGAACGAGCATCCCAAATGACGAAACGCTTGATGTCGTACATGTGCTCGAGGTCAATCACCACATACCTGTATGGAGAGGTGTCGGGCTCACCCTTCGAGAACCTCCATGGTGCAATGGTGAGCGGCGTGCCTGTAATGAGATTGAGTGCGTTGCCCGTTACGCTTGCGTTGTCGAACGAGGTGAGAATCGTCTTGCCGATGCTCACGTTGCCGTCGGAGCGGGTCGCCGGACGCGAATATTCCCCGTAAATGTCCAATCCATACAGGCGTATCGCGCTATCCTCCTCTCCCGAGGGCCTGATGCCACGTTTCACCACCAGTTTCACGTACCTTGCCTCCACTTCGGGGAAAGAGACGTCCTTCTCTGCCTTGTCGGCAACATTCTCCTCATGTGCCAAGAGCGTCCACGGGTCGGACGACTCCACCTTGTAATACAACCAGTATTCGGGAACATTGCCACAGTTGGCTTCGCGGTCGCCAACGTCACGGAACACAACCCTGCGTATAGAGTATATGTCGGTAAACTCCATCACTACCCATGGCGTATCCGTGGACGTGTCGCACCACTTGCGTCCCTGACAGATATAACTTGCGTTGAGGTAGAAAGGGCTCTCCCCGTCATTCACCATTCCGCTGTACGAATGGACGTGACAGCGCATCTTGCCCGAGCCAAGCCCAGTCATCTGGTTTATCACTCCTTCGGGCACCCCGTCGGCTATCACCAGCGGGTCGCCCACCCTTTGCGAGGTAGCCGGGTCGTACACTGCCACTCCTACGAACGAGTCGGCACAACCGTAATACAGGAACCACTTGTCCCTGTGGTATGCCAATCCTTCTACGAATACCGTTCCTGCGGCATACTGCCCGCTCTTCTCAAAGTCTGCCATGGGACGGAAGAAGGGCTTGTCGAGGCGGTCAAGCAATTTCAGTGGGTCTTCCCTGCTGAACAGCATCTGCCCAGCCGCATAGGTGTTGGGTGCGTAGAAAGGGTCGCCGTTGGCTCCGCTCTTGTTCTTTCCGTTGTATATCAGCACTATGCCGTCCTGAGTCAATATGGCAGGAGGACCGCATTCTGTAAGTTGGCTGTCGAAATATCCATTCCTTGGACGCACGAGATAATTTAGTTCGCCATCGTCTCCCACGATTGGCTCCCAATGTATCAGGTCGTCGCTCGTGGCTCCGCATACCCAACTCTCTCCCCAGTACATGAAGTATTTCTGCTTGCCGCCTATCTCTATCCTGGCAGCCTTCAGCCTGCCGTCGCGCACCTCTGTCACGATGGAGCCGGACTTGCAGGCGAGGTTGGCGAACTTGCCGCCAAGGGCATCCTTGAAGGCAGGCCCGTGGTGCGTCCACGTCTTAAGGTCGGTACTTGTGGCTATGCTAAGCCTTGCCACCTTCTTGTTCCATGACGTATGTGTCATCACATACACCGTCTTGCCGTCTATCTCTGCCTCTACTACTCTGGGGTCTTCCACTCCGCCAGGCCATTCGTATGTGTTGGAAATGGCGGAGCCATCGGGATAGACAACCGGCACCTTCAGTCTGTTGTCGATATGGATACCATCCTCCGTCTCGGCATATCCAACCCTCGACGTCCTGCCTCCAATGCCCGCCGTGGGGTCGTCCTCAGCCCTGTACAATACCACTATCTTGCCATCCTTCACTACTGCGGCAGGATTAAAGGTGTCGGCACATTCCCACTTCACCGGCGTCCCTTTCACGGGACACAGGAAGGAAGTCGCATCTGTAGGACTGATGAGTGGGTTGACTCCTTCGGGGCGTGCGAATCCCCCGAGAGCCCATTTGGGCAGGATGTTGTCTTCTGCAAACACGCAGGTTACAGAGAGCAGGAAAACGAGGATAAAGTTGATTCTTTTCATTATGGTATATATTATTTTTACTGTATATGTGCACAAAGTTATGTTTTTTTTCCAAATACATCAAATTTACCGACAGAAATGTATTGTAAAACAAATAATATAAGTAAATTTGCAATGGAAGTTAATCTTCAATGCACGATTCAGGCATG
>SFXD01000030.1 GCA_004559785.1 bacterium | reverse complement strand
GTATCACACAGGCATTCACATTCGAATACGGCAAGAGGCTTGAGGAAAGCGACGAGGATCTTTTGGTTGCAGGAATAGTTGAAATGAGACAGAGGTACGGCAGTGAAAGTAAAGAAGTTATCGTACCGTTCCCCGTGGAACTATCTATAGCAAACGTTCAAGTGACCGTACCCCAAAAGGGAGACAAGAAGAAACTTCTGGAACTGAGCCGGCAAAACGTAATGCAGTACAAGAAGGACAGGATAAGCCAAAGCGACAAGCTGAACCCCGAACAGAAGACTACGAGACTCATGAAGGAGTTGCAAGCCAGCCTTGGAATGGACAGGATGCCAATGCACATAGAGTGCTTCGACAATTCCAATATCAGCGGCACCAATGCCGTTGCTGCATGTGTGGTATTTAGGGAATGCAAGCCAAGCAAAAAGGAATACAGGACGTACAACATCAAGTCCGTTACGGGCCCTGACGACTATGCAAGCATGAAAGAAGTGGTGAGGAGAAGATACCATAGGCTTCGGGAGGAAGGGGCAGCCCTACCCGACCTAATCATTACGGATGGAGGCAAAGGACAGATGGAGGTCGTAAGGGAGGTGGTAGAGGACGAGTTGGGGCTAAGCATCCCCATAGCAGGACTTGCAAAAGACGACAGGCATCGTACCAGCGAACTCCTGTTTGGATTTCCAGCCAAAACAATAGGAATGAAACCCAACGGCGCCTTGTTCCACCTACTGACACAGATTCAAGACGAGGTACATAGATTTGCCATCAAATTCCACCGCGACAAGAGAAGCAAGGCTCAGGTAGCAAGCGAGCTTGACGACGTACCGGGAATTGGTCCAAAGACAAAGGAAGCACTGCTACGCAAGCTGCACAGCATAAAACGCATCAGGGAGGCAGACAGGGAGGAAATAGAGTCCATAATTGGAAAGAGCAAGGCAGAAGCCATATACAACCACTTCCACAAGACAATACAATAACCACATGGGTTTGGGAATTGCACGGGACAAATTTTTCCTGCTTTCAGTACGACAATAACAAAAAAAAGAGTAACTTTGCAGACAAATAGCATACAAAGACCAACAAACGGAAAGTATACAAACAATGCGCATAGTAATACAACGTGTCAGCAGGGCAAGTGTCAGCATAGGCAGCAACGTCAAGTCTCAGATTGGCAAGGGGTTACTTATCTTGGTAGGCGTAGAGGAATCTGATACCCAAGCAGATGTCGACTGGCTGGCACACAAGGTAGCAGGACTTAGGATATTCGATGACGAGAACGGCGTGATGAACCTATCTATAAAAGACGTAGATGGAGAGATACTCGTAATAAGCCAATTCACGTTATTTGCCAGCTACAAGAAGGGAAACCGTCCTTCGTGGCTGAGGGCTGCCAAGCACGACATTTCCATTCCCCTGTACGAATCATTCTGCAACAGCCTGAGCAAGAGTCTTGGCAAGAGTGTGGGAACGGGAGAGTTCGGAGCAGACATGAAGGTAGAACTCGTCAACGACGGTCCGGTTACGATATGCATGGACACCAAGAACAAAGAGTAAGACAATATGACCATCAAGGAAGCGCAAGATGCCGTAGACGCATGGATAAGGCAGTATGGAGTGAGGTATTTCAACGAACTGACCAACATGGCGATACTTACCGAGGAGGTAGGCGAACTGGCACGGATAATGGCACGCAAGTATGGGGAGCAGTCGTTCAAGGAAGGCGAACGGCACGACCTTGCAGAGGAGATGGCAGACGTGCTGTGGGTATTGCTTTGCATGGCGAACCAGACAGGCGTAGACCTTACGGAGGCATTGCGGAAAAGCTTTGAGAAGAAGACCTCAAGGGACAGCGACAGGCACAGGCAAAACCCCAAGTTGACTGGAGACAAGGAGATTTGCCAAGGGAGGTAGCCAACCGGCATGCGCAAGAGGGAAGGCAGCCAAACGGATATGCGCCTGAGAGACATTGCATAAACATTATTTATATATACAACATGAACGAACAAGACAAATACATCGAGGTGCTGAACCAATACAACACCAAGATTAGCGACGAAGAGGTGGCCGCCAAGGTAGCCGAGATAATCAGCAACAAGGTAGAGGAGAACAACACGCCGGAAGTGAAGAGATTCCTGATGGGGAGCGTGGAACTCACCACACTAAAGACAACGGACAGCGAGGAGAGCGTACTTGCATTCACAGAGAGGGTGAATGCCTTCGAGGATGCCTACCCAGACCTTCCACACGTAGCAACCATCTGCGTCTACCCATGCTATGCAGACATCGTAAGCAAGAGCCTTGAGGTAGAGGGCGTAGAGGTGGTATGCGTAAGCGGTTCGTTTCCTTCGTCACAGGCTTGCTTAGAAGTAAAGACCGTGGAGACCGCACTCGCCATAAAGGATGGGGCAACGGAAATAGACATCGTTATGAGCGTTGGCAAATTCCTGAGCGAAGACTACGAGACGGTATGCGACGAGATCGGAGAACTGAAGGCGATATGCGGCGACAAGAAGATGAAAGTCATCCTCGAGACAGGACTTCTCGGCAGCGCAGAGAACATCAAGAAGGCAAGCATCCTGGCGATGTACGCCGGAGCCGACTACATAAAGACGAGCACAGGGAAGGAGAAACCCGCTGCAACCCCAGAGGCCGCATACGTCATGTGCCAAGCCATAAAGGAATATTACGAGAAGACCGGAGTACAGATAGGATTCAAGCCTGCAGGTGGACTCAACACGGTGCACGACGCTCTCGTGTACTATACCATCGTGAAGGAAGTCCTTGGAGAAAAGTGGCTGACCAACCAATACCTCCGCCTGGGCACAAGCAGGCTGGCAAACCTGCTGCTGAGCGAAGTGGTAGGCGAAGAGGTGAAATTCTTCTGAAAAAGGGCTCTGAAAAATCCGAAATTTCCGCCCTTCGGCAAGGACGGACGAAAATACGGGAGTTTTTGAGGGGTTAAAACACTACTAACGAGCTATGCCTTAATATATTAAGGCGATTTTTCGAATCAAGAAAGGAGTCCAAAGTAGAGAAGAAAGCAAGAATATTTTAGTCCGTGGTTAGTTTTTAGCGAACCACGGACTACATTTATCCACTTTCTGCCCGAAAGTTTAGAGAAAGGCGTGGGCAGAGCATCCGCATCATGACGAGAGACAAGAGAGCCTACCTGCTTGGGGAAACAAACCTGCAAGCAGGAGGCTCTTCTTGCGAGAAGACTCATTAACATTTACAGACGAAGTATATCTTCTAACGAGACGGAGTATATCTTCTAACGGGGACGAAGTATATCTTCTAAAGGGGACGAAGTATATCTTCTAACGAGACGGAGTATATCTTCTAACGGGGACGAAGTATATCTTCTAACGGGGACGAAGTATATCTTCTAACGGGGACGGAGTATATCTTCTAACGGGGACGAAGTATATCTTCTTGAAAATCCCTACAAATGAGGATTGCAGGTATGGAGAAAAAGCCGTTACTTTGCAGCGAAAATGAAAAAAGAACGACTTTAATACAAATTCAAGGAATACATCTTATGGTTGAAAAGGCAATAATCGCTACCCTACTCCTGTCATCAGCTTCCACTTGGAGCCTGGCGGAGGAGACGGACACACTGGTCAGCAGAGAGATAGGCGAGGTATACGTCACGGCATCTCCCAAGGAAACTACGTCACTGGGCAAACGTCCCATTAGCCTGTCGGTAGTGGATGAAGCAGAGATGGCGTCCAAGGGCATCCGCAGCGTGAAGGACATAGGGGCGATGATACCCAACCTGTTCATCCCCGACTATGGGTCGAGGCAGACAAGTGCGATGTACGTCAGGGGAATCGGTTCGAGGATAGGTTCGCCTGCCGTAGGACTATACGTGGACAACATGCCGTTCTACGACAAATCCGCCTACGACTTCACCTTCTACGACATCCAGAGCATGGAGGTCCTGAGAGGTCCGCAGAGTACGCTGTACGGCAGGAACACCATGGGCGGGCTCATCCGGGTGAACACCCGCTCGCCCTTCGACTACGAGGGGACAGACCTTCACTTGGGCTACTCCACAGGGGACAACAGGCGCAATGCCTCGTTGACGCATTATCACCGCATATCGGACAGGCTGGCTTTCTCGGCAGGAGGATTCTACGATGGCAGCACGGGGTTCTTCGACAACGACATCACGGGTAAGAGCGTGGACGGGTACGAATCAGGAGGCGGCAGGATACGGGCCATCTACAAGCCCACCGAGCACGTCACGATGGATGCTTCCGTACACTACGAGTACACCGACGGCGGCGCATTCCCATACTATTACACGGGCGCAACCCAAGGCGAAGAAGAGCACGAAAGCCTAATAGGGCTAATCTCCGCTAACCTCGAAGGCAAATACAGGCGCAGCCTGCTTACGGCGGGGCTGCATACGACGGTGAGGACGGACAGGCTGTCGCTCCACTCGGTGACCACCTACCAGAACATGAACGACCGCATGTTCATGGACCAGGACTTCATCAAGGACGACATCTACTCGCTGGAACAGAAGCAGCGCTCGAACATAATATCAGAGGAAATCACCCTGAAGGGCATCCGCAGTGGAAACGCCTCTGCATTGCTGGGGGCGAATATCTTCTACCAATGGCTGGACACAAAGGCGCCGGTAAACTTCAGGAAGGACGGCGTAGAATGGCTCAACGGCATCATCAATGGGGCAGCCAACAGGTATATGCCTACCGTACAAAGCGGGCCCATGAGCATGAAATTCCTCTTCGCCGACAACATAGCAGGGGAAAGGCTTGCCTTCCTCGACCATTTCGACACCCCCACCCTGGGCACCTCCCTTTTCTCGCAATTCGCCTTCCAGGATCTGTTCGGCACAAGGGGTCTGTCTGCCACGTTGGGGCTCAGGCTCGACTACGAGAGACTCTGGATGGACTATGCGGGATGGTATGACTTTACCCACACCTACAGCCTGAAGGGCAAACTGACAATGCCTCCGTCGATGGAGAGGGAAATAGTCCTGGTTCCCGAGAAGACGTACCAGGTAAGCAACCATTCGCTCTCAGGCTCGCTCGCCACCGACTACCTGCAGCTGCTTCCCAAGTTGGCATTGCAATACGAGTTTGGGAAAGGCAAGGTGTACGCATCCGTCAGCAGGGGATTCCGCTCCGGCGGCTACAACGTGCAGAACGTGAGCGAGTTGATGAGCAGCCAGATGCGTACGGACATGATGCAGGACGTGAGGGAAGCCACGGTGCCCATATTGCAGGCGCAGCCAACCATACCCGAGGACAAGAAGGCCGAACTGACATCCATGCTCGAGGGCATGGCACAGGGAAGGCCCCTTGACGTACGTCAGACATGCCAGTATGACCCGGAATACGCATGGAACTACGAGGTTGGCACCCACCTCGACCTGAGCGACGGCAAGTTAGCCTTGGACGCTACGGTGTACCTGAGCGACGTGCGCAACCTTCAACTGTCGCGGATGAGCGAGACCGGACTTGGCAGAATCACCGTGAATGCAGGCAAGAGCCGCTCGGCAGGCTTGGAGGCCACCCTACGCGCAAGGCCAACCGAAGCCCTTGCATTGACAGGAACGTACGGCTACACCCACGCCACGTTCCTCGACTACAGCGTGCAGGACGGCAATGGTACGGACGCAGACTGCTCCGGCAACCATGTCCCATACATGCCCATGCACACTATGGGAGCCGATGCCGAGTATACGTTCTCGTTCAGGAACCATCCCATACATTCCCTCTCGCTGGGTGTGGGATGTACGGGTGCCGGCAGGATATACTGGGACGAGCCCAACAGGTACAGCCAGCCCTTCTACGCCCTGCTGTCGGCAAGGGTAAAGGTCTCGTTGGGGAAGGTGGACGTACAGGTATGGGGAAGGAATCTGACAAACAAGGGCTACAACTCGTTCTGGTTCGAGAGCATGAACCGGGGCTACGAGCAGCATGGCACTCCACTTCAGGTAGGCCTCGACCTCGGGCTGAGGCTGTGACGCCCTACCCTACAGTTCGTCCACGCACAGCAGGCCGCTCATCACCACATAGATGATGATGTCTGCCAGGGAGCGTGCCTTCAGCTTTGCCATAATGTTCTTGCGGTGGGATATGACGGTGGCGAGACTTATGTTCAGCCGTTCGGCCACCTCCTTGTTGATAAGGCCCTTTGCCAGCAGTACCGCCACCTCTATCTCTCGTTGCGACAGCAGGACGGGCTTCCCGTCCCCATGCCGTGCAGGGTGCGAGCCATGCGGATGCCCCATGCGCTGGAGCATGAGCAGGCTCTTCGCCAAGCCGCTCTCCGTCTGGCATACATTCAGGGTCAGCAGGCCGGCTATGCGGGGATAGTTGTCGCCGTGCACCAGCACTATCGAACGCCTCGGCTGGGATATGAAGAACTGTGCATGCTCGAAGTATATGGCAGACGAGACGAAGAAATGGGCAAACCTCTCAGGGCGGCTCGACAGCAACTCCTCGTAGGACTGGAACACATACACCTCAGCCATGGGCATGATGTCCCTCAGCATCTGCTCGAGACCCATGCAGGCAAGGATATTCCCATCTATAACGGCTATGTCCAACATACAGGACACGAAGTTACGTATTTTCCATGAGACGACAAACGAAATGCCCATTTTTCCGTGCTACGATGCTAATTATCGAAATGCAGGGCTTCGGCGCGGCATTCCGACGCCATTCCCCCACGGCATACTCCCCTGCCGCTTCCTAATAGGCATGGCAGGGAAAAAAAATGATACGTTCTTCGGCATGAAATGTAAAAAATCACTATCTTTGCAATATGAAATTCCGCAAACTACACATAGAGCACCTTGACGCAGACATTGAGATTTCCTCTTTCGGGACCGACCTGGAAGTCTCGGAATGGCACGTCATGATACACGTCACCCCCATGGGGGACGGATTCCCCGGGCAGCATGCCCGTCTGTGCCAAGCCGCACGGATGCTGCAAGACATGCCCGGGATGCAGGGCGCAACGCCCATTTTCAAGAGATATTTCCTGAGCGACAGCACCAACCAGCAACCCCTCATGGATACGGAAGGCGAATGTTGCACCGTATCGTGCATACAGCAACCTCCCCTCGACGGCAGCAAGGTAGCCCTCTGGATGTACCTCATGCGCGGCGTGCAGGCAGAGACCATACGCTGCGGGGGAGCCACTACCACGATAGCGAGGCACGGCGGCTACGAGCACCTGTGGACCATGGGCATGACATGCGGGCAAGGCGACAGCTACGGCCAGACGGAAGCCTTGCTGGACACATACCAGCGCATCCTGAATGGGCAGGGAGCCGACATCCAGGCAAACTGCATCAGGACATGGTTCTTCGTGCGAGACGTCGACACCCAGTACCATGGCTTAGTGGCAGCCAGGCGAGACGCATTCAGCAGGATCGGCCTGACGAGCGACACCCACTACATAGCATCCACTGGCATAGGAGGCAACCCCGCCGACACGAGGTCGCTGGTACAGATGGGGTGCTATGCCGTGAAAGGCCTGTCCCAGGGACAGCAGCGATACCTGTACGCGCCCACCCACCTCAACAGGACGTACGAGTACGGAGTCACCTTCGAGCGCGGCACGCTCGTACGCTACGGAGACCGCAACCATGCCTACATATCGGGCACAGCCAGCATCGACAACAAGGGCAACGTCGTCCACCTGGGCAATGTCAGGGAGCAGACCCTGCGCATGTGGGAGAACGTCTCCGCCTTGCTCCGGGAAGCCGGCATGACGATGGACGACATGGCACATGCCATAGTATACCTGCGTGACATTGCCGACCATGAGACGGTACGCTCCATGTTTGCGGAGAGATTCCCGGACGTACCGACGATAATCACCCTGGCTCCCGTATGCAGGCCCACATGGCTGATAGAGATGGAGTGCGTAGCCATCAAGGAGGCAAGCGATGAGAACAAGGGCCTGGACAACCTATAGCCCCTTCGCGCTCCTCGCCGTGGCAGCCGCCACCGTGGCAGCCGCCACCATCATGGAAGATGCCAAGGGTACGGGGTTCGCATACCGGTGGGTATACGGCGCATGGTGGTTCAGGCTGCTTTGGCTGTCCGTAGCGATTACCTCACTCAGGCTTGTCGTAGCCAAGCGCCTCTGGCGAAAGCCTGCCGTGATGGGGCTACACATCTCCTTTGCCGTCATACTGGCCGGAGCCTTGCTGACAGCACTTACGGGGAAGCAGGGAAGGATTCACCTGCGCAAGGGGGAGACTACCTCGGAATACGCCCTGGAGCGCAAGGGAGAGGCTCCCCTGTCAAGGCAGCTTCCCTTTGGAGTGCGCCTCGACGACTTCTACGTGCTCTGCTATCCCGGCACTGAGGCACCCATGGACTACGTCAGCCACGTCAGCATAGGCGGCAAGCCCCTGACAATAAGCATGAACCGCATAGCCAAGGTAGGCTCCTACCGCCTGTACCAGTCCTCATACGACGAAGACATGCAGGGCAGCACGCTCTCGCTCAACTACGACCCGTGGGGTATAGCCGTAACGTATTCGGGTTATGCCCTGCTGTCCGCCAGCGTACTGCTGCTGCTCTTCAAGCCAAGGAAACGGCGCATGCCAGGCATTGCCGCACTAATCCTGCTCCTCACCTACCCCACCCTTTGCCGTGCCGACGGATGCCCCATGCGGGACAGCCATGGCATGGAGCGCGCACAGGTGGTGTTCTGCAACCGCACCGTCCCCTTCGGGGCGATGGCCCACGAATGGATGATGAAGGTATACGGAGCCGACACCTACCAAGGCATGGACGCGGTGCAGGTGGTGACGGATGTCATGCGCCACCCGTCCCGCTGGCTCCACGAGCCCATCATCAGGCTGGGCAGGGGCAACTACCGCACCCTGGCAAGCTACGTGAACCCTGCCGACAGCACCCTGTGCGGACTGGGCAACGATGCCGCGGAGGACGAGAAGGTGGCCGTAGTGGTCATGCTGATGCAGGGCAGCCTCTTCAAGCCACTGCCGCCCGACGTGAAGCCCCTGTCCGAAGCCCGCGTGGATGCTGAGCTCCTCTACCACAAGGTGGACTGGACCCTGTGGGCACTGGCCATAGCCCTTGCCGTGGCAGCCTTCGTCCTGGCCGTCCGCACGATAACCGGGTACGACGGCACCGGGCTTCGCCGCACCCTGGCATCCGCCTCCACCCTATTCGTCCTGTTGCAATGGGCACTCCGCTGGTGCGTGGCAGGACACGTCCCCCTGAGCAACGGCTACGAGACGCTCGTCTTCGTGTCGTTATGCCTGCAGGCCACTGCCGTGGCATTCCCACGCCTGCTGGTGCCTGCATTCGGCATCTCGGCCGTACTGCTCGGCGTGGCTCACCTCGGCGTGGCAAATCCCCAGATTACGCCCCTCATGCCCGTGCTCCACTCGCCGTGGCTCAGTGCGCACGTCAGCGTCATCATAGCGTCGTACTCCCTGCTCGTGCTCAGCATAGCCGAACGCAGCCTGCTCCGCCCTGCCGTATGCCTGCTTGCCGTGGGCATCTTCCTCGGCGCGATATGGGCGAATGTATCATGGGGCACATACTGGAGCTGGGACCCCAAGGAGAGCTGGGCCTTGGTCACCATGCTCGTCTACAGCCTTCCGCTCCACCACGAGAGCCTGCCTTGGTTCAGGGACATCCGTCACTACCGCCTGTATTCCGTCCTCGCCCTTGCCTGCCTGCTCATGACGTACTTTGGGGTCAACTACCTCCTGGGCGGAATGCACAGCTACGGCAATTCCTGAGCAAGCACACGTTTCCGCAGAAAAAACTTGACAGATGCCCAAAGAGGTGGGAAGCACCTCCCGGGCATGTTTCCGTGTGTGCCGCGCAGGGGGCACGTCAGCCTCCCTCCCGAGGAAATATTCCTCCCTCCCGAGGAAATATTTTTTTCCTCCCGAGGGAAAATTATTTCCCTCCCGAGGGAAAAATCCACCCCCACTCATGCGAGGCAGCATTGCACGTGAAGTGCACCGGCATTTGCCCGCAGCCTTGTACGTCAGGCATGCAGCCTAAAAATCTTTACAGGGGGCCTCTCATTGCTCACTGCTCCTCCCCCTAAACAGGGGGACTGAGGGGGTCTTTGGGGGACTGAGGGGGGCTCTGGGGGACTGAGGGGGGTCTCTGGGAGACTGAGGGGGTCTCTCACGGCTACAGAATCGTCGCCGGCGGACGCGAGGTCACAAATTGGACGGAAAACGCAATTTAGGGAACGGAATGTTTGGATAGTGTCCCCATTTGCATTATCTTTGCCTGTGGAAAAAGGCATCAATCGTTATGGAAATCAGGAACAAGAAACCGCACGTACGCCTCAGGAGCATGGCGTTGCTGCTGTCGCTGTTCGTCCTGGCACTTGCCAACACGGCCATGGCAGGGGACGGCGACACGGGCTACAGGATAGAATCGTGGAAATACGAGGCCGACGTACACCCCGACAACACATGGGACGTGACAGAGACCTTGAAGGTGCTGTTCACGGAGGAGAGCCATGGCATATACAGGTACATACCACGCAGGTATGCGAGGCACCACGAGACAAGCGCAGGCAACGCCAAGTTCACCTATCGGTTACAGATAGACAGCGTGTGGGCAAACGTCCCCTTGGCAGAGGAGGACGTGGACGACTCCCGTGACAACCTGCTTCTGAGGCTGGGCGACGGGAACACCACCGTCATCGGCCCGCATACGTACGTCATCAGGTACAGGCTCGCATACCCCGACGACCGTTACGCCACCTCGGACGAGATATGCCACACCCTGCTCGGCACCGACTGCAACACGGAGATAGGCGAGTTCGACTTCACCCTGCACTTCGACGATGCGCTGCCTGCTTCCTTCAGGCAAGCCATGCGTACGTTCAGCGGCGAATCGGGAGCCGTAGGCAACGACCTGGACGTGGACGTACGGCTTGCCGACCACGAGATTGCGGGGCATGCCACGGGCATTGCGCCATACAATGCAATAACCATACAGGGCGACCTGCCCGAGGGATATTGGCAGGCTCCATACGCCGTCAGCCCCACCCCCTGCATTACCTCGCTGGGTGTTGCCGCATTGCTCTTCTGCATGCTGATGTGCTACCTGCTGTTCCTCAGGAGGAAAAGCCCCACGAAGGTGATAGAATACAACGCTCCGGACGGCATGAGCAGTGCAGAGGTGGGGGTGATAGTGGACGACAGCGCCGACCTCAGGGACCTGACGTCGCTGATAGTATGGTTCGCGTCCAAGGGCTACCTGAAGATACGTGAGCTGGAAGGCAAGAAACGCCTCCTGGGCAGGGACGAGCCCGACTTGGAGCTGGTAAAGCTGAAGCCCCTGCCCGATGATGCACCCGAGTACCAGAAGAAGTTCTGGAGCGTGTTCTTCTCAGGCAAGGATTCCGTAGTCCTGTCTAAGCTCGGGGACAAGCACAAGGAGATATTCGAGGCTCTCGTGGCCCTGCACAAGCATTTCAAGGGCAGGCTCACCCGCCTCCACCTGCCCACGGTATTGCTGGCACTGGCCTACCTGGCGGCAGGCACGGCAGCGCTGGGGACGTCAAGCTGCGTGGCTGCCAGCGACGATGCCGCGTGGATGTTCGCCATACTGACGTGGACCCTTCCGCTGGCATTCGTCTCCATACTCAGGATATGCCTCTCCAACTACGACATGATTGTCAGGACACGCCTTCGCCTGATGCAATACCTGGGCATCATGGCGCTCGGAGCCGTCCACGCCTTGGTATACAGCCTGTTCGTCTACGAGCAACACGACTGCTTCCTCCAGCGCGAGGCTATGCTTGCCGTCATAGCGTCGGGATGGATGGTGGCACTGTTCAGCGGGCGAATGATGCGCGACTCGGCATACAGGATAGAGAAGATGTCCCTGCTGCTGGGATTCCGCGAGTTCATCGAGAAGTCGGAACTGCCCATGCTGAAGGCGCAGGTGGACGAGAACCCCTCATACTTCTACGACGTATTGCCATACGCCATGGTGTTTGGACTTACCAAGAAGTGGCAGAAGCAATTCAGGGAGATAGGCATCCCCGCCCCGGTATGGTACGAGTGCAGCAACGCCCCGGAGAGCATCACGACGTACATGTTGGCGGACAGGATAATACACAACATGTCACATTCGATGGAGAACTCCATAAAGGTCAGCAGCCAAGCCAGTGCCGCCTCGTCAGGCTCGTCCTCCTTCGGCGGCGGATTCTCGGGTGCCGGGGGAGCCGGAGGCGGAGTAGGTCGCTGGTGCCTGATACCATTCCTGCTGCTGACGATAGCTTCGTGCCACCCGTCCTCCGGGGATGGCAGCAAGCGGCTGCCGTCGTCCAAGGGACAGCCAAGCGAGTTGCTGCTCGTGGTGGACAAGGCTATATGGAACACGGACGTCGCCGACACCCTGAGAGGCATCCTGCAGGGAGACGTGCCCGGGCTGATGCAGCACGAGGACTATTTCCGTACCGTCAGGGTGTTCTCCGAGGACTACCGCAGGATATATACCACCATGCACAGCAAGCTATACGTCACCATCAACCCCAGCCTGGAGGCTGCCAGGATAGGGGCTGCAAGCGACGTTGCCGCCACGCCACAGCTGGAAGTCTACGTGGAAAGCCCTGACATGGACCGCCTGCGCTCCATACTCTCGCGCAGCAGCACGTATCTGAGGGACCTGATAGGCGATTTCCAGTTGGAGATGAGGCAAGGCGAACTCAGGCGGAAGTACAGCCGCAAGGTCAGCGACGACCTTGGGGAAACCCTCGGCATGAGCATAATGGCACCTGCCAACATAACGAGCACCAAGAAGGGCAAGGACTTCCTCTGGGGAAGCAGCAACCTCGCGGAAAAGGACCTGAACATAGTGGTGTATGCCTATCCCTGGGATGGCAGCGACGCACTCACGGTAGGGAACTTCGTAGGCAAGCGCGACTCCGTGATGAAGGCGAACATACCGGGCAGCAGGGAAGACCAGTGGATGGAGACCGTACGCGAAGGGGACGAGCCCATCGTCAGCAGCCGCAGGAGGATGGCAGGCAAGACGCTGGTACAGGAGATACGCGGACTGTGGCAGATGCGCAACGGAGCCCTGGGAGGCCCGTTCGTGTCCGTAGCAAGGATAGACACGCCCCGCAGCCGGGTGATAGTGGGAGAGGGCTTCGTATATTCGCCCAACACCGACAAGCGCGAGCTGGTACGGAAGCTGGAGGCATCGCTAAGGACCCTGACCTGCATTACCGGCAGCGGGTCGCACGGCACGGACTGACCGTCAGCGCCTCAGCGCAGTGTCAGTCCTTCACATACGGCATCACCGGGGCATGGCAAGGACGTAGCCCCCTCCTGCCACCTTCCTGGCAACGCCATTCATTTCCATGCCGAACAGCAGGCTGCCCAGCTTGCCTGGATTGATGCCCGTGTCGCAGGAGAGCCGGTCGATGCCCTTCGCCTCGTCAAGGCTCAGCGACGAGGCAATCCTTCCCTCGTCCTCGGTAAGGGTGGGGAAGAGTTCCTGCTGGATGCCGTCCCTCAGGCTTTTCCTCTGCGTGGCATCCATTTCCCATCCCATGTCGGCCACGAGCTGGGCAGCGCCGCACAGGATTACGGCCTTGTTCTCGGCTATCAGGGCATTGCAGCCCTCGGACATGGGGTCGGACAGGCGTCCGGGTACGGCAAAGACATCCCTGTTGTAACCTCCGGCATACTCGGCGGTCCTGAGCGAGCCTCCCTTACTAGCACTTTCCACCACGATAACGGCATCGCTCATGCCTGCTATGATGCGGTTGCGCTGCAGGAAGTAACGCTTGTCCAATGGGGTATAGGCAGGGAACTCCGTAAGCACGCCTCCGCATTTCTGCATCTCGATGGCTGTCTCCCTATGCCCCCTGGGATATATCTGGTCCAGCCCGTGGGCAAGCACTCCCACCGTGGGCAGGCCGTACCTCATGGCATTGCGATGGCAGTTGACGTCCACTCCGTATGCCAAGCCGCTCACTACGAGTGCGTCCGGGCAAAGGTCTTTCAGTTCGGCGACGAACTTCTGGCAAAAGCCTATGCCGTACTGCGTCACCCTCCTTGTCCCCACCATGCCTACTACATGCCTGCCGTTCAGGTCGGCATTGCCCCTGTAGTACAGCACGATGGGTGCGTCCTCGCAACGGGCAAGGCGGTGCGGGTAGTCGCCGTCCCCGATGCACAGTATCCGGATATTGCCCTTCCCGGCAAACTCCATCTCCTGCTCGGCCCGTCCCAGCAGGCTGTCCATGTGTGCAATGTCGTCCACTAGCCTCTGGCTTGCGCCGGGGAGTATTGTCCTGATGTCGTTCCTGAACTCGAATATCGTGGCCGCACCTCCCGGGACGTCCGCCAACAGCCTCTTGCCCGTCAAGCCCAGGGACGGTATCATGCTCAGGGCTATGGTGTAGAGGGTATCCTGCGCATTCATTCCTTGTCGAGATACGGTTCCATAAGAGTGTCCAGTTCCGGGCATTGCCCCAGCCTGCCGTCCACCAGGCATACGGTGTCCACCTGGCATTTCAGGGCAAGTTTCTCGTCCGGCAGGCGGAAGATGTCCTGCAGGAAGACGTACCTTATGCCTTCCCTCCTTACCCTGAGGCGGCACACGAACTCGTCGCCGCTCCTCAACGGGGTCTTGAACGCCATGGCTATCCTTGCCACCACGGCATCTATGCCACGGTCGTGCATGTCGGCAAAGCTGATGCCTGCCCTGAGCAGGAACTCGTGCCTTGCATGTTCCGTATAGTGCTGGTAATTGGCGTTGTTCACGATGCCCTGCAGGTCGCATTCGTAGTCGCGCACCTTCAGGCGCAGTTCGTATACGTATCTTGCGTGTGTCGTTCCCATTTGCTTATGCTTAAATGATTCTGTTCAATGCTTCATCTTCAGGTATTCGTAGGCGAACCTGCAACGTAGGCAATCCTTGCGGTCGCAGTATTCGCGCTTCAGCTGTATCAGAGCCTGGCTGTCTGCCGCCGTACTGACGGTCAGGCCGCACTGCTTCCACAGCCTCAGTATATGGTTGTCCTCGGCAGGGATCTGCTCCGGCAGCGACAGTGCCCTCTGCCTCATGTCCTCGTCTGCATGGGCGGTTCCGTAGGCATAGAGCAGTGGCACGATGGTATTTATCATGAGCAACCTACGGCTTCCTGCCGAGATGCCTCCGCCTGCCAGGACCTTGTCCAGGCTCTCGATGTCGGGAGCCTCGACGAGCGACGACATCCGCATGATGCCCTTGTGGTAGAGCATGGCTATCTGCCTGATCCTGACGTGAGGGAAATTCCGCGGCCTGGTCCTGAGGTATTTCCAGTCGGAGGAGTCCATCGCGGGCGTGAGGCTGAACTTGTGTGCGAGGAAGGCAAACTCCCTCTTTCTCCTTTCCGTCCCTGCGTCGGGCAAGCCGCTCCCCGTGTCCAGCAGGCCTGCCATGCCCAGGAACAGAGCCTCTACCTGCAGGAGGTCGTCCCTGTGCTTTCCTGCCGCCCCCATGGGTATGGAGCAAGCCCATTTCTCGAACGTGTCGCCGTTGAGCCCGAACCCGAAGCTGCGGCACAGGGTGACGAACGTAGCCCTTTCCCAGTCGCCGTTCATGCCGTCCACCATGGCAGTCAGCCTGGCGGCCCTCTCCCTTATCCTCTCTGCCAGCAGAGCATCCATCCAGGCATGCACCTTTAGGGGAGGTATGTAGGGAACCACCCTGTGGCACCGCGGATAGTCCTCCGTGAGGCATAGCTCGTGGTAGTTCTCCTCCACATACCCCGGCACCGCCAGCTCCACCTGTGGCGGCACATGGCCGTCCTGTGTCGTCACCTCGCCGTCAGCATGCTTCACTACGTGCAGGATGGTGTTGTTGTAGGCGGGGTCGGATTCGTGCCCATGCCTGAACCAGTCTGACGACCTGACGTGTACCTCCACGTTGCCTGCCCATACGTTGCCGCCTATCCTTACCTTGGCGTTGAAGAAGTCGGGACCTTGGTTCTGGTTAGCCAAGCCCGGGTCCAGCACCTCGACCTCCCTGCCATCCGTGGTAAATAGCGTCCTGAGAGGGAGTATCCTGTGTTTCCAGATATAGTGTAGCAACCTTTCCATGCGACAAAGTCCACATTAACTGTATTTTTATAGCAAAAGTAGTGAATTTCGGCGTAAATTCTGTATTTTTGCGGCTAAATTATCGTATATCGTATGAAAATAGCATTGATAGGTTACGGCAAGATGGGCCGTATGATAGAGGGCATAGCCCTGTCGCGTGGGCACGAGATAGTGAGCGTCATAGACATCGACAACCAGCAGGATTTCGAATCCGAAGCCTTTGCAAGCGCAGACGTCGCAATAGAGTTCACCACGCCATGGACGGCATACGACAACTACATGAAGGCATGGAAGGCCGGAGTAAAGGTGGTAAGCGGCAGCACCGGGTGGATGAAGGACCATGGCGACGAAGTGCGCCGGGCATGTTCCGAGGGAGGCAAGACCCTCTTCTGGGCGAGCAACTTCAGCGTTGGAGTTGCCATATTCAGTGCCGTCAACGAATACCTTGCCAAGATAATGAACGCCTTCCCACAATACGACGTCAACATGGTAGAGACTCACCACGTACACAAGCTGGACGCACCATCGGGCACGGCAATCACACTGGCAGAGCAGATAGTGGACAACCTCGACCGCAAGAAGAAGTGGGGATTGCACGAGACTGCAAAGGACGTGCTGCGCATCGACGACATCAGGCGCGGGGAAGTAGCTGGAATACACAGCGTGACGTACGACTCCCCGGAGGACATGATAACCATCACCCACGACGCCCACGGCAGGACAGGTTTCGCCCTCGGCGCAGTGCTGGCGGCCGAATACACCGCCAACCACGAGGGACTGCTCACCACAAGCGACCTGTTCCGTTTCCAGCAATGAACCCTTTTGCTTAAAAGACAACTAACAACAACGACATGAACATAAAGTACAAGGCAACCAGAACCGATTGGGCGAAAGCCATAGTATACAGCATACTCTACTTAGCATTCCTCGCATGGGTCGACGCTTGGTGGGGAGTGATAGTGCTGCCGTTCCTCTTCGATGCGTATGTCACACGCATCATCCCCTGGACCTGGTGGAAGGATGCCGAGAACCCCTTGGTGAGGCTCGTCATGAGTTGGGTGGACGCCATTGTGTTTGCCCTCGTAGCAGTATACTTCGTCAACATCTATTTCTTCCAGAACTACACCATACCGTCCAGCTCCCTGGAAAAGAGCCTGCTCGTAGGCGACTACCTCTTCGTGAGCAAGATGAGCTACGGGCCACGCGTACCACAGACGCCACTCCACATGCCCCTGTGCCAGCATACCCTGCCATGGGGAGGCAAAAGCTACATCGAGTGGCCACGCTGGGAATACAAGCGCGTGACACCCAAGCCCGTCCAACTGAACGACATCGTGGTCTTCAACTATCCCGAGGGCGACACCATCGTAGCCAACATGCCCTACCAGACGGAATACTACACCCTCTGCTATGGGTACGGAAGCCAGATTCTGCTGCAGCAGGCAGGGTCGCTGCCCGTCATGGACAGCCTCAGCGTAATGCAGAGACGCTCGTATTACAATACGATATACAACCTCGGCAAGCAATTCGTATCACTCAACAGCGCGACCTTCGGCAAGATTGGCTACAGACCCGTCGACCGCAGGGAGAACTATGTCAAGAGATGCGTCGGACTTCCAGGGCAGACGCTGGAAATCAGGGACAAGGTGCTGTACCTCGACGGCAAGGTGAACCCCGACGCACCTAACGTTCAGCACAACTACCACGTGTCGCTGCGCACTAACTACCTGCCCGACGACCTGACATACTCCCTCGGACTTAGCGGCAAGGACGTACAGGAGATGTACCAGAGCGGCATCATCCCCCTCACACTCCAAGCCAAGCAGGAACTGGAGAAGCACACCGAGTACGTGGAGAGCATCATCCCCGTTGAGAACCACGACACAGAGAGCCTTTACCCCAAGAACGGATACACTGGCTGGACATGCGACAACTACGGACCCATCTGGATTCCAAAGAAGGGCGAGACCATCCAACTTACACTCGACAACCTACCCGTCTACGAGCGTCCCATTGCCGTGTACGAAGGCAACGACCTCAGGGTGACCGACGACGGCAAGATTCTAATCAACGGCGAAGAAGCACGCGAATATACCTTCAAGATGGACTACTACTGGATGCAGGGCGACAACAGGCATTGTTCTGCCGACAGCCGCTATTGGGGATTCGTGCCCGAAGACCACATAGTGGGCAAGCCCATACTGGTATGGCTCAGCACCGATGTCGACAAGCCTTGGTTCAGTGGCAGGCACATACGCTGGAACAGATTGTTCCGCCTTGTCAGCAACATATAACACACACCCACGCCGTGACACTGCCCTGTTACTACCTCGCCCCCGTATCCTACTACATGGCACTCTACCGCAACGGGGGCGCATCCGTGGAGGTGTACGACACATACGCAAAGCAGACCTTACGTAACAGGTGCCTCATAGACAGCCCGCAGGGAACCCTCGCCCTTACCATCCCCGTGCAGAAGCCAGGGCAGAGCAGGCTCGTGCGAGACATACGCATCAGCGACCATGGCAACTGGAGGCACCAGCATTGGCAGGCACTGGCAAGTTCGTACAGGCAGTCGCCCTTCTTCGAATATTATGCCGACGACCTCGCACCCTTCTACGAGAAACGCCGGGAGTTCCTTGCCGACTTCAACATGGAACTGCTCCACCTCATGTGCTCCCTTCTGGACATGGACGTCTCTCTGGAGCGCACTTCCTCTTTCGCAGGGAAGACGGACGGCACATGGAACGCCCAGCCAGTGCGTCCATATTATCAGGTTTTCGCACACAAGCACGGCTTCCTGCACGACCTGAGCATAGTAGACCTACTTTTCAACATGGGTCCCGAATCGGTTCTTTCCCTATGAGATTACATCCCTTGCCCCAATCCGTCAGCCACCTGCCTTCGCCAGCGCACTTCACATACCCGTTCTGCTACACGCCCCATCCGTTGTGCGTGGCAGCCGCAGGGGAGGTGAGGCGCTACCTCGCCACGAGGACGGAATGGGCGGACGAACTTAGGCGGGGCAAGATGTTCGGGGTGCTTGTGGTAGAGAGAGGGCAGGGCAGGGGATTCCTCGCTTCCTTCTCAGGCACGCTCGGAGGCGACACCATGCACGACTACTTCGTACCGCCCGTATTCGACCTCATGGCAGACGGATGCCACTTCCAGCAGGAGGAAAGGCTGATATCCGACATCAACGCCAGGATAGGGCAACTACGCTCGCAAATGGTGCCAAGCCCACTGCGCCGGCAGATGGACGACGACATCGCCGCATACCGCGCCACGATGCACGAGGACAAGGCACGACGCGACAAGCTGAGGGCTTCCCTGTCCGCCGACGAACTGCAGGCGGCTTTGCCCTCCATGGTGCGCCAGAGCCAGTACCAGAAGGCTCAACTACGACGCTTGCGCCGGCAGTGGGAACAAAGGATAACCCAGGACGAGGCGCACCTACGGGAATTGCAGTCGGAAGTAGATGCCCTGTGCCTGGAACGCAGCAGGCGCAGTGCAGCATTGCAGCAATGGCTCTTCGGCCAGTTCGTCTTCCTTGACGCCAACGGCGAGGAGAGGAATCTCAAGGAGATATTCCATCCACTCACTCCGCCAAGTGGGGCAGGGGAGTGCTGCGCCCCACGCCTCCTGCAGGCTGCCTACAGGATGGGGGCGCATCCCGTGTGCATGGCAGAGTTCTGGGTAGGAGGCTCTCCTGAAGGCGAACTGCGTCTGGACGGACGATACTACCCGTCGTGCAACAGCCGATGCAAGCCAATACTCGGGCACATGCTCCGGGGACTCGACGTAGAGCCAAGCCCCCTGTCAGCAGGACCATCCATGCCTCTCGGCATATTGTACCACGATGCCCGGATGGCTGCCGTATACAAGCCCTGCGGGATGCTCTCGGTACCGGGCAAGGGCAACATGCCAAGCGTGCAGTCGGAGATAGTCCGTCTGTTTCCGCACGCACAGGGTCCAATCATGGTACACAGGCTCGACATGGACACGGCAGGCGTTATGGCGGTTGCCCTCACATGGGAGGCGTACCACACGCTACAACAGGCTTTCGTACATCGGCAAGTTTCCAAGACATACAGGGCTCTGCTGGAACATGCCATGCCCATAGGTATGCAGGGGACTATCGACCTGCCCTTGCGTCCGGACGTAACCGACCGGCCACGCCAGACCGTGGACATATCACACGGACGACATGCCGTGACACACTACAGGGTGCTCGACAACATTCGCGGACACGCCTTGGTGGAACTGAAGCCTCTTACGGGGCGCACACACCAACTGAGGGTACACTGCGCACATCCGCAGGGGCTTGGCAATCCCATCCTGGGCGACAGGCTATATGGCACCACGGGCGAACGCCTGCACCTCCTTGCACAGAGCCTTGAGGTGGAAGGCAGAAGATTTGAGATTAACGTTAATTCACACGAATATGAACTGTTTATTGGATGTACACACACATAGCGTGGCAAGCGGACACGCCTTCAGCACCATACAGGAGATGGCACGCGAGGCTTCGTGGCGAGGGCTGCAGGTACTGGGCATTACCGAACATGCTCCGGGAATACCAGGCACATGCGACCCCATATATTTCCGCAACCTTTCCGTAGTGCCGCGCACGCTGTACGGAGTACACGTCATGCTGGGTGCAGAACTCAACATACTCGACTGCTCGGGAAGGCTCGACCTCGACGAGGAATACTATCGCCTGCTCGAAATCAGGATTGCCGGCATACACTCGCTGTGCTGGAAGGGAGGTACGCGCGAGGAGAACACCGCCGGCATGATTGCTGCCATACGCAATCCATGGACGCACATCATCAGCCATCCCGGAGACGGCACGGCAGAACTGTCGTTCGAGCCTATCGTACTGGCGGCAAAGGAGAGCAAGACTCTACTCGAAATCAACAACAGCAGCCTCAACCCCGTAAGGCACAAGACCGATGCCAGGGCTAACAACATCGAGATACTGCGGCTCTGCAAGCAGCACGAGGTGCCAGTCATACTGGGCAGCGACGCACACATCTGCTTCTCCATTGCCGACTATGGCAACATCTACCCACTGCTTGCCGAGACGGACTTCCCAAGCAGCCTCATCATGAACGACAAGCCCGACTGGTTCTTCTCCTACCTGGGCATTCCGTCCACCCCTGCCAACGATATTTCGGTTCCTGCACTATGAACGGATCGTCAGCCTCATCAGTCCACAGATACGCCATAGTCACCGGCTCTGCCTCGGGAATGGGCTTGCACTATGCAAGGCAACTGGCAGGACGGGGCTACGGCCTTGTACTCGTTGACGTCAACGGAATGGCTCTCGACGAGCAGGCATCTCACCTGTCAGCAGAATATCCCGTGCCCGTGCTGCCCCTTTGCCTCGACCTTACGTCCAACGATGCTGCCGATCGCCTGCTGGCATTCTGCCGCGAGCATAAGGCCATTGTAGAGGTACTGGTCAACAATGCCGGGATACTGCTCACATCAGCCATTGCCGACGCGTCTCCGCAAGCCCTCTCGCGCATTGTCCACCTGCATTGCGTCACGCCACTCCTGCTATGCCGCGCATTCGTCCCATTGATGAAGGAGGAGGGCTGCGGCTACATACTCAACGTCTCTTCCGTATGTGCATACATGGATTGGCCCATAATCGGCATGTACGGCAACACGAAACGTTTTGTAAAGGGGTATTCAAGGTCGCTGCGCATAGAGTGTGCCGGCTCCCCAGTGAGCGTCACCACGGCTGTGTTCGGGGCAGTCGACACCCCTCTGTTCTCATTCCCTCCCCGTGTGCGAAGGCTACTGCTTGGCTGTGGGGTGATGATTCCTCCGTCCAAGGCCGTGGACAAGGCATTGAAGGGGTTGTTTGCCCGCCGCTCCGTCGTATCCCCGGGCATTGCCACCAAGGTTGCGCCGTGCCTCCTCGCACTTATCCCCGACTGGCTCCTGTCACGTCTCGCCCGACGCTATGCCCACCTCTTCAGGAAATAGATTCCCTCGTTGCCTTACTATCAGCAGGCAGTAGAATACGCCAGCCAAGTTCTTCAAAAATGGGCATATTCCATCATGGATCATGGCCTTTTTCCTTATCAAATATGGCAAATGAAGAGGCTCATGTATAAGGGGCGATCCCAATGGCCGATTTGGGTTAAGAGGTGTTCTA
>SFXD01000117.1 GCA_004559785.1 bacterium | reverse complement strand
AAGGAGTTTATTCTTGTCCTGTGGCTTCCGCCTTCAAGCATATATACCTTAATATTATGTTTGTTCTTCAGGAATTTCAGCCCGGCAACGCCCGATGCGCTCCAGGGGTCTATGCTTCCGTAGATGTATATCATCCTTGGGTCGTTCTCCTTAAGGAACTTCATTGTCCTGTTGTACAGGGTCTTGTCAAACCTCACGTTGGCAAACTCTGCCGGAAGCATTATCCTGTGCAGGTAGTCCTCCGTAGTCTTTATGGAGAAATATTTCCTGAAAGGTTTCATGTCATAGCCATAGTAGCCCAGTTCTCTTGCTGCCTGCACGTTAAAGGGAAGGAACGGCGACTGCTCGGCGAAGTAGTCTGGCTCGTTGATTTTCAGCAGGTGGTCGAAGAGGGTCTTGTCGTCTGCCGTTACTGACGGGATGTCGCTCAACGGCGTGCCCCATTGCCAGATGGCAAACGGATATTCCAAGACCATATAGTCGAAGATGTCCTCTACGGGTACGCGGAATGTGTAGCCACGCTTCTCGCAGTGGCTGCGGAGCATGGGCATGAGCGCATTCTTGCGCTTGCACAACTCTGTCTGGAAGTCGGCAATCAGTTTTCTGTCAGCTTTCGTTCCCACAGTCTTCGACAGGAAAGGCTCGTGGCGTCCGTCCTCGGTGCTCTTGTTCAGGGGAGCGACGTATGGCACGGAGACATCCACGTCGTCAGGGAAGAAAGCCCTGTAGAACATCGTAGTCTGTCCGCCCTTGCTGATGCCGGAGGCTATCCACTTGCCGCTGTAGACCTGCCTGAATGTCATGTTGACGTTGTGCAGGTCGTAAAGGGAGTTCTCCACCGTGAGGTAGTCCCAGTTGCATGGCTGCGGCACCGACTCGGCAAAGTATCTGTACTCAACAGTAATGACATTGGCGTTGAGTATTTTGGACAGTTCCTCCTGATATCCCTTCCGGAGTGCGTAGTGGGCATAGTAGCCTTCCGTGACAAGGATGGTCGGACGGTCGAACCCCACGTGGCATACTATGAGCCGCTGGTCGAAGGTCCCCACAGAGGCATCGTCATGGGCAACCTGCTGTTTTATGAACATCACGTATTTGTCCTGATAAGCCTCGCTTTCAAGAGGCTCCACCTTGCTGATACCAGGCAGGGCGGCAAGCCGGTCCATTACGGCCTTGTCGAATGCTATGGATTGCAATGGCAGCAGCAGGAATAGCAGGAGCCACGCTGTCTTACGTAAGCTGTTCGTCATATCTTTGTCTGATTATGGTCTTGCTGTGAAATTATAGTCTTCTGAAAAAAACCCTTACTTCAGGTAGTCATCGAAATACTGCGATATGCGCTCGTGCAGGTGTGTGCTCTGGTGGCCTCGCATGTTGTGTGGCTCACCGGGATAGACGAAGAAGTCGGGCTGTGTGCCTTGCAGTATGCACTCCTTGATGAACGAAAGAGCATGCTGGGGAACCACTACGGGGTCGTTTAGTCCAATGATTATCTGCAGTTTGCCCTTTAGGTTCTTGGCCTTGCTGATGAGGCTTGTCTGGGCATATCCCTCCGGATTGCTTTCCGGTGTGTCCATATATCGCTCACCGTACATCACCTCGTACCATTTCCAGTCTATCACAGGGCCTCCGGCGACTCCTACCTTGAACACGTCCGGGTAGTTGGTCATGAGGGATGTTGTCATGAAACCTCCAAAGCTCCAGCCGTGCACGCCAATACGCGCCTCGTCGACGTAGGGAAGGGATTTCAGATATTCCACACCCTTCATCTGGTCTTTCATCTCCTCCTGTCCGAGATGCCTGAAAGTAGCCTGCTCGAAATCCTTGCCCCTGTTCTCGCTTCCTCTGTTGTCGAGGATGAACAGCAGGTAGCCCTTCTGTGCCATGTAGGTTTCCCATCCCCTGCTGCCATAGTGCCAGGTGGCATCTACATTGTGTGCGTGCGGACCGCCATATACATATATAATGGTGGGATATTTCTTAGTCTCGTCAAAATTCACGGGCTTCACCATCCTGTAGAACAGGTCTGTTGTGCCGTCAGCAGCCTTGATGCTTCCGCATGAATATTCCGGTACCGCATAGTCTTTCCATGGATTGTCAGCCCTGAAGTAGGCCAGTGGCTTGTTCTTCGCCTTTATGGTTGTCGGTGCTATGTCGATGGCACGTGGCACATCCGGCTCGGAATATCTGTCGAGAACATACCCGCTCTTGCCGCTCAGCGAGGCATAGTGGTAGCCCTTGCCGTTGTCAAGCTGCCTGGTCTTGGCTCCGTCAACGGTTATGGCGAAGGTGTTTCGCTGGATAGGGCTTATCTGGTTTGACGAGTACACTATTGTCTTTTCCTTAGTATTGAAGCCAAGCATGTCCATCACCACCCACTTGCCTTTGGTTATCTGCCTTATCTCCTTGCCATTGGCGTCGAGGAGATACAGATGGTTGTAGCCGTCCTTCTGGCTTTGCATCACGAACTTAGTGCAGTCCCAGGGCAGGAAGGCTATGGGATGCTGTGGCTCTACATATTTGTCGTCCTGCTCCCTGTACAGCTCGGCCTTCTTCTCTCCGTTGCTGGCGTCGTAGCTTACGAGACGGCAGTCGTTCTGGTCGCGGTTTAGCTCGAACATGTATATGGTCTTGCTGTCGGGGCTCCAGCTGATGTTCGTGAAATACCTGTCCGTAGGGTCTCCAGCTTTCAGGTAAACGGTGTTCCCCGTAGCCAGGTCGTAGACACCTACGGTTACTTTGTGGGATGCCATTCCTGCCATGGGGTATTTCTCCGGTGCCTGTTCGGCCACTCTTGTGTCAATGTCTACCAGCGGATAGTCGGTTACCATGCTCTGGTCCATGCGGTAGAAGGCGAGCCTGTTGCCGTCCGGACTCCAGAAGAGCCCTCCCTCTATGCCGAACTCGTTGCGGTGTACGCTTTGCCCATATACTATGTTCCTGCTCCCGTCTGTGGTCAGCTGGCGGGTGTTGCCGCTTCCGTCGCAAACATAGAGCTGGTTGTCCTTGACAAATGCCGATGCCTTCGATGCCTTGTTCCATTCCTCGGTGTCGCTGCCGCTCACGCTGCCTTTCCATGTAGCCTTGCCGGTCTTCCAGTCTACGAGTGCCCTCTCCTTGCCGTCAGAGAGCAATACGAGAGGCCGGTCGGCATAGGGAAATTGGGCATAGAGCAGGCTTCTGACCTTCAGTCCCGACCAGGCCTTGGCGTTCTCAAGAGTGAGCAGCGTCTTCTCCCGGCCGCTTTTCTTGTCAACGATGAGACATTCCTCAACATCCAGGTGTATCAGCTCGTCGCCCCACCATGTCGTGAACTTGTTCTTTGGAACCATGTTGCGGTAGTTGTTGCCGCCATAGTTCAGGTCCTCCAGTGTGAATTGCCTTGTCTGTGCTGATGCGCTAATCGGTATCATGGTCAGAAACAGTATCTTGGCCAACAGTCTCAGAGTCTTAGTCGTCATAGTCGAAACCGTTATCTTTAAAGTTCTTCTTTCCTCCCTTGCGGCCCTTTCTGTCGTCCTGGCCAAACTTGCGGTCACCCTTGGCACCCCATTTGTTGTCCTTTCCGCCCTTGCGGTCGCCTTTGCCGAACGTTTTCTCGTCGCGTCCCTTGCCGAAGCGGCGTCCCTCGCCTCTGTCTTCGCTGTCATGCTGGCGGCGTCCAAATCGTGGAGCCTTGTCTTCCTTGCGCTCCTTCTGCCTCTCCAAGGACAAGAACTTGAACGACCTGATGTCGCTGCCCTCGTTCTCCTCCTCGGCAGTAATCCTCTCCTTGAACTCCCGGTTTTTCTTGAACCTGTGCTTCTGCGCCATCTCGGCCTTGTCCCGCTCAGTCTTGACGATGCCGCCCTCAGAGCGGAACTCCTTGAACTTGCCGTCAAACATGGAGTATCTTCTGAACTCGCATTCCAGTGAGCCGTTGAAGACAGGTATCTTTATAGAAGGCTTTAGTCCTATCTGCTCGAAACATTCCTCGCGGTAGCTCAATATCCAGGCGTCGTTGCCAGTGAAGGCGTGCTTCAGCCTCTCGCCAATCATCTTGTATGTGGCAAGGAGGTTGGGGGTAGAGATGCGCTCGCCGTAAGGAGGGTTGGTAATGATTATCGACTTCTCGGCCGGTTGCGTGAAGTCCTTGAAGTCCTGCTGGTCAACGGTGATGTCCTTGGTGAGTCCTGCTGCCCTGACGTTGAGCCTTGCCGTGTTCACGGCCTTCATGTCGACATCGTAGCCGTAAATGTGGTGTGCGAACTCCCTTTCCTGCGAGTCGTCGTTATAGATGGTGTCGAAAAGTTCCTGGTCGAAATCGGGCCACTTCTCGAATGCGAATTCCTTGCGGAATACTCCCGGCGAGATATTCCTGGCTATCAGTGCGGCCTCAATGAGCAGTGTTCCCGAGCCGCACATAGGGTCGATGAAGTCAGTGTCTCCCTTCCAGCCCGACATTAGGATCATTCCTGCCGCGAGCACCTCGTTGAGCGGGGCCTCCACGCTCTCCTGCCTGTAGCCCCTGCGGTGCAGGCTCTCTCCGCTTGAGTCAAGGCACAGGGTGGCCTTGTCCTCGGCTATGTGTATGTGCAGCCTGATGTCGGGGTTTGTTATTGATATGTTGGGTCTTGTCCCGGTTTTCTGTCTGAACTGGTCAACTATGGCGTCCTTGACCTTGTATGTGACGAAGCGTGAGTTGCGGAACTCCTCAGAGTA
>SFXD01000116.1 GCA_004559785.1 bacterium | reverse complement strand
CGAGGGCTCTTTTCTTTTCCATCTGTACAAAGGTAGTCATATTTTCCGAATAATCGCAGCGTGGCTTGGCTTTTTTTGTCAGTATCGACTGACATTTTGTCCTATTGTCGTAATTTGGCATGGTTTTCGTATTGTCGAAAGTGAAACAATTCAAACCAAACAACGTAACAAAACATAAAACTATGAACGTAAAACCATTGGCAGACCGCGTGCTGATAGAACCGGCAGCGGCAGAGACTAAGACTGTAGGCGGAATCATCATACCTGACACCGCAAAGGAGAAACCCCTGAGAGGTACTGTCATTGCAGTTGGAAATGGAACCAAGGACGAGGAGATGGTGCTGAAGGTAGGCGACCAGGTACTGTACGGCAAGTATGCAGGTACAGAACTGGAACTGGAAGGTAGCAAGTATCTCATCATGCGTCAGAGTGACGTGGTTGCGATACTGGGATAAGCCTGCAAGGCTGGCTTTGTCTCAAGACGTGATTAATTAAAGAACTGAGGTATAACAATATAAAGCAAAACAAACAGTTATGGCAAAGGATATAAAATTCAACATAGAGGCTCGCGAGTTGATGAAGAAGGGTGTCGACCAGTTGGCTGATGCAGTAAAGGTTACGCTTGGTCCCAAGGGACGTAACGTAATAATCGAGAAGAAGTTTGGTGCTCCGCACATCACCAAGGACGGCGTTACCGTAGCCAAGGAAGTGGAGTTGTCTGACCCGTTCCAGAATGCCGGCGCACAGCTCGTGAAGAATGTGGCAAGCAAGACGGGTGACGATGCAGGCGACGGAACTACCACTGCAACCGTACTGGCACAGGCCATCGTACGTGAGGGCTTGAAGAATGTTGCCGCCGGAGCAAATCCCATGGACCTGAAGCGTGGTATCGACAAGGCTGTCAATGCAGTCGTAGAGAACATCAAGGCTCAGGCCGAGCAGGTAGGCGACGACTACCAGAAGATTGAGCAGGTGGCTACCGTAAGTGCCAACAACGACCCTGAAATAGGCAAACTCTTGGCAGATGCCATGCAAAAGGTTAGCAAGGATGGAGTAATCACCATCGAGGAGGCCAAGGGACGCGACACTACTATCGGCGTGGTAGAGGGAATGCAGTTCGACCGAGGCTATCTCTCTGCATACTTCGTGACAGACACCGAGAAGATGGAATGCGTGATGGAGAACCCATACATCCTCATCTACGACAAGAAGATAAGCAGCCTCAAGGATTTCCTCCCCATCCTCGAACCCGCCGTACAGAGCGGCCGTCCCCTTCTGGTTATTGCCGAGGACGTGGATAGCGAGGCTCTCACCACACTCGTTGTCAACAGGCTTCGCTCGCAACTGAAGATATGTGCCGTCAAGGCTCCGGGCTTCGGCGACCGCCGCAAGGCAATGCTGCAGGACATTGCTGTCCTGACAGGTGGACTCGTAGTAAGCGAGGATACAGGCCTCAAGCTTGAGCAGGCTACCATCGAGATGCTCGGAACCTGTGATAAGGTAGTAGTAAGCAAGGACAATACGACCATCGTCAACGGACACGGACAGAGCGAGCTCATCAAGGATAGGGTTAACCAAATCAAGAACGAGATTTCAAACTCAACCAGCGACTACGACAAGGAGAAGTTGCAGGAGCGTCTGGCCAAGCTCTCAGGCGGCGTTGCCGTACTGTACGTAGGTGCTCCAAGCGAGGTGGAGATGAAGGAGAAGAAGGATCGCGTTGATGACGCTCTCTGCGCTACGAGGGCTGCCATCGAGGAGGGTATCATACCCGGAGGCGGCGTGGCATACATACGTGCACAGGAGGCTTTGGAAGGACTGGCAGGAGTAAATGCCGACGAGACTACTGGTATCCAAATCGTACGCCGTGCCATAGAGGAGCCTCTCCGTCAGATTGTAGAGAACGCAGGCGAGGAAGGCAGCGTGGTTGTCAACAACGTACGCAACGGCAAGGGCGACTATGGCTACAATGCACGCGAGGACAAGTACGAGAACATGAAGGCTAAGGGTATCATCGACCCCGCCAAGGTGACACGCGTTGCCCTGGAGAATGCAGCCAGCATAGCAGGCATGTTCCTCACGACCGAATGCGTGATATGCGAGGCTAAGGAAGAGAAGCCCGAGATGCCTATGGGCGCACCAGGCATGGGCGGCATGGGCGGCATGATGTAATACCAGTCGCAAGGCATATTGCCCTCGGAGAAGAGGGTGGCATATTAATAGAGGCAGGTTCCCATTGTATGTGTGGAACTTGCCTCTACTGGTATTCATACCCCGATGGAATAAAATAACGCCTATACGCAATCATTTTTGATGACATGGCTGTGGATTTGAAATATTTTTCTTAACTTTGTGGCAACAAACTCCCAAATTAAATCGAAATTACAAAACAAATTTAAACTTAATGAAAACAAAACTTCTATTAGCCGCCTTGTGCTTTGCATTGACGGCTTTCCCGGAGAATCTTGCCAAGTTTGTCAATCCCGTCATTGGTACGGGCGACCATGGTCATGTTTTCATGGGTGCAAGCGTGCCTTTCGGCATGGTAAATGCAGGTCCAACCCAGTTGGAGACCGGATGGGACTGGTGTTCGGGCTACCATGAGAGTGGGAAAAAGATAATAGGTTTCGCCCAGATGCACCTCAGCGGTACGGGATGCGGCGACCTGGGAGACATCTCAATCATGCCGGCATACGGCGACCTGGAACATTCGCGCGAAGGACTCGCCAGCGAGTACAGGCACGAAACGGAGGTGGCGGTGCCAGGCTATTACAAGGTGGTGCTTGACCGTTTCGGCATACAGGCAGAGATGACTGCCACACAGAGGACAGCCCTCTACCGATTTACCTTCCCCAAGGGGAGCAACAACGCCCGCATCATCATCGACCTGGAGAATACCGTGGGCGATGAGGCTACAGAGACACGTGCCTTGCAGATAGACGAATATACCGTGATGGGCTACCGACGTAGCAGGGGATGGGCTGCCGACCAGAGGGTGTACTTCTGCATGAGGTTCAACCGCCCCATCCACAACTGGCTCTCGGAGGGATTAGATGCAAGGTATGCCGAGGCTACTTTCGAGGTCGGACCCAACGACAATGTCATGGTACAGGTGGGACTGTCGCCGACAAGTGAGGCGAACGCCCTCGTCAACCTCAATGCAGAACTTGGGCTTTCGTTCGACTTCGATGCCGTGGCAGATGCTGCTTCCGCCGCCTGGGACAAGGAACTGGGACGCATACGCGCCACTTTCCGTACCGAGCGTGAGCGTACCATATTCTATACCGCTATGTACCACTTCATGATTGCCCCACAGATATGGAACGACGTTACGGGTGACTACATGGGTGCCGACAAGCAGGTTCATCGTGGGGCAGACTACACTACGCTTACCACATGGAGCCTATGGGACACATATCGTGCAGCTCACCCACTTGCTACCCTGATAATGCCAGACAGGATGCGCGACTATGCCAAGACCATGCTCGCCATCTATCGTGAATGGGGCGAATTGCCCGTGTGGCATCTCGTGAGCAACGACACCTACTGCATGGTGGGTGAGCCTGCCGTCCCCGTACTGGCAGACATTATCCTGAAGGACGAACTTGGTGACGTCAGTGCCGAAGATGCTTACGATGCCATCAAGGCAAGCATGTTGCCGACGCTGTTCGCCAGGAACAAGAGAGTTCCTCTCAGAGGTAAGGACTACCTTGCCGAACTCGGTTACTTGCCATACGATGGCAGGGAGGGCGAGAGCGTTGCCAAGAGCATGGAGTATTACCTTGCCTCGTGGGCGGCAGCGCAGGCCGCAGGCAAACTCGGGCACAAGGACGACAGCGTCCTCTTCCACAACCTGAGCATGAACTACAAGAAGCTATGGGACGACCGCGTCAAGTGCATGAGAGCCCTTGATTCCAACGGCGTGTTGCGCCCCTTGCCACAGGACTTCAATCCCAACCAGCAGACGCACGACTACACTGAGGGCAATCCATGGCAGTATACCTTCCTGGTTCCTCACGACGTTAAGGGACTGGCTCAGCTGATGGGTGGCGACAAGGCTCTCGAATCACGTCTCGACTCTCTCTTGGCGGCAGACAGCGACCTTGGCGACAACCATGCTCCCGACATTTCCGGCTTGGTAGGTCAGTATGCCCATGGCAACGAGCCCAGCCACCATATCCTGTACATGTACAACTATGTCGGAAAACCACGCAAGACACAGAAATGGGTGCGTTATGTGATGGATGAACTCTATACCGACCAGGCAGCCGGCCTGTGCGGAAACGAGGATGTAGGCCAGATGTCGGCATGGTACATCCTGTCAGCCCTTGGCCTATATCAGGTGGAGCCATGCGGCGGCGTATACCAACTTGGCTCACCCATCGTGGAGGAGGCTGTAATACCACTGGCTGACGGCAAGACGTTTACCATCCGCACACATGGCGGAAGTGACAAGGCCATATATGTCAAGAAGTATGTGCTCAATGGCAAGCAGATAAAGGGAACTACCATCACGCACGAACAGATTATGTCCGGCGGCGAGCTCGACGTATACATGACGGCAAAATAAATCACAAACAATATAGGGATGTTCTATAAATTCGAGAATCGCTACCAGTCCTACAAACTTCATCTCCGGTCACTATGCAAAGCCTTCACGCCATCTTCGTGGTTTTAATTCAGTTACGATGCCCGCATCGCTCCTTCATTAAAGCCATGAATCTGACATAAAGTATTCTGCAAGTGCCTCGGTCGAATTTATAG
>SFXD01000115.1 GCA_004559785.1 bacterium | reverse complement strand
CTCCGTCACTACCAAGTCGCTGTGGTCGAGGTTCCTCTTCTGCTTCTTGGTCTTCTTTGTCAGAATGTGGCTGTGGAATGCGTGATGACGCTTTACCTTACCAGTACCGGTGAGCGTGAATCTCTTCTTCGCTCCGGAGTTTGTCTTTACTTTTGGCATAATTGATAGAATATGTTTTAATTATTAATATTAAGATGTGGCAACGCATATACCAGGGCGTTACGCACTATCGTCTCTTTCTATTCACTCTGTATGTTACATCCCCTTTGCGCCGAACCCTTGGAGAGACATTCCCCTCCGATTGTCAGGCACATACTTACCGCATTATAAGTCGAAGTCCTCTCCCTCTACCTTCGGGCCGGTATACTCCTTGGGTGCCTTCTGCTGCGGAGCCTTCTTTTGCTTAGGTTCTGGCTCCGTAGGCAGAGATGCTGTGGATTCAATGACAGGCTTGCGACCTGTTCCCTTCCTGGGAGCGATGAACATTATCATTCGCTTGCCCTCAAGCTGAGGCATTTGCTCTACCTTGCCGTAGTCCTCAAGATCTGCGGCGAAACGCAACAGCAGGACCTCTCCTTGCTCCTTGAAGAGTATGCTCCTCCCCTTGAAAAAGACATAAGCCTTGACCTTGTCTCCGTCCGAAAGGAAACCTTGGGCATGCTTGAGCTTGAAATTGTAGTCGTGGTCATCTGTCTGTGGTCCGAACCGAATTTCCTTGACATCCACCTTCACTTGCTTTGCCTTTATTTCCTTCTGGTGCTTCTTCTGCTGATAGAGGAACTTGCTGTAGTCGATGAGCCTACATACTGGCGGTTCGGCATTTGGGGAAATCTCCACCAAGTCCACGCCACGCTGCTCAGCCATCTGTATGGCCTTGAAAGTGGGTAGTACCGTTGATTCTATGCCGTCTCCGACAATACGAACTTCGCGAACACGAATCTGCTCGTTGACGCGATACTGCTGCTTAAGGTTGTCTTTCTTCATCAATAATATTTGAAATCGGCTGCAAAATTAACAATTTTCTGTCATATTGCGTACCTCTTCATTGATTTTATTTGCAAAATCCTCAAATTTCATCGTTCCTTGCTCTCCTCCGCCCTGTCTGCGATAGCTGACAGTGCCCTCTGCCTGCTCCTTTTCACCTACGACGAGGAGGTATGGAGTGTGGCGAATCTCGTTGTCGCGAATCTTGCGACCTATCTTCTCGTTGCGGTCGTCAATGTATGAGCGGACGTCGTGAGCATCGAAATATTCCTTTATTTTGGCTGAATAATCAACATACTTCTCGCTTACTGGCAGTATGGCTACCTGATCGGGGGTAAGCCAGAGGGGGAACTTTCCAGCCGTGTGTTCGATGAGCACGGCACAGAACCTCTCCATGCTTCCAAATGGTGCCCTGTGAATCATTACGGGACGATGCTTCTGGTTGTCTTCTCCCACGTATTCCAACTGGAAGCGCTGTGGCAACTGGTAGTCGACCTGTATCGTACCCAATTGCCAACGACGTCCAATGGCATCCTTTACCATGAAATCGAGCTTTGGTCCGTAGAAGGCAGCCTCGCCATATTCCACCCTTGCCTTCATGCCCTTCTCGGCACATGCGTCTATGATGGCCTGCTCTGCCGTTGCCCAGTCTTCGTCGGAACCTATATATTTCTCGGTATCATTCTTGTCGCGAAGGGAAATCTGGACCTCAACGTTGTCGTCAGTAAAGTTGAAGGTAGCGAACACTCGCTGTATGATTTCCATCACCTTGATGAATTCGTCCTTCACCTGATCGGGACGGCAGAAGATGTGTGCATCATCCTGAGTGAAGCATCTAACCCTGGTGAGTCCGTGCAACTCACCGCTCTGCTCGTAGCGGTACACCGTACCGAACTCGGCGCAGCGGAATGGAAGTTCCTTGTACGAACGCGGCTTGTTGGCATATACCTCGCAATGGTGGGGGCAGTTCATGGGCTTGAGCAGGTATTCCTCGTCCTCCTCAGGCGTGTGTATTGGCTGGAAGCTATCCTTGCCATAGTGATCCCAGTGTCCCGATGTCATGTACAGGTTCTTGCCTCCGATATTGGGGGTGATTACTTCCTGATAGCCGTATTTCTTCTGGATGCGGCGAAGCATTTCCTGCAACCTCAGGCGCAAGTCGGTTCCCTTTGGCAACCATATGGGAAGTCCCTTGCCCACTCGCTCCGAGAACATGAAAAGTTCCATCTCCTTACCAATCTTGCGGTGGTCGCGCTTCTTGGCCTCCTCCAGCATGGCGAGGTATTCGTCAAGCATCTTCTTTTTGGGGTAAGAAATACCATAAATGCGCTGCATCTGATCCCTCGTGGCATCTCCGCGCCAGAAGGCTCCTGCCACGCTCATGAGCTTGACAGCCTTGATGATACCTGTGGACACAATATGCGGACCCTTGCATAGGTCTGTGAATGCTCCCTGCGTATATGTCGTGATAGTGCCATCCTCAAGGTCCTGCTCGATATGCTCGCACTTGTATGACTGGCCATCTGCCTTGAACATGGCGAGGCAGTCTGCCTTGCTTATCTCTCGCCTTACGACGGGCTCGTCCTTGCGTGCCAGCTCAAGCATCTTGTCCTCAATCTGCTTGAAGTCACCCTCTTTCAGCATTGAGCCGTCGGGCAGAAGGACATCATAGAAGAATCCGTTTTCGATGGCCGGTCCAAAGCCGAACTGAATTCCCGGATATAGTTCCTGCAAGGCTTCCGCCAAAAGGTGTGCGCTGGTATGCCAGAAGGCATGCTTGCCTTCCTCGTCGTCGAACTTGTATAGATTGATGGTTGCATCCACGTTTATTGGACGATTGAGCTCCACGGTCTCTCCGTTCACACCACAAGCTACCACATCCTGTGCCAATCGTGCAGAGATGCCCTCTGCTATCTGGCGTCCCGTGACTCCTGCCTCGTATTCACGTACGGAGCCATCTGGAAAAGTAATCTTAATCATAATATGTACTTTACTTTATTCATTTTCTTGCCAATCAGGACGCAAAGATAGTCATTTTGGATGAATTGGAGAAAAATGGGAAAGAAAGATTTCGCCTATCATGTCATTTTTTCTGACTGGAGTACTTTTTTATAAGGTTATAGGCATGATAGAGACCGTATTCCCCGGCCTTGCTGAGGTCTGAGAGTCCTTCCTGCGACTTGCCATCAATCAGGTAGGCTACCCCCCTACCAAAGTAAGCATCAGGGAAATGTGGGTCAATGGTAATTGCTCTGGAGAAGGCATCCACAGCCCCGTTGTTGTCAGAAAGCTCCATGCGAATGCACCCTATGTTATAATGGAGGAAAGCCAGTTCGGGCTGAATCTCTGCCGCCCTTACGTAATCCTGCATTACCATGAGAAACCCGAGCCTTACGTCGGAGGCAGAAAGGGAAGCCCCCTGGACCTTCATCTGGGCATACCTTACCTGCGCCCTGAGCATGAGGGCAAGCACATCGTCGGGCGTGTCCTGCAAATACGAGTTCATATCTACGATGGAGTTCTCGAAGTCACGCACATGGTAGTAGTCAAGTGCCCTTGCCATTAGGAGGTAATGGTCTGCAACATTACCCTGTATACTGTCTGAAAGCCTTGATATCGAAGACAAGTGCCTCTCGGTCTGATCTTCGGTCATGGATGATTCTGCATCGGCTATGTACAATTGCAATGGGAGTACATGCCTCTCGTTGAGGGTTTCCAAGGCTGGGCAAAAGGGCACATACTGCTTGACCTCAGATGGCTGGCTATAATAGGTCAGGACATACAACTGCTCGACCCTGAGTTCGGTACTGCGGTTCTGCACACGGCCACGATAGTCTGAGGCATACTCATTGTCCGTCCCTACGCTATCCTCTTCCACGAGCTTCCCATAGTCTTCTATGTTTCGGTCGCTCTTCCTTCTCGTCTTTCCGGAGGACTTGTAGGTACCTGTGGCAACAGCCAACTGTGCCTTCATAACCCGGAACTCGTCTCTCTCGGCACCGTAAACGTCGCCTATCTTGCGCAGTATCGAGGCACGCTTGCGGTAGCCGTCCCAGAAGTCCGGATAGTCCTTGATGACGGCACTGATATCCCTGATGGCTCCATTGTAGTCGCCTACGTTGTCGAGGAGCAAGGCACGATTGTATAGGGCAATGGTATTGTCAGGCTCCACACTGAGGACGTAGTCAAAGTCCTCAATGGCGAGATTGTCATCACCGACATTGGCACGCAGCAAGGCACGGTTGTAGTGTGCAAGCCAGTTGGCAGGCTCAAGGTCGAGGGCTGTGTCGTAGTCGGACATGGCACCACGCAGGTTGTCCTGATTGTATCTGGCAAGCGCCCTGTTGATATAGAGCCCTGCCGTTCGAGGCATCTGCAGTATGGCCTTGTCAAGTGACTCCTCAGCTCCCGCATATTCTCCCCTGGCAGCCTGGAATACTGACTTCATGCTCCATGCCCTGCCCTCGTAAGCGTTGACTTCCAGAGCCTGGTCAATCCAACTCTCTGCCCTGACGGAATCTCCAACAGCGAGGGCTACCTGTGCCTTGAGAGTATAGTTTTCTGCCTCGTTGGGCCAATGCCTTATCATAACGTCGAGCGAGGAGTCGGCCCTCTCGTACTCCTTCAGTTCCAGCTGGCATAGGACAATATTGTGCCAGCAGTTCTTCTCAAGTGGGTTGATGTCGAGAGCCTTGACGTAATCTTCCTCTGCCAGGGCATATCTCTCCTGGTTGATTCTGGTCAAAGCCCGAAGCACATAATGATTGATGGCGTATGGATTGCGCTCTATCGCCTCGCCGCAGTCAATCT
>SFXD01000114.1 GCA_004559785.1 bacterium | reverse complement strand
AAACCTTAGCCTTTTTTATATCAGGAGCAAGGTGTTTTGTCAAATGCTAAAGCTGAGTCAAGTAATACCTATGCTGGTAAAATACTGAATATGCGATTATTATGTATGCAAAAACGTGAATTTCTCCCAACATGTGGCGGGCTACGTCGCTTGTTGCTGATGGTTTGTGTTGCGTTGTACGCATCATGCGGCATTGCTCGGGACAGGATGGCTGGGCACGTGTCCGACTCTGCTACGGGGATGTCTGTGCCGTTCTGCCTTGTATACAACTATTCTGGTATAAGTACGATGTGCAACGGTGAGGGAGGTTTCTGCGTTTATGCGGAGATGGATGACACCGTCGAATTCCGTAGGACAGGATATTTGCCCCGTCGCATGGCAGTAAAGGACATGGGGGATATGGTCAGACTCGTCCCCTGTGCCAATAGTGTAGGTCGCAAGGTAAAGGGAGGCTGGGAGGTGCTTGATAAGGTAGTGGCTCAGTTGAAGAAGGACTATAGGAAACATGCAGGCAAGAAGGGAACGTATTACACGAGGACGTTCCAAGAGATAGATGGACGGAAGGAGATGACAGAGGCGTTCATTGAGGGCAACTCTGCCGTGAACGTCAGAACCCTTACCCCTCTGGCTGGGCGACGATACAGCATTAGGGACGGCAAGGTGGGAAATGCGGGATTCTCCATTACATCCATGCACCATAGCCTTGAACTTGGTCCCATGATGTTCGGCTCGGATTTCTGGCGTGACATTGTAAAACCCCTCGAAGCAAGGTCGTCGAAATCTAACTACGATGTGCATGTGGAAAGCATTGGTGACAGTGTTGGAGACGAGAAACTATATCGCATAGAGCTGGAACCCAAAAAAGATGCGAACGTAATGGGAGGCGTGCTATATGCTGATGCTGCCACCTTCCGACTGGAGAGTTTTGAGGGAAGGATGAATGACCTTCACCTTCAACTTTCCGACAACTACGGTGGATGGTACGGCAGGAACAATGTCAGCCGAACCGTCCGCACGACATTCTCTGTCAGTTACCGTTATGACAGTGGCTTCTCGGAGGTCGAGAGCCTTGCTGCCGTCACGGAAGGTGAAGGCATACGCTCCACGTCGTTGATGTTCATGGTTGGGGAGGAAACGCTTGCGTCACATGGTGATGAAGCCCAAGTGGATTACGGAAAGAAGAACTCCACCGTACGTGCGATGCCCGAACTGGTGAAACGTACCCGTGAGGAAGGCGACCTCGCCAGCGAGATTGCCAGGACAGAGAGGTCAAGGCACGTAAATGATGCCAACTATGGAGACTTCGCCTCCGTGGCTGCACGTCAGGAGGCCTTCGGAAGGACTATTCCGCAGGAGAAGGTCTATGTTCACATGGACAACGAGTCATACTGCCTGGGAGATACCATATGGTTTGCTGCCTACACGAGACAGAGTACGGACGACAAGCCTTCGAAGGTAAGTGGAGTGCTGTACGTCGAACTGCTCAACAACGACGGCTACCTTGTGGAGCGCAAGTTGGTGGAGATGAGGAATGGCAGGGGGAACGGCTTCTTCGCACTTAACAGCATGATACAGTATGCAGGATATTACGAACTGAGGGCTTATACAAGGTGGCAACTCAACTGGGGTAGGTTCGAGCGCGTGCATTCGAAGGAAAATGGCAGGGACTGGTTTGTCAACGAAGAGGCTGAGAAGAATTTCTACCGTGACTACGAGAAACTGTACAGTCGTGTCTTTCCCGTATACGACAAGCCCCTTGCCCCGGGTGCTTATGAAAGGAACATGACCCTGCGTCCCTTGCGTCGCTATTACAAGGACGAGCCAGACAAGAGGAAACTGTTGCTGACGCTTTATCCCGAAGGAGGCAATCTCGTGGAAGGGGTAGAGTGCCGTGTGGCATTCGAGGCCGCATGGAGCGATGGCGAATGGGCAGAGGGATGCCTGATATGCGATGGCGACACGGCGCATGTACAGAGCAGGGGGCGTGGGGTGTTCAAGTTGAAAATCGGGGATGGAAGTCCAAACAAGGTAACCTTCATGTCCCGGGATGGTGTCATGGCAGAAGCAAGAATGCCCAAGGCAGAGCCAATGGGAGTTGCACTAAGCCTGACAGACACGGGAAAGGAGATACAGGTGAGCGCCTTTGTGGCGGGAGACCTTAGCCCCGACTCGCTTGCCATGGTTGTCACCAACGAGGGTAAGACTGGCTATTTCCATCTCCTTAAGGATGTTGGAAGTACTTTTGCAATACCGAAGGACAGCTTGCCTTTGGGAGTCAACGAGGTTACGGTATTCGACAAGCGAGGTCGTGTATATGCCGACAGGCTTTTCTATGTCATGAGGCAGGAAGCCCTGACGCCAACGCTGTCAGTATCCGGAATGAAAGACGAATATACCCCATACGAAAGGATAGGACTGACGGTGGCCTCACATGCCGGTGCCAACACACCTTTGTCCATTAGCGTGAAGGACGGTCATCGGCACGACTATATATACGACAACGCCCATATCATGGCAGAGATGTTGCTGTGCAGCGAGATTAGGGGGTTCGTCCCCGATGCGTCATGGTTCTTCACCTCTGATGACGAGGAGCACCGTATGGCTCTCGACCTGCTGATGATGACACAGGGTTGGAGGCGGTTCGACTGGAGGGACATGGCGGTGAAGGGCGAGTGGGACATAACAGAGCCGAGCGAGAAGACTCCTATCATAAAGGGTTATGTCACCAACGTTCCTTCATGGGACTATGCCTGGTACATCGACAATGGTGATGTGGTGGGCGAGGAAACTACAAGGATGGATTCCATCCTCATGGACAAGGACAACGGCAGAAGCAGACGGCCCTGGGAGGAAAGGTTGAACGACAAAGGACATGTGTTGATACATAGTGAGTTGGCAGACATAAGTGGCAAAGAGGCATTCGCCTTTGAGACGACCCCGAAAGACGGCTTGTTCCAAATAGAACTTCCACGCATATATGGCGTGTTCTCGCTGTTCATTTCTGCATCCGACACCACGAAATGGAGGACGGGTAATAAATACGCATGGGTATGTCCTGCACCATCATGGGAGCAAGCGAAAACCATCAGGGAGAGGGAGTACAACATACGTATCAATCACCCTTATCCGAGATTCGTGCGCTCATACGATTGCTATCAGCAAATGAACAACGAGAGGGCAGATACGATGCTGGCACGAGGCATGTATGGTATGCAGCCAGGTACGACGTTGAGGGAACTTTCCGTCAAGACGAGGAGGAACGGGTTGAGGAAATTCGACGATTCTGCCCCTGCCATGATGTATGACGCATACTCGGCATACAGCGATGCCTTTGATGCTGGTTTTGCCAACCTATATGTCAGTACGGATGTCAATGGGCAGAAGAATGTGGCTCGCAATCTCGTCAACGACTTTGGCGTGGCAAATCCCCACCATCATAATCCGGGCAAGTCTTGGGATAACTCAAACAGCAGCAATAATTGGGATCACCATTCTGAAAGTGGAGTGCAGGAGGGCGGCAACATATACCAGGAGACATGGTACAGGGAGTCTGGTAGGGAGGGAAACCAGGATGCCATGGTTGACGATGCCGACTATATCAAGATACGATATGGGCTTGGTCCACATGCGAGGTCGCAACCTCAATACTCTGACATTCCGAAGGATTCCGTATACTATCCCCAATACCTGTCTTCCAGGCTTGTGGAGAACGTTTCCGGAAAGCAGCGGAAGTACACGGACGAGACGTTCGTGTCACCTGGTGAGAGAAAGGATTTCGCCAGTATTGGCAAACTGGACAAGTATTTGCTGTATACCGACTATTGTCCTCGCCGTGCTGGCAGCAACCGCTATTCTGGTAGTGATGTCGATGTGCAACTTGCCGTTTACCCCTATCATGACGGTTCGAGACGTATGGTCTATCGAGACAGGCAGATGTTCATAGAAGGATTCGCCTTTCCTGCCGAGTTCTATTCGCCCGACTATAGCAGGCTGTCCTTGCCCAAAGGGCAGGAAGACTACCGCAGGACGCTGTACTGGAATCCAGACCTACAACTGGACGAGAATGGTGAGGCACATGTCACCTTCTACAACAACAGTCGTACCACATCCATATTGGTGGATGCCCAGGGCCAATGTTCTGACGGCACCCTGTTGTGGATGAGGTAGCCTTCGGATATGGGGATGAACATTTGCCAACGATATTCCACCATCCTTTCCTTGTTGCATGTGCACTGGAGATGTCGCATCAAGGCAGCAGTGTACTGCCCTTGAGGCAGATGTGGGTGAGGCTCTCGTAATCCGAGGGCTTTGCCCCAGCTACTCAAGGTATAGGCTTACAGCTATGAGCAATGAGCAGTGAGCTATGAGAGACCCCCTCAGTCCCCAGAGACCCCCTCAGTCCCCCTGTTTAGGGGGGAGGAGCTATGAGCTGTGAGCGGCTCATAGCTTAACGGCAAAGCGTTGCACTTTATCACTAATCACTAACACCTAACATTTAGCTCACAGCTCATCGCTCACGGCTCATCGCTCATTGCTGCATTATCTAAAGATGTATGGAGCAAATATTTCACGTGGTTTTGCTTGGCAGTTTCCTCCTTTTGCCGTATCTTTGGGGACGAAAAGCGTGAAGGACATGGAAATGACGAATAGAAATGGAGGCTTGAAGCGACCGCCCGTTGGCATACAGACGTTCGAGAAAATCATAGATGGTGACTATCTCTACATCGACAAGACGAAGTACATGTGGGACATGGTACATCTTAGCAACTATGTGTTCCTGAGCCGCCCGAGGCGGTTCGGCAAGTCCCTGCTCGTCTCCACGCTCCAGTCGTACTTCGAGGGAAGGAAGGAGTTGTTCAAG
>SFXD01000113.1 GCA_004559785.1 bacterium | reverse complement strand
TATGGGCTCCAAGCGGCTGTGCGAACAATGTGAGAAGAGGGAATAGGGTAAATACGAACATTGCCTTGAGGCGAGCGTCGTATGCATTGGCGCCTGTCCTGTTGATGATTAGGGTAGGCAACTTGCCGCCATAGAGCGATAGCATGGTGATGGCATACAGGACGAATATGAGTAGCATGGCGGTTGGGGTATCGGAAGAGTAGCCATACACGTCGCTGATATAAGATGGTGTCCAGAAGAGGAAGAACCACCATACTCCGTCCGTAACGAGCTTGGCAAGGAATATGGCCCACGTCTGTGGAAAGGTAAGGAATTTCATGAATGGAATGGGGGCTTCGTCAGCCTTCTCTTTCTGCGCATCAACGGTACTGTCATGATGTATATAATCAAGTTCTTCCTTGTTGACCCTTGAACATTCTTCTGGCTTCTGGTAAATAAATATCCACATTGCCAGCCACACAAAACCAAGGGCACCTATTATGATGAAGGCCATTTCCCAACCGTTACCAACTCCAATGCTCTTGAAATAGCGTGCAAGCAGAGGAATGCTGATTGGTGCAATGAGGGCACCGATGGTAGAACCGCTGTTGAATATGCTTGTTGCAAACGCCCTGTCCTTCTTGGGAAAATACTCTGCCGTCACCTTGATGGCAGCAGGGAAATTGCCGCTCTCGCCCAATCCGAGCACAATGCGAGAGATGATGAAGAAATACGAACTCACGGTGGCTATGCTGACCGCAACGGCTCCGGTAGCATTGAAAAGGTCTTCCTTGCCGCCAAGGTCAAGCCATCCTATAGTAGCCATTCCGCAGAAGGCGTGCATGCAGGCTCCGAACGACCAAATACCAATGGCCCATAGATATCCGCGCTTGGTGCCTATCCAATCCATGAACCTTCCGCTGAAGATATTGCCTATTGCATAGATAAAGGAAAAAATAGCCGCAATGTTGCCATAGTCAGTATCCGTCCAGTGAAACTCAGGAGCAATGAAGTCCTTCCATGTTAAAGACAATACCTGGCGATCCATGTAGTTGATGGTAGTAGCCAGGAAAAGCATTGTGCAGATTGTCCACCTGTAGTTGGTCATCCGCTTGGTTACCTTGTTTTGCATAAGTTCTTAGGTCTGTTTTAGAATAAAATTCATGCAAAGGTAACAAAATTTCGCATAGGTATATGAATTTTTGCAAATAAAATGTACTATCTTGTACAATATTTGCAAAAATCATTCTGTCACTTATGTTTGCCGCAAAGGTATTCGGCAAAGATTCTTGCTGCGCTTTCCACCTTGGCTGCACATGGCCTTACCTTGTAATATTGGGCATTGCGCTCATCGGGTACGTTCGTGTCCTTCACCACCTTGCATCCGTTCATGCTCAAGAGTTCGGCACAAATCAAGGAACCATTCCTTTTGTTGAATTCGGCAAGCAACTGACGAACCAGACCGTAGCAATCACCCTTGGCATGACTGTCTCCTGCATCTGTCGTCCCTGAATCAAGGCCTGCAAGTATAACCAATCCGGAAACGGCTCCGCACATCATCCTAAGCCTTCCTACACCTCCACCAAATCCGGCAGAGATTAGTTTCGCCGTATTGTCCTCTACGCCATACAGGTCAGCAAAGGCAGCTACTACGCTCTGAGAGCAGCTGTAGCCCTCCATGAAGAGGTCTACGGCTTTCTGTATTCTATCTTCGTATTCCATAAACATTGTATTCTTGAATTTATTAGACTGAATAATTGAACTATCAATTACCTGTCATGTAGAAATCGATTTAGAGAGTCGCACACTCGTTTAGCCACAATTGCGAAGAGGCATCGCTGGGCATTCTCCAATCGCCTCTTGGACTTAGTGAGCAACTACCCACCTTGGGGCCATCAGGCAGGCAACTTCTCTTGAACTGCTGGGAGAAGAACCTCCTAAAGAATGTGGTGAGCCACTTCTTGATAGTCTCATCATCGTATACATTGCCAAAAGCCTTCTTTGCAAGGAAGAATATCTTTGAGGGACGGAATCCCCATCGCAGGGTATAGTAGAGGAAGAAGTCATGCAGTTCGTATGGGCCAACGTGGTCTTCCGTCTTCTGTGCAATCTCCCCATTCTCGTCGGCAGGCAATAGTTCGGGACTGATAGGCGTATCTACTATGTCCAGCAGTACGGTGCGTGTAGGCTCGTCGCCAATGCCATCCGCCACCCACGACACGAGGTGCCTTACGAGAGTCTTTGGTACAGAAGCGTTTACTCCATACATGCTGATATGGTCACCGTTGTAGGTTGCCCAACCAAGGGCAAGTTCACTAAGGTCGCCAGTACCTACCACTAAGCCGTTCGTTTGGTTGGCTACGTCCATAAGAATCTGTGTCCTTTCCCTTGCCTGGCAATTCTCGTACGTAACGTCGTGCTTGCCAACATCGTGACCAATGTCCTCAAAGTGCTGCATGCATGCATCCCTTATGCATATTTCCCTTATGGTGATTCCCAAAAGTTTCATTAGGTTGACGGCATTTGTGTATGTCCTGTCGGTTGTTCCGAACCCTGGCATGGTAATGCCCAAGATGCCGGACCTGTCGAGTCTGAGCTTGTCGAAAGCCCTGACGCATACAAGCAGGGCAAGGGTACTGTCGAGACCTCCACTGATACCGACCACCACGGTCTTAGCACCTGTGTGCAGGATGCGCTTAGCAAGTCCCTCCGTCTGTATGCTGAAGATTTCCTCGCATCTCTCGTCGAGGTGCTTACCCGTAGGCACGAAGGGGTGGGGGACGACTTCCCTTGTCAGTTCAGAATCCATTGTGTCAGTAGGTTCCGCATATATGGCAGGGATGCCTTCCTTGCAATGTAATGCCGCCGAGGACGCAAACGTGGTGTTGGTCCTACGTTCCGTCCTTATCCTCTCCACGTCAATCTCGCTTATGAGCAGATGCCCTGCAAGAATGTGCCTTGGGGTCTCTGCAAGGAGATTGCCATTTTCGTATACGAAGCCTTTTCCACTGAACACTACGTCCTGAGTGCTTTCCCCAAACCCACATCCGCTGAATACATATCCGGATATGGAACGCGCGCTCTGCTGTGACACAAGGCTTTTGAGGTAATGATACTTGCCGACAACATCGTTGTCAGCACTAAGGTTGAAGATGATTTCCGCACCTTGCAAGGCAAGGAAACTGCTGGGAGGTATCGGAGCCCAAAGGTCTTCGCAAATCTCCACGCCAAAGGTGAAGGTGCCTGTCTTGAAGAGAATGGCTTTCTCCAGAGCCACCTTCTGTCCGCATAGCGTGAGGGAACCTGTATGGACATCGTTGGCTCCCGTGAACCACCTCTTCTCGTAAAATTCCTTGTAGTTGGGGAGGTAGCTCTTGGGGACGACACCCAGTATCTTGCCTCGCTGCATTACTACCGCAGCATTCAACAAGGCACAGCCGTATGCTACAGGAGCGCCGACGATGCAGATGATGTCGTATGTGCGGGTGAAGTCCAACAATTGTCCCATTGCCTTTTCTGCCTCCTCAAGCAACAGGTTCTGCTGGAAGAGATCCTGACACGTGTATGCAGTGACGGACAATTCAGGAAAACAGATGACTTCTACGCCACGTGACGATGCAGCAGAAACCATCTCCTGCATCTTCCGTACATTAAACTGGCAATCGGCCACCCTCACTTGGGGGATGGCCGAAGCTACCTTGACGAATCCGTATTTCATGGCACAGGGTTACTTTATCATATCCACGGAACGTCTTACGAACCTTGTCAGGGCCTCACCCTTGAGCATGCCGTTCTGCAACAGAGCAAGGTCTATCAGCTGATGTACTCTGTCGTTACCCTCGGCGTAAGCCTTCAGTATCTCGTTCTTCTTGTCCCTCTCAGCCTGTATGTCGTCGCCACACTTCTTGAGGTCGTCCTTTTCCTCCTGAGTGATTTCCTCGGGTTTCTTCTTGTCCTGTTCCTGCCTTATCACGGCCTGTCTTGCGGTCAGGCCCTTCAGTTCTGCCTCTATTGGCCTGAGTGCATCGGAGGTGCTTGCCTCGCTGTCCTCCAGAACCTCCTTGATTAGCTTGGAGTCGGAGTTCAGCACGAGGGTATACATGTCTGGCATCTCTCCATAGAAACTCATTCCTGCCTGCAGTCGTGCCATCTCCTTCATGCGTCGCATGTATTCGCTCTGAGTAATCATGACTGGCAGCTGATCTTCGCCCAATGCCTGCACCTCGACATGGAAGTCGGTCTTGCCCGTCCTTGGCATCTGGCTGTTGAAGATAGCAGACAGTTTGTCGCTACGTTCTGCCTCAAGCAGTTCGCGCTTTGTATCCTCCTTCTGAACCAACCTGTCGATGACGTCTCCGTCGACACGTGTGAAGGTGCTCTTCTCCAGTTTCCTCTCCAGCATGCCAACCAATGGGGTATCAAGCTGCCCGTCCATCAGCAGCACGCTGTATCCCTTTTCCTTGGCAGCCTCGATGTATGTGTATTGTGCATCCTTGTCGTTGGCATAGAGGTATACGAGTTGTCCGTCCTTGTTGGTTTGGTTGTCTTTGATGAGGGTGTTGTATTCTTCGAGCGTGAAGTACTTGCCTTCGGTATCCTTCAAGAGGAAATACTGCTTTGCCTTGTCGTAGAAGTCTTCCTCAGAAAGCATTCCGTAGTGGATGAAAATCTTTATGTCATCCCACTTCTTCTCAAAGTCGGCACGCTCAGTCTTGAAGATGGAGGCAAGGCGGTCGCTGACCTTCTTGGTAATGTACGAACTGATTTTCTTTACGTTCGAGTCGCTCTGCAGATAACTCCTGCTTACGTTGAGAGGAATATCAGGGCTGTCGATAACTCCATGCAGCAGGGTCAGGAACTCGGGCACAATGCCTTCGACCGAATCGGTTACAAACACC
>SFXD01000029.1 GCA_004559785.1 bacterium | reverse complement strand
CTGGACATACATCGACAAGTACAAGGACTGGGCCATAGACCAGATGCACAGATACAAGATTCCCGCCAGCATTACGTTGGCACAGGGTCTGCTGGAGAGTTCCGCAGGCAGGAGCACGCTTGCCACGCAGGCCAACAACCACTTTGGCATAAAGGTTGGAGGCACTTGGACTGGGCCGTACGTGCTGAGGGACGACGATGCCAAGAACGAGAAGTTCCGCAAGTACAATTCGGCCCGCGACAGCTATGAAGACCACTCACGCTTCCTGCAAGGGAAAAGGTATCAAGCCCTGTTCACCCTCTCGCCCACCGATTACAAGGGCTGGGCACGCGGACTGAAGGCGGCAGGCTACGCAACGGCACCTAACTATGCCGAGTCGCTGATACGCATCATAGAGATGTACAAGCTATACCAGTTTGACACCAACCACTTCAAGAGCAGCAAGTATACCAAGCAGGCCGAGGAGACGGAGGACGAATTCTACAGGCGGCACGTGGTGTACAAGAACAATGGAAACTACTTCATCATCGTCGAGATGGGCGATGACATGGCTACAATCAGCAAGAAGACGGGTGTCAGCCTCAGGAGGCTATACCGTTACAACGACCTTAGCCCCGAATACATACCCACCCAGGGCGACCTGATATACCTACAAAAGAAGCGCAAGTGCGCCAGCAGGGAATTCAGGGAAAACCCCATCCACATCGTGGAGGAAAACCAGAGCATGTTCGACATCTGCCAGCTCTACGGCATGCAGCTGAAGTACCTGTACAAACTGAACGACATGTCTCCCGACCAGGCGATAAGGCCCGGCGACATATTGAGGATAAGGTAAGCGGGAAGCGCGTGACCAGAGATTCCTACAAGACACGAAATATCTTTATATATTTTTTTGACATAGAACGACATGATAACATTATCCAACATCGCCGTACAGTTCGGCAAGAGAGTCCTGTACAAGGACGTGAACATGAAGTTTACCAACGGAAACATCTACGGCGTGATAGGTGCCAACGGAGCGGGCAAGTCAACACTCCTTAAGGCGATAAGCGGAGAACTGGAACCTACCAAGGGTAACGTGGAGCTGGGCCCTGGCGAACGACTGAGCGTGCTGAGCCAGGACCACTTCCAATACGACCAGGAAACCGTACTGAATACCGTACTCATGGGACACACGACGATGTGGGAGGTGATGTGCGAGAGGGAAAGGCTATACAGCAAGGCCGACTTCAGCGACGAAGATGGCATACGCGTGGCCGAACTCGAGGACAAGTTCGCCGAAATGGGCGGATACACCGCCGAGAGCGATGCTGCCGCCCTCTTGTCGGGACTTGGGATAAAGGAGAGCAAGCATAGCCAGCTGATGAAGGAGCTGTCCAACAAGGAGAAGGTGCGCGTGATGCTTGCCAAGGCCCTCTTCGGCAACCCCGACAACCTGCTCCTCGACGAGCCTACCAACGACCTCGACCTCGATACCGTACAATGGCTGGAGCAGTACCTGAGCGAATTCGAACATACCGTGCTCGTGGTAAGCCACGACAGGCATTTCCTCGACTGCGTCTGCACGCATACCGTGGACATCGACTTCGGAAAGGTTACGATGTTTGCCGGAAACTATTCGTTCTGGTACCAGAGCAGCCAGCTCGCCCTGAGACAGGCACAGAACCAGAAGGCAAAGGCCGAGGAGAAGAAGAAGGAACTGGAGGAGTTCATCAGGAGGTTCTCAGCCAACGTGGCAAAGAGCAAGCAGACTACGAGCCGAAAGAAGATGCTGGAGAAACTGAACGTGGAGGAAATCAAACCCTCTACGCGCAAGTACCCGGGCATCATCTTCCAGATGGAACGCGAACCAGGCAACCAGATCCTGGAGGTAGAGGGACTGAAAGCCGTGGCGGAAGACGGCACGGTGCTCTTCGACGACGTAAACTTTACCATAGAGAAGGGTGACAAGACTGTCTTCCTCAGCAGGGACCCAAGGGCGATGACAGCCCTTTTCGAAATCATCAACGGCAACAGGGAGGCACAGGCAGGTACGTTCAGCTGGGGCGTGACCATCACCACCGCATACCTGCCACTGGACAACACGCAGTACTTCCAGAGCGACAAGAACCTCGTCGACTGGCTCTCGCAGTTCGGCGAGGGGAACGAAGTCTACTTCAAGGCATTCCTCGGCAGGATGCTGTTCAGCGGAGAAGAGGTGCTCAAGAAGGTTAACGTGCTCTCTGGAGGCGAGAAGATGAGGTGCATGATAGCCAGGATGCAACTGAACAACGCCAACTGCCTCATCCTCGACACTCCCACCAACCACCTCGACCTGGAGAGCATCCAGGCCTTCAACAACAACCTCAAGATCTTCAAGGGCAACATCCTATTCAGCAGCCACGACCACGAGTTCATACAGACCGTGGCAACCCGCATCATAGAGCTCACGCCAAACGGCACCATCGACAAGCTGATGGACTATGACGAATACATCAGCAGCGAACAAATCAAGGAACTGAAGGAAAAGATGTACAATTGTCAGAAATGACACCACCGATGCTGACACTTTGTCAGTCGGCACACATTTTGTAATATGGATGGCTGTACGAACAACAATTATATATTTACTTTGACATGAGTGAGGAATTGAAAAAAGAAAAGGAGAACATACAGGATAACAATCAGGAGAGCCTGGAGGTGAACCTCTCCGACGAAACCACGCAGCAGGAAAACGACCAGCAGCCAGGCGACGAGGAGGGACAGCCAAAGGCCGAACCTACCACGGAGGAACAACTGGAGGCTGCGAAGAAGGAAATCGAAGACCTCAACGACAAACTCCTTCGCAAGATAGCCGAGTTCGACAACTATCGCAAGCGCACCATGAAGGAGAAGACTGAACTAATACTGAACGGAGGCGAAAGAACCGTAGTTGCCATTCTGCCCGTGATAGACGACCTCGAAAGGGCTCTTAAGAACATGAAGCAGGCAGACGACATAGCAGCCGTGGTGAAAGGCGTGGAACTGGTCTACAAGAAATTCATCGACACGCTAAAGAAGCAGGGCGTGGAACCCATACAGACAGAGGGTGCCGACTTCGACGTGGACCTTCACGAGGCCATAGCACAGCTGCCGGCTCCAACCGACGAGCTGAAGGGCAAGGTAATGGACTGCACGCTGACAGGCTACAAGATGAACGAGAAGGTCATTCGCCACTCGCAGGTAGTAGTAGGCCTGTAAGGCGCACAGGCTGTCAAGGCAGGCTTTCACACACAGGATGCACACAGACACACTAAGCAACAAGCAATCAGACAATGGCAGAGAAAAGAGATTACTATGAAGTCCTCGGAGTAAGCAAGACGGCAACGGATGCCGAAATAAAGAGTGCTTACAAGAAGATGGCTATCAAATACCACCCAGACAGGAATCCGGGCAACAAGGAGGCTGAGGAGAAGTTCAAGGAAGCAGCCGAGGCATACGACGTTCTCCGAGACCCCGAGAAAAGGCAGAGGTACGACCAGTTCGGACATGCCGGAATGAATGGGGCAGGTGGATTCGGAGGAGGCGCAAGCATGAACATGGACGACATCTTCTCCATGTTCGGCGACATCTTCGGTGGCCACGGCGCATTCGGGGGAGGCTTCGGAGGATTCAGCGGATTCGGCGGCTCAAGGGGCACGCAGCAGCACCACGGCTCGGACCTGCGCCTGAAGGTGAAACTCAGCTTGGCTGAGGTGGCCACGGGAGTAACCAAGAAGTTCAAGGTACGCAAGTACGTCACCTGCGCCCATTGCAACGGCACGGGCAGCGAGGACAAGAAGACGGAGACCTGCCAGCAATGCCATGGTACCGGCGTGGTGTACAAGTCCATCAACAGCCTCTTCGGACGCATGCAGACAGAGACTCCGTGCCCGGCATGCGGAGGCCTCGGCTCTACGATAAAAAACAAGTGCAAGGCATGCGGAGGAGACGGCATCGTGAACGGAGAGGAGGTAGTGGAAATCAACATCCCCGCAGGCGTAGCCGACGGAATGGTGGTGAACGCCCCGGGCAAGGGACACGCAGGCAGGAACAACGGCATTCCGGGAGACATACAGGTATACATAGAGGTGGAACAAAGCAAGGACTTCGTACGTGACGGGCAGAACCTCCACTACAACCTGCTCCTCGACCTTCCTACAGCCGTACTGGGTGGTACTGCCGAAGTTCCCACCATAGACGGAAAGGCAAAGATTAAGATCGAGCCGGGCACTCAACCTGGCAAGGTCATGAGGCTTAGGGGCAAGGGATTGCCTGCCGTGCAGGGCTATGGCTACGGCACGGGAGACATCATCGTGAACATCAGCATCTATGTTCCCGAGACGCTTACCAAGGACGAGAGGAACATGTTCGAGAAGATGAGGGAGAGCGACAGCATGAAGCCTAACCCCACTACCAAGGATAACATATTCAGCAAATTCAAGAAGATTTTTGAATGACATACGAAGAAGCTACAGAATTCCTGTTCAACTCCGCCCCGCTATTCCAGAATATCGGGGCGGGAGCATATAAGGAGGGACTTGATGGCACGCTTGCCCTCGACGAACGTTTCGGACACCCCCACCGGTCATATCCCACCATTCACGTGGCAGGTACCAACGGGAAAGGCTCGGTCAGCCACACGCTGGCAGCCATATTGCAGTCGGGCGGCCTAAGGGTAGGACTTTACACGAGTCCGCACCTGCTGGACTTCAGGGAGAGGATAAGGGTAAACGGCGAGATGATTCCGGAGGAGAGGGTAGTACGTTTCGTGGATGAGACGAGGGATTGCATCCCCCTGCTCCACCCCTCTTTCTTCGAGCTCGCCACAGCCTTGGCGTTCAAGTATTTCGAAGAACAATGCGTGGACGTAGCCGTCATAGAGACAGGCTTGGGCGGCAGGCTCGACTGCACCAACGTCATAACACCCGTCTTGTCCGTCATTACCAACATCAGCTACGACCATACCCAGATGCTGGGCGACACCCTGGAGAAGATTGCCTACGAGAAGGCCGGCATTATAAAGGAAGGCATACCCGTAGTTGTCGGCGAGACAGTAAACGACTCCGTAGCCGACGTCTTCAGGACAAAGGCAAGGCGGATGGGATGCGCCATCGTATTCGCCGACAAGACTGGGGAGATAATCTCACATACCCCATCCACGCTTGGAGGCATCCTCTACCATACACGCACGTTCGGCGAGTTTACGGGTCAGCTGGCAGGACTTTGCCAGGAAAAGAACACGTCTACCATCTTGGCGGCCGTCAAGACGCTTAGGCTCGCAGGGTATAATATAAATAATGTGGATGTGTGGAACGGATTTGCCCACGTTACGGACATGACAGGGTTGATGGGAAGGTGGCAGGTGGTTTGCGACTGCCCACTCACGATATGCGACACAGGCCATAACGAGGGAGGCATGCAGTACATAGCGCGGCAGCTGGAGGGCATCAGGAAGGCAAGGCTGCACATCGTCTTCGGGATGGTCTCCGACAAGGACGTCACCAAGGTGTTGTCGCTCTTGCCATGTAATGCCGCCTACTACTTTACGCAGGCTTCCGTAAGGAGGGCAATGCCATCCGTACAACTTGCCAGGCTCGCCTCGGAGGCAGGACTGGAGGGGCAATGTTACGGCAGCGTCGCGGAAGCATTAAGCAAGGCAAGGGAGAATGCCTCGAAAGACGACATAATTTTCGTCGGAGGGAGCACTTTCGTCGTTGCAGACATGCTAAAAAGCATAAATTAAGCCTTTTTATCGCTCAGAGGAAACAGTTTTTCGTCTTTGTGCTTTGCAATAATGAGGATTTTACGTATATTTGCAGAGACAAACAACACAATCTAAAATTAACTACCAATGGACAAAGAACTGATTTCCGGACTGAAGAGAGAAGACTTTCAGGCTGTTGTTCAAGGCAAGGAAACTGACCTCTACACCTTGACCAACAGCAATGGAATGGAAGTAAGCATAACCAATTACGGCGGTGCAATAGTGGCCATCATGGTTCCCGACAGGGAAGGCAGGATGGCCAATGTCATACAAGGACACGACTGCATAAAGGGCGTGGTGGAAAGCCCCGAACCTTTCCTCAGCACGCTTGTGGGCAGGTATGGCAACCGCATCTGCAAGGGTAAGTTTACTATGAACGACAAGGAGTATAGCCTTGCGGTTAACAACGGACCAAACCACCTGCACGGAGGACCTACTGGCTTCCATGCGAGGGTGTGGGATGCAGAACAGATCAACAGTCAGGAACTCGTCCTGAGATACATATCTGCATACTACGAGGAGGGATTCCCCGGAGAACTCAACATGACAGTCAAGTACAGCCTCAGCGACGACAACGAGCTTATTATCGACTACAGGGGAAAGACGAACAAGAAGACCGTAGTGAACATGACCAGCCACGGCTTCTTCTCGCTGGCAGGCATAGGCAACCCAACACCCGAGGCCCTGAACAACATCCTTACCATCAACGCAGACTTCTTCATACCCATAGACGAGACAAGCATCCCAACGGGAGAGATACTCAAGGTGGAAGGCACTCCGTTCGACTTCCGCACGCCTCACGCCGTAGGTGAAAGAATAGGCAACACAGATTGCCGCCAGATAGTGAACGGCACGGGCTACGACCATTGTTTCGTACTAAACAAGCATGAACCCGGCGAACTGACATACGCAGTAAAATGCGTAGAGCCCGTCAGCGGACGCTGCCTTGAGATGTGGACAACCGAACCCGGCGTGCAGTTCTACAGCAGCAACTGGCACAGCGGATTGGTAGGTACGCACGGAACGGTCTACGGCAAGTATAGCGCATTGTGCTTCGAGGCACAGCATTTCCCCGACAGCCCCAACAGGCCCTATTTCCCCAGCTGCGTACTCAAGCCAGGCGAGGTATACAAGCAGAAGACCGTCTACAAGTTCAGCACGGAAGACTAAGCGAAATACCTAAACAACAACAATCTAATAATAATCATTTAATTTAAACTAAACAAACTACTATTATGTCAAAAGAAAACAATGGTAAGACTATTGCCATCATTGCCATGATGTTCCTTTTCGCAATGATTGCATTCGTGACTAACATGGCTGCCCCGTTCGGGCAAATCTGGAAAATCCAGTATGAGTGGGCAGGCATGATGGGTAACATGATGAACTTTGCCGCATACCTGTTCATGGGTATTCCCGCAGGTATCATGATTACCAAGATTGGATACAAGAAAACCGCCCTCGTGGCTTTGGCACTTGGATTCATCGGCATCGTCGTACAGTACCTTTCCAGCACGATGGACGGTACAGCCATCAGCACGTATGTCGTTTATCTGCTCGGTGCCTTCATCTGCGGCTTCTGCGTCTGCATCCTCAACACCGTGGTCAACCCCATGCTGAACGTACTGGGCGGAGGCGGCAACAAGGGTAACCAGCTGATACAGACAGGTGGCTCGCTCAACTCTCTCGCCGCTACGCTCACCCCTCTCTTCGTAGGAGCACTCATCGGACAGGTAACAAAGGATACGTCCATGAACGACGTTTCTCCCCTCTTGCTCATAGCCATGGGCATCTTCGCCGTATCGTTCCTCATCATCTGGGCTACGAATATCGTCGAGCCTGAACTTGCAGGAGGCAACATGACGGAGATGATAAAGGGTGCGCTCGGATACCGCCACCTCGTCCTCGGCATCATCGCCATCTTCCTCTACGTAGGTATCGAGGTGGGAATCCCTGGCGAGATGATATTCTACCTCTCCAAGCCCGTTGCCGACGGCGGCATCCTCGGTAGTGCAGCCATCGCAGGCACCCTGGCAGGAATGTACTGGTTGCTGATGCTCGTGGGTCGTCTCACTTCTTCCTTCATCAGCGGCAAGGTTTCTTCCAAGGCACAGATCGTCACGGTTTGCTCTACGGCTATCGTCCTGCTTCTCCTGGCCATATTCATACCAGAGAGCAACACGTTCGCATTGCCCGGCACTCCTGAGTCTCCCGTCGACCTCGCCATCTTTACGCTCGAAGGCGGACAGCTCCCCATCAAGTGCATCTTCCTCGTACTTTGCGGCCTTTGTACATCTGTAATGTGGGGTGGCATCTTCAACCTCGCTACGGAAGGCCTCGGCAAGTATACGGCAGCAGCATCAGGACTGTTCATGACCATGGTAGTAGGTGGCGGTGTACTGCCGCTCGTACAGGACTATGCCGTCAACATCGTCGGCTACGTACAGAGCTACTGGGTGATAGTTGCAGCCGTAGCATACATCCTGTTCTACGCCTTGATAGGATCAAAGGTCAGCAAGAACTGATTCGCGCTTTAACCTTGACATATTTTTCAAATATCAACATAAACATAACACACACAGTATATGAGACTTACAATAGATGACGTAAGAAGTCGCTTCATCAAGCACTTTGATGGTACCACAGGTTCTGTATATGCTTCCCCCGGCCGTATCAACCTGATCGGAGAGCACACTGACTACAACAACGGATATGTATTCCCTGGTGCCGTAGAGCAAGGCATGATTGCAGAAATCAAGCCCAACGGCACACGCAACGTAAGGGCTTACTCCATAGACATGAAGGACTACGTTGAGTTCTCGCTCGATGACGAAAAGGGTCCGAAGGCATCTTGGGCACGCTACATCTACGGCGTATGCCGCGAGATGATGGCACTCGGTGTTCCCGTAGAAGGATTCAACACGGCATTTGCCGGTGATGTCCCCCTCGGAGCAGGTATGAGCTCGTCCGCAGCCTTGGAGAGCACATACGCCTTTGCGCTCAACGACCTCTGGGGCGAGAACAAGATCGAGAAGATGGAACTGGCACGCGTAGGGCAGCGTACCGAGCACAAGTACATCGGCGTCAACTGCGGCATCATGGACCAGGCCATCAGCGTTCTCGGCAAGAAGGGCTCGCTCCTCAGACTTGACTGCCGTAGCGGCGAGTATGCTTACTTCCCATGGAATCCCAAGGGCTACCAGCTCATCCTCGTCAACAGTTGCGTAAAGCACACCTTGGCAGGAAGTCCCTACAACGAGCGTCGCCTTCAATGTGAGCACGTTGCTGAGATTATCAAGGAGGCCCACCCCGAGGTTGAGTCACTGAGGGATGCCACCATGGAAATGCTCGAAGAGGTGAAGGGCAAGATTACGGGTGACGAGTACAAGCGTGCACGCTACGTCATAGGCGAGGTAGAGCGTGTACTTGCTGTATGCGATGCCCTCAAGCATGACGACTACGAGATGGTAGGAAAGATGATGTACGAGACTCACTACGGTCTGAGCAAGGAGTATGAGGTGAGCTGCGAGGAACTCGACTACCTCAACGACATCGCCAAGGAAGTAGGCGTAACTGGTTCACGCATCATGGGAGGCGGATTCGGCGGATGTACAATCAACCTCGTGGCTGACGAACTCGTACCTAACTTCAAGAAGGTAGTGAAGGAGAAGTTTGCAGAGAAGTACGGCAAGGAACCTGTCATAATCGACGTTGTAATCGGCGACGGTTCACGCAAGCTCTGCTGACGACATCCTAAGGCTGAGACATCGCAACGATGCTCGAACGCCTTCGTTAAAGAATCCAAGCCCCTTAGCCCCGGGAGAATACACGCTCTTGAGGCAAGGGGCTTCCTCATGCCAGCACATGTCACGTCCACGATGCCTGCGAAAGCCAACGCAACGCCGCATGACGTACCATTTCCCCATTATTATCAAATATGTACAAAGCAAAGTTTGAATATTAGAGAAGATTTTCATACTTTTGCAACGGCAAATCATATAATACTCTAAGGTAACGACATCAAATGAACAGTATTCAAACGATGAACCGTGCAGCAGACAACATTCGCATACTTGCTGCGGCAATGGTTGAGAAGGCAAAAAGCGGTCACCCGGGTGGTGCCATGGGTGGAGCGGATTTCATCAACGTACTCTACGGCGAGTACCTCCAGTTTGACCCAGAGAATCCCACTTGGATAGGACGCGACAGGTTCTTCCTCGACCCCGGTCACATGTCGCCGATGCTATATGCCCAACTTGCGTTGACAGGCAAGTTCTCACTCGAAGAACTGCAGCAACTGCGCCAATGGGGCTCACCAACGCCCGGACATCCCGAGGTATGCTATGCACGCGGCATAGAGAACAGCTCGGGTCCACTCGGCCAAGGACATACCTACGCCGTGGGAGCCGCCATGGCTGCCAAGTTCCTTGCCGCCAAGACAGGAAACCCGACCTTCCTGAAGGAGACCATCTACGCATACATCAGCGACGGCGGCATACAGGAGGAAATCAGCATGGGAGCAGCAAGGATAGCAGGCAACCTGGGGCTCGACAACCTCGTCATGTTCTATGACGCAAACGACATACAGCTCTCCACCGAGACAAGCGTCGTAATGAACGAAGACACGGCCGCCAAGTACCGTGCCCTGCAATGGGAGGTAATCGAGATAGACGGCAACGACGTACTACAGATAAGGGAAGCCCTCGGAAAAGCAAAGTCCGTCGAAGGAAAGCCCACGCTCATCATCGGGAAATGCGTCATGGCAAAGGGAGCCCTCAGGGCAGACGGCACAAGCTATGAGAATTGCTGTAGCACCCACGGGGCACCGCTCGGAGGTGATGCCTACAGGAACACCATAGAAAACCTCGGGGGCAATCCTGATGACCCCTTCGTCGTCTTCCCCGAAGTAAAGGAAATGTACGAATCACGGCTTGCTGAGCTAAGGCATATCGCCGCAATCCGCCACGAGGAAGAGCGTGCCTGGGAGGAAGCCAATGCCGGAATGGCTGCACAACTGAAGAAGTGGTTCGCCAACGAACTGCCCTCCATCGACTGGGACAGCATATGCCAAAAGCCCAACGACGCCACCCGTAACGCATCGAGCGCATGTCTCAGCCTGCTCGCCAAGCAGGTACCCAACATGATCGTCGGCTCGGCCGACCTTTGCAACTCCGACAAGACGGACGGGTTCATAAAGGGCGGAGCCTCGAACATCACGCGCGGGAACTATGGAGGAGGCTTCTTCCAGGCCGGCGTGGCTGAACTCACGATGGCTTGCTGCTGCATCGGCATGGCGCTGCACGGAGGTGTGATTGCCGCATGCGGCACGTTCTTCGTATTCAGCGACTACATGAAGCCAGCCATACGCATGGCAGCCCTAATGCAACTGCCCGTCAAGTTCATTTGGTCGCACGATGCCTTCCGCGTGGGAGAAGACGGTCCTACTCACGAGCCCGTCGAGCAGGAAGCGCAGATCAGGCTGATGGAGAAGATGAAGAACCACAGCGGCCGCAATTCCATGCTCGTCATGAGGCCTGCCGACGGAAAGGCCACCACGGCATGCTGGAGGCTCGCCATGGAGAACACCTCCACCCCATCCGCCCTCATTCTGAGCCGCCAGACAATAGAAGACCTCCCCGAAGGCACCAACTACGAAGGCACCAGGCAAGGCGCATACATAGCCGCCGAGAGCGACGATGACTTCGACGTGATTCTCGTCGGCAACGGATCGGAGGTAAGCACGCTCATCGCCGGGGCACGACTCCTGCGCAACGACGGGGTGAAGGTAAGGGTCGTAAGCGCACCATCCGAAGGACTGTTCCGCGAGCAACCAATCGAGTACCAACGCAGCCTCTTCCCCATCGGAAGCAAGGTGTTCGGCCTCACGGCAGGATTGCCTGTCAACCTGCAAGGCTTCCTCATTGGCGCAGCCCCCGTCAGCCGTATATGGGGACTGGAGAGCTTCGGATTCTCCGCCCCCTACAAGGTTCTCGACCAGAAACTCGGGTTCACCGCCGAGAATGTGTATAACCAGGTAAAGCAGATGCTGTCATGAAGGTAGGATTGGCAAGCGACCACGCAGGGTTTGCCCTGAAGGAACACGTGAAGGAATACCTTACGAAGAAGGGACTTGAGTATTGTGACTATGGTACTTACAGCGAGGCAAGTTGCGACTACCCCGACTACGGCCATGCCTTGGCAAAAGCCGTCGAGCATGGAGAGTGCTACCCCGGCATAGCGATATGCGGCAGCGGCGAGGGAATAAGCATGACCCTCAACAAGCACCAGGGCATAAGGGCAGGCTTGTGCTGGATGCCAGAGATTGCCCACCTGTGCCGCCAGCACAACGATGCCAACGTCCTCGTCATGCCGGGGCGTTTCATCTCACATGACGAGGCGGATGCCATCATGGACGAGTTCTTCTCCACCGGCTTCGAGGGAGGCAGGCACCAAGCCAGGATCGACAAGATTCCGTACAGGGAAGTGCAATAAATCATTCATGTCCCGGGAAAGAATATCCTATTGACAATCTTCCCCAATGGCGTCGCCGTAGCCCCCTTGCCTCGTGTAAGTCCGATTGCCGCAAACGCCATTGGGGATGATTGTAAAGTCCCATCCCAAGGCTCATCGATTGTTGCCCAATGGGTTTTTAGTTTTGATTTTAAGGGACGTAGCAACGAGCTATCATATAAAGGGGACGTTATGTTATTTTTAGTGTGATTCTTAGCTGACATTTCCATGCATGACGTTACTCCCAATGCCGTGGCAATTTCCGAGAGGGCAGCCACAACGACGTTGATGATGGTACTCCATAACATTTTCCTTGAATCTTCCATAATGCTTATTTTTCTGAAGGGTTGGACAACCTGACGGTTTCCCGTGTTCTTCAAATACTCTGTGCGTGTTACAGGCAAACAGGGCCCTTGTATTGCCAAAACGCACTTTGTGTTTCGTGAGCCTTGTTTGCCCCCGAGTCGGCCACCAGGTTGGCCATCTGCCCGCACAATTCCTTCCAAGTGAGGTCGGGGTACAGGAATTCCGTGCCGCTGACGTGGGCGGCCAGTAGGGGGAAAAGCATCGGGAAGAGGGGCTCGTGCATGTCTTCCGACACCTGCGAGAGCAGCAATTTGCAGCATTCCGTGCCTTTCCTTAGTGGAGGCGTCTTGGGTGCCTCGTGTCTTGATATGTCGTATCTCATTGGGTTTCAGTCTTTTGATTGTTAATTTGATTGTGATTAATGACAAATGACAAATGACAGTTACTTGTTTTCGAGGTACACCATCCCCCATATATACTATATAACTATCTATATATTAATATATTATATAGCCTTTAAGAGAGGGTTGGATGCCCGAAAAATTAATTGTCATAATTGTCATTTGTCACTCCTTGCGGATTCCCTGCGAGAGGTAGCATCCTCCCTACGTGGCACAGGGCGAGCGCCTCCTTCACCTCCTGCCCTACTCCGTGGGCGTATGCCTCGTCGTCGAGCCCTAGCGGGTAGGAGCCGTGCGCTGTGGGAGGTACTAAAATATAAAAAAGAGCCATCCTTTTTGGGGGATAACTCTTGGGTGATTCGGATGGGGCTCGAACCCATGACCCGCAGCTTAGAAGGCTGCTGCTCTAATCCAACTGAGCTACCGAACCGACCTTTATCAATAAAACTTAGAATCCTTTTTGATTCCCGAATCCTTGCCACGTGGGCAAATGCCGACCAAGGATACACCTTACGTGCTCGAATTCGGCTGCAAAATTAGTGCTATTTTATCGATTATGCAAATTTTTCGATTACAAATTGAATTTTGCCACCGCATTTTTAGGGCATGGTACACAGCTCAATGCTCACGGCACCCTGTATCTCTCGCCTGCATCCTCAACTATCCTGCGCCGGTACGACTCGGGGTAGCCGGGACGGAGCACGGGACGCTGGTTGCCGCCGGGGGTCTTGAGGTACTGCCCATTCTCGTCCGTACGCTTTACTGCCATGTCGTTGTACTTCACTATCAAGGTCTGGGCAAGCGTATTCCATTCGTCCATCATGCCCTGCGCCACGCGATGCGAGTAGTCGGACAGGAAGCGGCGTGCCTCCTGCTCTCCCATCGAGGCTGCCTCCTGTTCGGTGGAAGCCTGCAGAGAGTTGTAATCGGATTCGAGCCTGTCCCTCACGGACTTCACTTCGGGGAACAGAGCCTGATAGCGAGGGTATACCATGTTGCTCACCCAGTTCTGTACCCAAAACGCCGACCTGGTGGAGAACCGGAACGTGTTGGCTGTACTCTGCGAGTAGCACTCGGGCACGGACTGTGCGCAGCAGTAGACGGGCGTAAGAGGCACCATGTTGGTGTCATCGTTGCCGAACCATACCACGCCGCCTATGTACGGAGGCAGCCACGAGCGCATCTGCGAGACGTATACGCAGGCAGTCTGCTGCGTGCTGATGGGTCGCTCGTTGAAGTACTTCACCCCGTCCACCTCGTAGCTGAGGGGTGTCGGGCGGTAGGGCATCTCCCACGGGCCCATGCCTGCGTCGCCGAGTATGTCAAGGGGCGTGCCCTCGTAATGGTCGCGCATCATGTCCTTTACGTCCTGAACGGAAAGCGGAGCCTTAGGCTTGACGTAGAGCGGCATGGGGTTGTCGGAGGTCTTGCCCATCGCGTAGGACAGGTATGCGCTCATGTCGTCCTGCGCATGGCGGTTGAAGAAGCTCCATACCCTTGCCTCGCAGTAGCGTTGCGCCCCGAAGCCAGTTGGCGAGTATGCCTCGGAGAAGGAGAAGTCGGCATCCTTGCCTGTGAAGTAGCCCTTTTCCCTGGCAAACTTGATGACATCCTTGCTATAGATGCAGTTGTCCTTGTCCTTTAGCGGGAACCGGCGTATGCGGCTTTGGTTGGCGTGTGCGCAGATGCAGTCGTCGGGAATCCTGACTGCCACCCACACGGCACCCTTCACTCCTGGGCCCTTGCCTATCATCTCCATGATCCAGGCTTCGTTGGGGTCAGCTATGGTGAAGCTCTCTCCTTCGCTGCCATATCCATGCCGCTCAACAAGTGACGACATGACGGCGATGGCCTCGCGTGCCGTGCGTGCCCTCTGAAGGGTGACGTACATGAGGCTGCCGTAGTCGAACAGTCCCGTGAGTGTGTCGCACAGTTCCTCGCGTCCCCCGAAGGTGGTCTCGTGAATGGTGAGCTGGTGCTCGTTCATCAGCCCTACTACGCCGTAGGTCTCCTCCGCCTCGGGAATCTCGCCCAGGTAGTTGTTGGTCTCGTAATGGTATAGGGCTCGCATCTCCCCCTTGCCGTGCTTGGCATGTGGGAGGAAGTTCATGAATCCGTATGCGCCATAGTCGTCGCAGCTGTATGATACTATGACACTGCCGTCCATGCTCGCCTTCTTGCCTACTATCAGGTTGGTGCAGGCATGGGATGGTGCCGCTGTGAGCATGAGTGCCAATAGGGTATAGAGGTATTTCTTCATCTTCTGTACATTATTATTGTTGTGAAATTCAATATCATCGATTGTCATGTGATTCGACATTGGCAAATTACCGTAGGGTATTGCCTCGTGTAGGGCACTACGGAGGAATGGCTACCTGTCATCGAATGACGAATGTCTTGTATTCGATTTTGTCCCTTCGGGGCCGTGGGGTTCACTTGATGAGCAGCTTGTCGCTGCCGGCAGCCTTGAAACTCATGTCCAGACCCTTCACGCTGTGCGTGAGAGCCCCGAAGGAGATGAAGTCCACGCCAGCCTTGGCGTAAGGTATCATGGTATCGAACGTGATGCCCCCGCTGGACTCCGTCTCGCATCTTCCGTCGACGAGGCGTACCGCCCTCTGTGTTTCCTCAGGCGTAAAGTTGTCGAACATGATGCGGTCGGGTCCTTCCTGCAGGGCCTCCTCCAGTTCCTTCCAGTTACGCACCTCGCACTCTATCTTGAGGTCCTTACCCTTCGTGCGGCAGTATTCCCTTGCCATGGTGATGGCGTTGTGGACGCCGCCGCAGAAGTCGATGTGGTTGTCCTTTAGCAGTATCATGTCGAAGAGTCCTATGCGATGGTTCATGCCACCTCCTATGCGCACCGCCTCCTTCTCCAGCATCCTCATGCCTGGCGTGGTCTTCCTCGTATCCAGCACGCGTGTCTTGGTGCCGGCGTCTATCAGAGCCTGCTGGTACCGGTGCGTCATGGTGGCTATGCCGCTCATCCTCTGCATGATGTTCAGCATCAGCCTTTCCGTCTGCAAGAGGCTGCGCACCTTCCCCCTTACGCTCATCACTATGTCGCCCGGACGTACGTGTGTGCCATCCTCGATGTGCACCTCCACCTGCATCTCGGGGTCGAAGCGACGGAACACCTCCTTGGCTACCTCCACTCCGGCTATTATGCCCTCCTGCTTGACGAGGAGCTTGCTCTCGCCCAATTCCGACTCGGGAATGCAGCAAAGCGTAGTATGGTCGCCGTCGCCTATGTCCTCTGCGAAAGCCAAGTCTATCAATCTGTCGTTGAGTTCTTCTACTGTCAACATAATCCTATAGGTATTAATGATTTGTAATTATATTGTTAAACGTTTTCTCCACTTGCCAGAGGAGCCTTTAGGGGTGACGTAATCCTCCATGGAAGTTTACCCCAAATACATCGGGGGAGTCACTCGTGGTGGTAGGGTTCGCCCTCCAGGATGGTCATCGACCTGTATATCTGCTCGACGAAGATGAGCCTTATCATCTGGTGGCTGAACGTCATCCTCGATACCGACACCTTCTCCTTGGCCAGCATGTGTACGCTGTCGGCAAACCCGTACGGTCCTCCTACCACGAAGACCAGCCTCCTGAGCCCCATCGCCATCTTCCTCTGCATCCAGGCAGCGAATTCCATGCTCGTCCGCTCCGTGCCGTGCTCGTCAAGCAGCACCACATGGTCGGAGGGCTGCAGGGCCTTGGCTATCATGATGGCCTCTCGCTCCTTCTGCTCGCCCTGGCTCATGCTTCGGGTGGACTTCAGCTCTGGAATCACCTCAATGCTGAACTGCAGGTAATGCGAGAGACGGGACGCATATTCAGCAATCCCTGCCTCGAAATGCCTGTCCGTGGTCTTACCCACGACCAATAATACGACCTTCATCCGCCAACGCCCTCCTCTTCCGTGTCCTTTGCCACGAATTCGTAGCATCCAGCATCGGGGGCTTCGTCCCGCAAGCGACCAAGCCTGTCCGTGGGGTATTGCTCCAGTAGCGAGGGGTCGGCGGCTCCGGCTATCCTACTCGTGGGAAGCGGTGTGAAGTCGTAGACGAAGTTGTACGAGTCGAAATGGCAGAAGTTGTCGCTCCCGTGCGGGGTCTCGTCCGGGTCGTCATACAGCACGCTGACAAAGCGCTCCGAGTCGTCGGACACGACTGTGTTGAGGAAGCAATGACTGAACAGGTAGGGGGCATTCTCGTCAGTAATGCTGCCCATGATTACGTCATCGCCATAGCCCGTGATGACGCAGCTAAGGAAATGCGCCTGTCGTATGGGCCACTCACCCTGTTCGTCGGAAAGGAAGAGAGCCTCCCCCCTGTCTGCGGTAAATGGATAATATTGTGCCAGGGTGCAATGTACGAACGTAGTGGTACCGCCCGTCTGGCTGACGCACCTGCCGCGTGCGTTGCTAATCTGGGTGTTCGCCACGACGGCCTTGCATCCCTTGGTACTGAAGGCATCGCCACCGATATTGTGGATGATGCTGTTCTCTATCTCCACGCAGGTCTCCCCGTCATCCTGATGCAGGCAGACTATGCCATGGCATCCGCTGTGGAGGTCGGTATGGAAGAAGCGGTTGCCGACGCTACCCTCATGTATGGTGACGCCCTCCCAGCGGCTTGGCGTGTTGTCGTACTTGAGGTAGTCGAACATATGGTCGGTACGATCTCCCCTCAGTATGACGGGCTTGTCCAACGTCCCTTCCGATAGCACCTTGCCATAGACCACCATCCCGCACTTGTCGTGGAACATGAGTGTCGTGCCGGGAGAAAGGCTCAGCGTGGCACCCTCGCGTACCACGAGCGAGTCATAGATGACGTATGGCTTGTCGGTCTGCAAGGTCATGTCCTCCGTCACCTCCATGCCGTGCACGATGTATGCGTCCATGGCAGAGGCCCTCAGGGCGACCTTCTGCGACGTACCGCTCTCGAGATTGAAGACGAGGTTGTCCGTATAGGTGACGGCTTCGGTGGTACCCGACTCAGGCATAGTGACCTCCACCCTGACGACGATGCTGTCCTTGCGCCTGACCTCGAAGTCCCTGCCCAGGCCACCTGCCAGGAACTGCCCGTCGACGTTGACGCGGAAGTGGCTGCCGCTGCCCTCCTGCAGGCAAATGCTGGATATGCGTAGCCCCTCGTCGTTGCCGTTGAACACGTACAGAGTCTTCGTGCTGCTGCCTATGGTGGATATCAGCGTATCGAACCTGACGGTGTCGGTAGAGAACGACAAGCGTGCGGATGGGTCGGTGGTGAACGAGTCGAACTCGCCGCAGGACACGAGATGTGCCAGCGTCAAGACAAGTGCCACGTAGTAGGGAAGCCTCCTCATTTGGCAGGTATGTTTCTGAGTATTGCGAGCAACCAGTCCCAGACGATGCCTACGGATGGTATGTACAACTTTTCCTCCGGGCTATGTACGCCCCTCATGGTAGGCCCTACGCTAATCATATCCATGCCGGGGAACTTCTCGCTGAACAGTCCGCATTCCAGCCCGGCATGTATTCCCCTCACCAGAGGCTCCTTGCCGGTAAGGTTGCGGTACTCGTCTACAGCCACCTTCAGGAGTTCGCTCCTGGGGTTCATCTTCCATCCTGGGTAGCCCTCCCCTATCTGCACCCTGGCTCCTGCCAGTTCGAAGACGGCGGCTATGGTGTTAGCCATGTTGACCCTTGCGCTATGGATGCTGCTTCGCTGGCTGCTGTTGATGTCGACGGACATGGTGTCGCGGTTCATCCTGATGCTGGCAAGATTGCTGCTCGTCTCCACCATGTCTATGTCCTGGCACATGGCGAACACGCCGTTGTCCACGGCCTGCAGGGCTGTTATGAGCCTTGTCGACGTATCCTTGTCCATTACCGTAGCAAATGGCTCTGACGTGCCTATGTGGAACTCCATGGACTGATCCGTCACGTTGTACTCCTGCTCGACATCGGAGGCAAACAGGTTCCAGTCGACGCAGATGTTCTCCTTGTCCTTCAGGGGTACGGAGCATACGCACGAGGCCTCTCGTGGGATGGCGTTGTGTAGCCCCCCCGCCTGAATGTCTGCCAGCCGCAGGTCGTACTTCTTCATGGAGAGGTACAGGAAGCGTGCCAGCAACTTGTTTGCGTTGGCACGTTTCTTCTCTATGTCGTCTCCGCTATGTCCGCCGGTCAATCCCTTGATGCACAGCGAGAAAGAGTAGAAGCCCTGAGGCATTGGTTCAAGCTGGAACGGCATCTGTATCGCCGTTCGGCATCCCCCGGCACACGAGACGAAGATCTGCCCCTCGTCCTCGCTGTCGAGGTTGACCAGCATGCGTCCCGACATGAAGTCGGGTTTCATCCCTTCGGCACCAGTCAGTCCCGTCTCCTCGTCTACGGTAAAGACACACTCTATGGGACCATGCTCGATGTCGTCGCTCTTCAGGATGGCCATCTCCATGGCAACGCCTATTCCGTCGTCCGCCCCCAGCGTGGTCCCCCTTGCCTTGAGCCACTCGCCGTCGACGTATGTCTGTATGGCATCCTTCGTGAAGTCGAACTCCACGTCGTTATTCTTCTCGCACACCATGTCGATGTGGCTCTGCAGTACGACCGTCTTTCGGTCCTCGTATCCTGGCGTGGCAGGCTTGCATATTATCACGTTGCCCGTTTCGTCCCTTTGGGTGTCGAGCCCGAGTCCCTTGCCGAAGGACAGGAGGAAGGAAATCATAGCCTCCTCGTGCTTGGAAGGTCGCGGGACTTGGTTTACTTGTCCGAAGCAATCGAACACACATTGCGGATTAAGCTCAATTTTGCTCATAATATTTGGTTTGTTATGTCATTTTCCCTATCTTTGCAGTTGCAAAAATAACAAATAATGTTGAAACTATCAATAATTACCCTTGGAATTGTTGCGTTATCCATGGTACTTTTGTGTATCAAAATGATTATCGTGCCTGGAGGTAAGTTTGCAAGCACGCATATCGGAGGCAGCAAGGAGATGCGCAGGAGGGGCATACATTGCGTACAAAGCATGGATGCCATCGAACGCAGGAGGATAGGACAACGAAGGGTGAAGGAAAGGAAACAAAAACAATAACACATAATAATATAGATATTAATGTATATGAAAAAGACATTCGTGAGCATTGCGCTGGTGGCAGCAAGCCTTATGGCGGCATCCTGCTCAAACAGCAACGAGAGTGACGCCAATGCGGCAAAGGACGGAGGCGAGGGCAACACAACGCTGAAGATTGCCTACGTGGAACTGGATTCCCTCATGAGCCAATACCAGCTGTACAAGGACTATAGCGAGGTGCTGACGAGAAAGGGCAACAACATACAGAACACCATTGCCAAGAAGCAGAAGGCCCTGGAGAGCCATGCCGCCGCAGTACAGAAGAAGTACGAGAGCAACGGCTTCACCACGCGCGACGAACTGGAACGCGCACAAAACAGCATACAGAGCGAGCAGATGGACCTGGCGCAACTGGCGGAAAGGCTCAACAACGACTTCAATGCCGAGCAGGCACGTATCAACGAGGAGGCACGAGACAGCATCCAGAACTTCCTGAAGATGTACAACAAGACGAAGAAATATGATTACGTCTTCGTGAAGGCAGGAGACAACCTGCTGATTGCCAATCCCAAACTCAACATAACGGACGAGGTAGTGAAGGGACTCAACAAGAGGTACAAGATTAGCCCTGAGGTGGCAGAACAGATAAAGGAGGGCAAGGAGGAATAAGCACGACCCGAGTCTGCGCCTGTGGATAAATTGTTGATAACTATTTGACCGTTCTCAACAGCTATTCGGAAAAATTGTCGTACATTTGCACTTGTGATTGACCTATCAAGACATATAGAGTATCTTCTGCTCGGTAGCGACAAGGTGGAAGTTCCTACGTTGGGGACTTTCTCAACCAAATACGTTCCAAGCAGATGGGTGGAGGAAGAGGACATCTTCCTCCCCCCCATGATGTCAGTATCCTATACCAGCAAGACTGAGGGCAGCGGTATCGATTTTGTACAGTCAATCGCCACGAGGTTCGGCATCAGCCTGGAAGATGCAAGCATGGCTTGTGCCGAATTCACAGACAACATCAGGCAAGAGCTACACGACAACGGCAGTTCCGACATTGGCAGTATCGGTTGCTTCGTGCAGGATGGCACAGACGAGGAGATGCTCTTCATCCCATGCGAGGCAGGAGTGACGTCGCCAAAATTGTACGGACTTGACGTAATATGCACGCCCCTCATTGAGGATGACACACACAACGATGCCGGCAAGCCCCTTTCTGCCAAGCGCACAAAAGGCATCCTGTCCGTAGAAAGGAACAGGGATTTCGTTACGGTCAGCATAAACAGGCATCTTGTCAATTATTTATCTGCCATAGCGGCATCCATCGTCCTCTTCTTCCTTATCACCACTCCTTCGTTTGACACTTTAGACAAAGGCAGGCTGTCCGCTGATTCCCAATCCATTACCAATGCACCATTGGCTGAACTAAAGGCAAAGCAAGATTTCACGGAAGGCCTTAACGCTGAGGCTGACGCTCCTGCCACGATAACAAGGAAGGAGGCTGAGGCTGACGCTCCTGCCACGATAACAAGGAAGGAGGCTGAGGCTGACGCTCCTGCCACGATAACAAGGAAGGAGGCTGAGGCTGACGCCCCTGCCACGATAACAAGGAAGGAGGCTGAGGCTGACGCCCCTGCCACGATAACAAGGAAGGAGGCTGAGACTGACGCTCCTGCCACGATAACAAGGAAGGAGGCTGAGACTGACGCTCCTGCCACGATAACAAGGAAGGAGGCTAAGGCTGACGCTCCTGCTACGACAGCAAGGAAGGAGGCTAAGGCTGACGCTCCTGCTACGACAGCAAAGACAAAAACCCCAAGCGAGGCAAAGACAGAGACCGCGAATAAGGCAAAGACAGCAGCAAGGACGGAAAAGGCAGGAAGCACAAAGGTAAAACCATCCGCTGCGGAAGAATATGCCGTGGTAGTGGCAAGCGCAATCAGCATGAAGAATGCTGAGAACTACACCAAGCAACTCATGTCGAGAGGCTACAATACATGCCTGCAGACAACAGGAAAAATAAACAGGGTGATTATGCCGGGCTACAAGAGCAAGGAGGCTGCATACGCCAAGATAAGGGAACTGAAGACCAATGGCGGCGACGAGTTTGTCAACGCATGGGTACTCAAGCTTGATTAGTTGATTAGAGAGTACCATACATACACATCCCGACTCCGTTGCCCGCATAATCAGCAAAGCAAGAACCAAAACCAGAATCCTACATTACTGCATCATGAAGAGAGTCCGTTGTCCCAAATGCGACACCTACATCATTTTCGACGAGACCCGATATACCGAAGGCCAGCAACTTGTATTCGTATGCAACGAGTGCAACAAGAAGTTTTCCATCCGTATTGGGACGAACAAGCTCCACAGCTCACCAAGGGAGAAGGAACAAGAAGATGGAGAGGAAGGCTCCGCAGGGCAGTATGGCAGCATCGTCGTGGTAGAGAACGTATTCCACTACAAGCAGGTCATTCCCCTCTCCATGGGCGACAACGTGTTCGGCAGGTACGTTAAGGGCACGGACATCAACAAGCCCATTGAGACCGTCGATCCAAGCGTAGACACGAAACATTGCATCGTACGCGTACAGAGGGGGAAGGACGGCAGGCTGCAATACATCCTGAGGGATGCGCCGAGCAACACGGGCACATTCTTCATGAACTCGATACTCAGGGACCAAGACAGGATACGCCTGCACGATGGGGACATAGTCACCATTGGTGCCACGACCCTGATAATGAGGGAGCCGGAAGCCGAACCCTAACGGTATCGCCCCTACCTGACCAGCACCATGCCCACATGTGCTTGACTGATTGAAAAAGAGGAATATGCAAGTTAGGGACAATAAGCGACCAAGCGTATGTAGGCACCCACAAATGGACATAAAACTAATTTATAGAACACCTCTTAACATAACATCCCAACACTTTCATGGAATACAGATTACTCGCACTCGACATAGACGGAACACTTACCAACGGTAAGAAGGAAATCACGCCAAAGACAAGGCAGGTGTTGATTGAGGCGCAGGAAAAGGGCTTGCGGCTCGTGCTTGCAAGCGGAAGACCCGTGCCAGGCATCATGCCCCTCGCCGAACAGCTTGAACTCGCCAAATACGGAGGGTTCGTCCTTGCCTTCAACGGCGGGGTGATAATAGACTGCAGCACGGGCAAGCCCATCTACCAGGACCTGCTGGACACATCCGTCTACCCGCATCTCTACGAGAAGGGCAATTCGGGCGACTTCCGTATCCTGAGCTACCTTGACGGCCACATCGCCTGTGAAGACATCGACAACGAATACGTCAGGTACGAGGCCATGCTGAACAGGATGCCCCTTAGGAAGCTAAGGAGTTTCCTTGAGGAGATAGACTTCCCCGAGCCCAAATGCCTCATTGTGGGAAATCCTGAAAAACTTGTCGTGCTGGAGCAGGAACTGGCAGACTACTACAAGGGCCGCATGAGCATATACAGGAGCGAGCCTTTCTTTCTCGAAGTCCTGCCGCCCGGAATAGACAAGGCCAAGAGGCTTGAGTTCCTCCTCGGTCACCTCGGCATAGAACGCAGCGAGCTCATGGCGTGCGGGGACGGGTTCAACGACCTCAGCATGATACGATATGCAGGACTCGGAATTGCCATGGCGAATGCACAAGAGGTGGTAAAGGAGGCTGCGGACTACATAACCCTAAGCAACGAGGAGGATGGCGTAGCAGCCGCCGTGGAGAGGTTCGTAACCACGCCATGAGACTGGCATCAAGTTCACCATGTTTTACGAAACCATACGATTCAGATACATCATATAGTATTCAACACTCTGACACATAACTGCCGAGTATCTGCCTCTGTAGGGATGAATGTCAGAAGGATAAGCATTTACGAAACACTTGGCCATGACAGCCGCACAATCTGCCGTCACATCAGGTACGGGTTGTACTTTGCCTCCCAACCTATGGTGGTAGACATGCCATGCCCAGGCAGGACGATGGTATCCTGTGGCAGGGACAGCAACCTACCCTTTATGCTTTCCATTATGTCGTCAAGGCTTCCGCCCGGCAGGTCGGTACGCCCTACGCTCTCGCAGAAAAGCGTGTCGCCACTAAGGAGCAGGTTACCTGATTCGGAATAGAGGCACAATCCGCCCGGAGTATGTCCGGGTGTGTGTATAACCTTTATCGAGGATTCGCCCAACCATACCTCGTCGCCGTCGGACAGGTATCTCTCAGGCCTGGGTAAGTCGTGCCTGAGGGAGAAACCAGCCAATCCAGCGAAGGAAGGCATGGCGTTGTATATACGTTCGTCGTTGGGGTGGAACATAGGGCGTAGGCCGTAGGTATCAAACAGGAAAGGCAGTCCCGAGACGTGGTCGAAATGCGTATGCGTCTGCAGGGATAGGCTAAGCCCGAGCCCATTCTCTTCCACGAAGGAACGTATCACATCCATATCCCTTTCGTCGTACATACCGGCATCCACGATGGCAGCCTGCCTTGTGGATTCGTCCCAAAGGATGTATGTATTCTCGCATATAGGGTTGAAAGTAAAGGCCTTGTATTTCATAATTGCGTATATACTATTTTCTTCGTCTTGAAATACTCCTCGTCAAAGTAATCCGACAGGGGCGTAACCTGCGTGGCAGACCTGTACGGGTAGGTCTCTCTTTCCAATTCGCCCCCCTTCAGGCAAATAAGCCCGTTGGGCAGTCCGTTCATCTGGCGGCCGGAGATTTTGCTGCGTACTATCTTTATGAGGTCGGCAAGCGGCATTACGGCCCGGGACACCACGAACTGGAACTTCTCGTCCACGTCCTCTGCCCTGCCCCATCGCGTGGAGACGTTGTCCAGTTCCAACTCCCTTGCTATTTCCTGGCAAACCATCACTTTCTTGCGTATGCTGTCCACGAGCAGGAACTCCGTCTCGGGAAACATTATCGCAAGGGGTATGCCGGGGAACCCTCCCCCCGTACCAAGGTCCATAACCTTGGTGCCATCCTTGAAGTTGATAATCTCCGCTATCCCGAGCGAATGCAGGACATGGTGCTCGTAGAGGTTGTCGATATCCTTCCGGGAAATGACGTTTATCCTCGCGTTCCAGGTACGATACAATCCATCGAGGGCTTCGAACCTCTCCAGCTTCTTCCCGTCGAGCGTGGGGAAATATTTCAGCAGGCACTTCATAGCTTCAGGCATCCTTTAAGTTGTTGGTAAGACAGCTTCACACTAATAACGCCCGACGAGTAGGGGGCTATGTCGTATTGGTTGAAGGTGAACAGTACTCCGTCGTCGAGCAAGAGGAAATTGTTGTCGGAGACATAGAGGTCGCCCAGCATCAATATGCCTGTCTTTTCCCGCAACTGCTCGACGGTCTCACATCCATTGTCCACCAGCAGCTGGCCCTGCATGAGCCTAAGAACGCTTGCCTCGTCGGCGAACACGTCCGACACCTGCAGCACCTTCCCGGACTTGGAATCCATGTTCAGTCCGTAGGTAAGCGTCATTCCGTGTGCCCCACCCTCGTATGCGTAGGACGTAAACCTGTATGCCACTACGCCGTTTCGCGAGGCTGGCATGCGCTCACCCTTCATGGTGAAGCAATGTTTGTAGCGGAACGAGAACTCGTCATCCTTTTCATAGAATTGCGACATCTCCTTGGAAAAAGCCACCTTTATGGAATCCACGAACACGTCCAGCCCTTCCTCCACGGACAGGGAGTCGTAGACGAAGCAGAGGCTGCACAGGTTGCTGTCGACAAGCGAGTCGACTGGGGTGTCGCCCGAGGGTACGTCAATACATATATCTATGTCGAGCGAGACCTCTTCCGGCTCGTATCCCTCGGGAACGAATTTCTCGTGCAGGGTAATGGAATCCCACGCTAAGGAGAGGTCGCCCTCCTTCGAGGTGATGCTTCCGCCCTTTTTGCCTCCTAACCATTCCGTACACGATACCATCGCCGTTGCGATGAGTAGCAAATAGAATATCCTACGTTTCATAATCGCTATAACATTAAATGAACATTACCTTGGATTTCCAAATAATGGCATCCTGCATATTGCGAAGTTACAAACATATTTGGACTTACACGGGATATTCGGCATTTTTTTTGCATGCTTGATAAAAAAAAGCCCACATAATGGGAATGTTTAGTCAAAATTGTATAACTTTGCAGTTGAAATAAACAAATGTTGGTCAAATTTAATGAACGTTTTCGTTAAGCCAAATGAGCAGAGCCAAGTTTACTTGAGCTATGCCATGGCGAGAAAAGGTCGGATTTATTCCAACGTTTTCGTTAAGCCAGTTGTGCAAGACAAGTTAACTTGTATATTGTCGTGGCAGGAAAAATAATAATGAATATAAACTTACAACAATAAGGGAATGGCAAAGATAATTACCATGGGCGAGATAATGCTTCGCCTGTCATCACCAGGATACAAGAGATTCGTACAAAGTGACACATTCGACGTGAACTATGGCGGAGGTGAAGCCAACGTGGCCGTAAGCCTCGCCAATTTCGGCCATGAGGCACACTTCGTTAGCAAGGTTCCATGTCACGAGATAGGCCAGGCAGCCATCAATAGCCTCCGCCGCCTTGGCGTACGCACGGAGCACGTCAGGAGGGGAGGCGACAGGCTGGGCATCTATTACCTGGAAACCGGCGACAGCCTCAGGCCAAGCAAGGTAATCTACGACCGCAAGGACAGCAGCATCAGCCTGGCTAAGGCCGAAGAGTTCGACTTCGACGGCATATTCCGCGGAGCCGACTGGTTTCATTGGAGCGGCATAACCGCAGCCATAAGCGCCAATGCGGCAGAATGCGTACGCCAGGCCTGCATCTCGGCAAGGAAGGCCGGAGCGACGATAAGCTGCGACCTAAACTTCCGTAGTAAGCTATGGACACCTGAGGAGGCAAGGTCCGTAATGGTTCCGCTAATGGAATACGTGGACGTGTGCATAGGCAACGAAGAGGATGCTGAGAACTGCCTTGGATTCAAGCCTGATGCCGACGTGTCGGCAGGGAATACGGACGCTTGCGGCTACGAAGGCATATTCAGGGCGATGAAGGAAAGATTCGGCTTTAGGTACGTCGTCAGCACGCTCAGAGAGAGCTATAGCGCAAGCTACAACGGTTGGAAGGCGATGATATACGACGGGATGTCATTCCATGTCAGCAAACACTACGACATTAGCCCCATAATTGACCGAGTAGGAGGAGGCGACAGCTTCAGCGCAGGCCTGATTCACGGGCTCGTTACGTCCATGGGACCTGCCAAGGCCTTGGAATTCGCCGTTGCGGCAAGCGCACTCAAGCACACCATACCAGGCGACTTCAACGCCGTGTCGGAGGCGGAGGTCGTAGCCCTCATGAACGGAGGCGGCAACGGAAGGGTACAGAGATAGGCTCGTAAATAAATCCACAAACGAATATATCCCAAAATGGCAAGATTTGACAAGATTCAGGTATTGCAGAAAATGTCGTCCACTCGCATCGTACCCGTATTCTACAGCGGCGATGCAGAGATAGCGAGACAAGTCGTAAAGGCATGTTACGAGGGTGGAATACGAGCCTTCGAGTTTACCAACAGGGGAGACTTCGCCCACGAGGTGTTTGCGGAATGCGTCAGGTTCGCCGCCGCCGAATGCCCGGACATGGCTATGGGGGCAGGAAGCATAGTGGATGCCCCTACGGCAGCCCTATACATACAGTTGGGTGCGACGTTCATCGTTGGTCCTATGCTCAATCCCGAGATAGCAAGGGTTTGCAATAGGCGGCTCGTACCCTACTGCCCCGGATGCGGAACGGTAAGCGAAGTCAGCCAGGCACAGGAACTGGGATGCGACCTTACCAAGGTCTTCCCCGGCGACGTATACGGTCCCAAGTTCGTGAAGGCCTTGATGGCACCCTGCCCATGGAGCAAGGTTATGGTGACGGGAGGCGTGTCCCCGGACAGGGATAACCTCTCGTCGTGGTTCGGGGCAGGAGCATTTTGCGTAGGCATGGGAAGCAAGCTCTTTCCGAACGACGTGATAGCCAAGGGCGACTGGCAATACATTACCGAGCGTTGCAGGGAGGTTCTGTCCTATGCTCGCTGAAGGCTGCGGCGGCACATGCCATTGAATTCCCTTGAAGGGTGTTCCATAAAATAGAGAAATGCAGGGAGTGTTCTTTTTCGGAGCACCCCCTTAAACTATAATCGGCCATTGGGGTTATGATGGCCACGGCTTTAAATTTCGAGCATATTTCTTTTAAGGGGTGTTCTATAAATTCGACCGAGGCACTTGCAGAATACTTTATGTCAGATTCCGGGCTTTAATGAAGGAGCGATGCGGGCATCGTGACTGAAATAAAACCAGGAATATGGCGTGAAGGCTTCGCATAGTGACCGGAGATGAAATTTGTCAGACTGGCGGCGATTCCCGAATTTATAGAACATCCCTTAATTTTGAGGACGCAATAGTGTTGCCATTGTAACCATAAAACGGGTAGACAGCGGAAAAGGAGGTTGGCAAGCACACAACTGCCTAACGAACCGATTCGGGTTAAGCTTATGGCAATCAGAACGTATACTTCAAGGCAACCGTGGGATTCAGGAAGATTCGCCTGCTACCCTGGGCAGGCCATACGAAGTCGTAGCTTACCTCCCATTCCGTACCGAGGCTGAGCCTGTCGTCCTGCCGCCCCCTGCCAAGGACGTTGACCCACAACTGTGGCTCCGACATGAACATAAGCCCCTTCTCGGCACGAGGCGTATAGCCATACCACAGGTCGGCATATCCCGAGAAGGTACACCATCCCTTGGCAAACTCCACTCCCCAGACCGTAGTCAGCTGGAAGCTGGGATGTGCCTCGCTTGCGCCTGAGCGAAGCACCTGCCTGTACAGGGCCTGAAGCGTAAAGGTCTTGGAAAAATCCTGGCTGTGCCATTGCCATGCAGGTCCTGCAAGCAACGCCTGCTGGTAGGAGGCGTAAGTGTTGAGTCCTCCGTTGTACTCAAGGTGTGCGGTAAGGCTGTGTGCCGTATCCCTTACCTTGAGCATGGTAAAATCACGGCTCATTTCCCAATAGGCAGCCAACGGCCCGTTATTGCCTGTACCCTTCCCCCTATAGTCCATGTCTATGAAAAGGAACGTGCTGCCAAGCCTGTCCGGCTTGAAGAATTCTGTGGTAACCGTAAAGAGCTGGCGGTCGGCCTCTGCGTCCGGGTTGAGGTTGCGCCCAAGGTCGTAGTGCAACTGGATGTTGAATTGCCCAAGCATATCGGCACACGCAGCAAGCGTGGCACACAAGATAAGGAGTCTTTTCATTATTTTCCTACATTATATGATTAATAAATACTACATTATCCGTGGCGGAGAAAGGACTTGCCCCAAGCCATCCGTGTTAAGGGCTGCAAATTTACGAAAATAAATACAAATTGTATATAAAATGTGAGGGCAAAATGGTAACTTTGCAATAAATTTATCAAATAATAGCAAGAAAATAACATAGACCTATGGAATATATATCAAGGGAAGGGTACGAGAAACTCGTCGAAGAGCTCAAATACATGGAGAACGTCGAGTTGCCGCGCGTGAGGGAAGCCATTGCCGAGGCACGGGACAAGGGAGACCTAAGCGAGAACTACGAATACAGGGCAGCCAAGAGGGAACAGGCACGCCTGCTGGGCAGGATACGCTACAAGCAGAGGGTGCTGGAGTATGCAAGGGTGGTGGACAAGACAAGGCTCCACTCAGATGCCGTTGGGCTTCTAAGCAAGGTGACTATGACCAACATGGCCAACGGCATGCAGATGACATACACCCTGACGAGTACGGCAGAGTCCAACCTGAGGGAAGGGCGGCTTTCGATAAAGTCCCCGATAGCCAAGGCTCTTATCGGCAAAAGGACGGGCGACACAGTACAAGTACGCGTACCAGCAGGCACGGTGACGCTCAGGGTAGACAGTATAGAAATCTGAGCATAGCATATATCGAAAGCCTAATGTAAACGCAAAATTAAGGAAACGAAGTAAAATTACATTGTTTTTTAGAAAAAAGAACACTTTTTTTTGTCCTTCTCACTTAAAACCATTAATTTTGCAAAAAAAAGAAAAAATATAAAAAAGCAAACAGAACTAAAATGAGAGGGATTTTGATCGCCGTGTCCATGCTCGCGTTAGCCATGGCACAAGTGAAGGCGCAGACCAACACGGAAATGCGCAAGATGGCCACCAAGGAACACAACGAAGCCGTAAAGCTCTATAGCAAGGAGAAGGCAAGCAAGGACGCCGCCAAGAGAGCCAAGCAACTAAGGAAAAAGGGCTGGGAGACCATGGCCTCGGACAAGCCAATGGACATGCAGATAACCGACGACCGCCTCCTTGCTTCGGAGACCATGAAGGACAAGAACGGCGAGGACGTCAGCCGATGGATAATCCACACGAGCCGCGCAACGCAAGGTTCATACAACGCTGCCATTGCTCAGGCCAGGCTATCGTGCCAGGCAGAAATAGCCTCACTCCTCGAAACCAAGCTGGCCGGAGCGCTCGAACAGAAACTGAGCGGCAACCAGACGGGCGCGGACGTAGCCGAGACAGTCGACAAGTTCCACCAGAGGTTCAAGGGCATCGTGGACGGATGCCTTACTGACATGAAGCGTGGGCTGTGCATGTACAGGACCACGGAGAACGGTAACTACGAAGTAGAGGTCACATACGCCTACGACAAGAAGGCACTGGCCGCACGCCTTGCCAAGCAAGCCCAGAAGCAGATGGAGATGGAGGGAGACGAAGACCTGAACGGAGTGGTGAACGATATTGTCAATTCGTGGGAATAGGCAGAGGAAGATGAATCGCAGTACGCTCAAGTACTTCTATAGGGGTACGGCACCACACTTCCTGACTTCCATGTTCTCGTTCATGCTCATAGGCATATATGCCGTGATTGGGCTGAACCTGACGTTCGTGAGTCCCGTCGTGGAGGCATTCAGGGACTTTGACATTACGGACATCTGCTACAAGATGATTGCCGAGCAGCAGAGCCATGCCATAACCATCGTCGACCTAACAGACCTTGAGAGCCGCAGGGAAATAGCAGCCACCTTGCGCGACCTGGAATCCATGAATCCCAGGGTGATAGGCATGGATGCCGTCTTCGAGGGGGTAAAGCACGACACGCTCGGCAACGAGATGCTGACGGAGGTGGCAAGGGAATACGACAACATAGTGTTTGCCTCGCGCATCAAGGAGGACACGAACGGTGAGATACGTACCATATCCTCGTTCTTCACGGACTCGGTAGATGTCGCGCAGGGCGTAACGAACATACCTCGCTCGCTATACAACGGAATAAAGCGTACCCTCCGGCACTCGTGGGAATGTAACGGCGAGAAATCATATTCCATAGTAGACGAGATTGTAGGGAGGTACGGCATACAGACCACGTACGATGGCATCACGCGTATCAACTACCAACCTACCCGGTTTGACGTACTGCAACCTTCCGACCTACCAGCGAGCCGCGACCTGATAGAAGGCAGGATAATACTCTTCGGAGCCATGGCTGACGAGGGCGACATGCACTATACTCCCCTTGGCAAGATGGCGGGGGTGGAACTGCTGGCGTATGCCACGCAGACCATGATAGAGGAAAAGGCCGTATGGAAACTACCCATGCCGGTACACATACTGCTATCCATCATCCTTGTCATCCTGTCAGAATACATGATAGACACATACAAGAAATGGAGCGCCAAGCACAAGAGCCCCGTGGTGCGCTACTTCCTGGGTTCGTACTATGTGATAAGCATCTGGCAGTTCCTGTGGATAAGCTTCCTAATGTGGATGGTGCTGATATGCTTCACGCAATGGAACCTGGCCATGGACATAGGGTGGACCGTGTCGGCAATAGCCATGCTGAGCATGGGGCGCAGCCTCCGCGATTCAATCGAAGGATTCCTTAGGGAAAGTAGAAAAAACAAGAGCAAACGATGAAGGAAATGAAATACAAGTTACTCGCCTTGCCGCTACTGTTCGTAGCCATGCAGGCCTGTGGGCAGAACTTCGTGGTGTTCTCCATCCGGGGCAATGTCCAATGTATACGCGGGGGTAGGCAGCAATCCCTCGCCATCCGGGATACCGTTAGGGCAAGCGACATACTCGACATACCCGTTCGGGGAGCATTGGTGCTGGTAGACGAAGAGAAAGGCATACAGATGTCCCTTGACAAGCCAGGACGGGCTACGGCCAAATCCATGGCCGTGGCGGACAAGAACTCGGTGACCAGCATCAGCAAGCGATACCTGTCGTTCATCAGTTCCCAGCTGAACGGGAGCGAGTACAGGCAAGTGCGCAACTGCAGCGACCCTGCCACCGTGACGCGTGCCCTGAAGATAGCGGGGGCTGAGAAAGCCACCGATGCCTACGAGGATTTCCGCATAGCCTTCAACGGCGACGAAGAAGGGCTTTCAGGCAACGAGGAGGACGCCCTGGGACAGGCAAGCAGGAAGATGCGCGAGGCCTTCGACCGGGAGAGGCAGGCCATGCGCGAAGACTTCCAGCGTGAGCGCGAAACCATGTACGAGGAGTTCGAGTCGTTCCGCCGCGAGAGCATGGAACAATACCTGGCATTCATGTGCAACCCATGGGAGGAAACCGCCACGGCGGAAGACCCCCAACCTAGGAAAGAGAGAACCGTGCCACCCGTCACCATCGGCAATAAGGACCTGAAGAAGCCCGTAGGCAACAACGAGATAGCCGTCGGAAAGGTCTTGCAGCCATTGACGATACCACCACAGCCCCTGCCGCCAGGACGCATACGCGAGGTGACCGACAAGGAATGCAAGATGGTGGCGTTCTCCTTCTACGGCACGGAGGACAAGGTGCGTTTCAACCAAGGCAAGGCTCCAAGGCTGAATGACGTCACGGAGACTGAAGTAGCGAGATTTCTCAAGTCGCTGACGGCTTCGAGGTACGACAACCTGCTGGTGGACTGCCTCACCCTTCGCTCCAAGTACAACCTGAGCGACTGGGCATACCTGCAGATGCTGAAATCCCTCGCTGGTGCATGCTACGGCGAGGGGTCGAACGAGTCGGTACTGCTCATGGCCTACCTCTACTGCCAGTCGGGGTACAAGATGAGGCTCGGGCACGACAGGAAGAGGCTCTACATGCTCTACGCCTCTGACTACCATCTCTTCAACCAGCCCTACATCGAGATAGAGGGCTTCAAGTACTACGGCGTAGACCCCCTGCCGCAACGCCTCTTCGCCTGCAGGGCAAACTATCCGCGCGAGGCGCAGCTTACCCTCAACATACTGCGCAGGCAAAGCTTTGCCATGAACGCTACCGACGAGCGGACCATCGTCTCCGAAAGGTATCCCGCCATGGGAATACATACCAGCGTTAACGCCAACCTGCTCGACTTCTACACCTCATTCCCCAACTGCTACGACGGAAGGGACATGATGTCCAGATGGGCCATGTACGCCAACACTCCCATGCAGTCGGAACTGGCCGAGACTCTCTACCCACAGCTCAGGCACCAACTGGAAGGACTGAGCCAGCTGGAACAGGTAGAGCGCATCCTTAACCTCGTGCAGACCGGGCTGGAATACGAGTACGACGACGTGGTATGGGGCGAAGACCGAGTCTTCTTCCCAGAGGAGAGCCTGTTCTACCCATATTGCGACTGCGAGGACAGGAGCATCCTGCTCACGCGCATGGTCAGGGACCTGCTCGGGCTTAGGTGCCTGCTGGTGCATTACCCCGGACACCTGGCTACAGCCATACACTTCGACGATGACGTCCCAGGCGACTACATATCCTACGAAGGCGAGAAATTCACCGTCTGCGACCCCACGTACATCGGCGCAAGGGTAGGCAGGACGATGCCCGACATGGACAACGCCGAAGCAGAAATCATCTTGCTGGACGCAAGGCAAAGCGAGCAAAACGGCATCTGACATGAGGACGACACTATTAACACACGCCCTGTCCATGCTCATGATGTTATTGCCTGCGCCTGCGTCGGCCAGGGACAAGGTGTACCTGAGGGACATGAGGCTGACACCCAAGATAGGAGAAGGCATCGTCGTGGCAAACCTCGACATGACAAGCAGCAAGAAGAGGACAAGCAAGCAGACACCCGTCACGTTCGACGTAAACGGAACGACAACCATATCCAAGCCATTGGGCGAAAACAGCCATACGGTATACGTCAACAACATGATGAGGTGGTCCGTGACCCACCCAGCCAAGTACACCATCACCATCAGCAGGGGCAGCGAAGCCGTAAGCCGCTCGTTCGGCATTCGCGAGATGGAAGCCGTCCGGGGATGCCTGCAGATGAACGACACCACGTTCATGCTCAAGGGACTTGCTGAGAATGCCCTGCCCCTGCAACGGCAGATGGGCGAAGGGGAATGGACGGAATACTTCCGGAAACTGAAGGCAGAAGGCTTCAACCTCGTATCCGTCTCCTCGGAGCGGCTTACCCCCGAGATGCTCAACGCATCGGACAAATGCGGCATCATCGTACACACCACGGTAAGGAAGCCAATGCAGGACGAAAGCCAAGCCACGGGGAAAAAGCCGAAAAAGAAAGCCAAGAAGGCAAAGGGCAAGGGAGACAAGCTGCCCCCTGCCCCACCCGCCTGGGGAGAGCATCCATCGATATGCCTCGCCACCTTGGAGCAAGGAGCGACGGCGGACACTACAGGACAATACCTCGACACGCACGTCTTCGACGTAGAAAAGGCCGACCAAAGCCGCTATATCGAGGACTACCGCCTCATGGTGGACACCACGCGCCTGTGCTTGGCGGACATGAGCCACCTGCAAGGCGACGACAGCCTACAGGTAGTGCTGGAACGCATTCTCTGCACGGAGGGCGTGGGCGGAATACTCTTTGCCTCCCGAGAGCAGGGAAATGCCATTAAGCCCCTGATGCTCATGGGCAAGGCCAACAGCGGCAACTACGACAGTTCCATGTCCATGAGGATGGACCTGCACGTAGCCAACAATACGACCAGCCACATGGCAGGACATAGCCTCGTGTGGACCTTCGAGGACGACAACGGGTTCGTCTTCTCGGAAGGCAACGCCGGAGGATTGACCTACCATCCCCTCGGCACGCGGAAGGCGGCAACGGCTTTCTCGCCCATGGCAAACGTCTTGCCAGGCACCCACGTGAGGCTGAACGTCTGGATGAAGGACTCGGACGTAAAGAGGACGTGGCGGTTCAAGATAGGCTATCCCCCGCGCATCCGATTCATGAACGAGCACGTGCAGAATCGCTTGCGCGAATGGAGCAAGCGCAGGCCCAACGAGACCGACGAGGAATACGACAAGCGCGTCACCCCCGTCACGGCATCCTCGCTGCGCAGGCACTTCGCCACAGAAGGCATCACCAGGATGGCGATAGGCGACAACAAGGTAGGGCGATACCGGCTCTCGTCCTTCAAGTCAAGCGACGGCACGGCTACCCTGAGGATGGAAAAGAACGACAAGACGTTCAAGCTTCGCCGTATGCCAATGGAAATGCACGCCCTGCTGACAGGCAACGGGGAATGCGAGCTGCGCAACGTAATGGTAGTGCCCACCAACAAGGACGAACTTGAGATAGTATATGCCGAATACACCAATCCAGATACAGGAGAAGAGACGGTGTTCGACGGCAGGGACGACGAGAAGCTGGAAAGCCTCCTAATCTACGACAGGTACGTCCCCGAGGAACTGAAGGAACTCTCCGAACGAGAGGACAGCATCCTGAACGAAATAAAGCAGAAGGTGCTGGAAGACGCAAGGGCAAGGAACCTCATTACGGACAAGACACAGATGAGCGTCTCCGCAAAGGTCGTCACGGACTACGACAGGGAAGGCAACACACTCAACAACTACCAGATAACCTTCGAGTACCACGTAGACGACCGGTATTCCTACGAGGAAGACTACGGGCTAGGGCTGTACCACCTCGAAGAGTCGCATGCAGCCCTCTCCATGCTCACGATGATAGCGCAATCCTTCGAAAGCGAGTTCTCCAGGTACATCGTTCCAGGCAAGAAACTTGACATAGTCATCACGGGCTCGGCCGACGCATCACCCATAAACGGCACAATCAAATACGATGGTTGCTACGGCTACTTCGACCGTCACCCATACTACCTTGCCGAGAAGGAGGATCACGTCACCATCACCCAGGAGGGGGGCGTCACCACCAACCAGCAACTGGCCTTCCTCAGGGCACAGGGCGTGGGAGACTTCCTCAAGCGAAACCTCAACCTCGCAGGCAAGATGGACGTACGGCACTTCTACAACATCGAGCTGCCAAAGGGACGTGGAGGCAAGTACCGCCGTATCAAGGTGTGCATGAACCTCATAGACGTCTTCGAATAACAAACCACACGCATTTCAACCACATGAAAAGGAACATCCACATACTGGTTTGCATCATCCTGCTCGCATTCGAAGCAGGCGCACAAGACCTAAGGGAAACCGACGACAAGTACCAGGATGCTATCAAGGCCTTGCTGGACAGGAAGACCGACACCGAGACCTACGAGAAGCTCTACGAGGCATGCGACACATACCGCAACACCCTTGCCACGTCGCCCAAGGACAGCCCCATATACAGCCACTCTCGCGAAAAGCTGCTCAACTCGTTCAGCTTACTCGGCGAGGCAGCAGTATACTTCACCGAGGAGAACGACGAGGAACGCACCTTCAAGTTCGCCAAGGCGTTCGTCGACATTACAATGATGGACGGCATATACAGCGAGGACATAGTGTCGAGGCAGGGCTACGCACAATTCCCCTTCTTCCTGGCAGACAGGGCCAACAGCGACGGGAAATACGAGGAAGCCATCATGTACTACAGGCTCTACCTGCAGACGGGCGACCAGGAGATGTGCAAGGACGCATACGAGCAGGTCACATCGTGCCTGTACGCCCTGAAAAACTACGACGAGACGGCAGGCATGGCAGCAATCGCACTAAAGAAATATCCAGGCAACCACCACATCGTCAACCTGGGCATCAACTCGTGCCTTGAAGGGCAACTCGACGACCAGCTGCAGCCTTTCCTGGACTTGGCATGGACCTTAGAGCCCGGCAAGAAGGAACTTAGGAAGCTGCAGGCGGAACTGTACGAGAGGCAGCAAGATTACGGGAAGGCGCTGGAGACATTCCAAGGACACCACCAGGACTATCCCGACTCCGTTTACAAGGCATGCCACCTCGGAGCGAACTACTACAACCTCGGGGTGCAACTCTACGACGAGGCTGCGCTGATGCCCACGGAAGGCGACGCCAAACAGGCAGAAGACCAGGCTAGGCAATACTTCGGCAAGGCGATACCATACCTGGGGAACGTGGTAGCCATGAATTCACTCAACCCCAACTTCGTCCTCGCCCTGGCACAATGCCACAACATGCTCGGGGACTATGCCTCGCTCGAAAGAGAGAACAAGAGCCTCAAGAACCTCAAGGCAAGGACCGTCAGGAAGGGTGACAAGCCCTCGCTACTGAAGAACTACAACTGCTGGGAGACCGCCATCGACCGCTACCTGCTGGCCGATGCGTCGGACGTGGACGTGGACGTCCCGCAAGCCAGGAAGCCAGGAAGCAACGCCGATACATACGCAATAATCTTCGGGAACGAGAACTACAGGCACGTCGGCAAAGTCAGCTACGCACACAACGACGCCAACTCCTTCGCGGAATACTGCCGCAAGCTGCTTGGCATTCCAGAGAAGAACATAAGGTTGCAGAAGGATGCCACCAAGAACGAGATGGAACGTTACCTGGGCGGCATAGCCGAGAGGGCAAGGATGCAGCCCGGCAAGCTGAACTTCATCATCTACTACGCAGGCCATGGGCTTCCCGACGTTGAGCACGGCACTTCGTACCTCGTACCCTCGGACGCAGACAGCAACATCGGCGACTGCTACAGCCTCTCCGAACTCTACGACCACCTGGACAAGGCAGAGGCGAGGAGCATCACCATCTTCCTCGACGCATGCTTCAGCGGGGCAAGCAGAAACGGAGGCTCGGTACTTGACGACAGGTTCTTCTACGTCAGCGACCAGGGCACCAATGCCAAGGGAAAGACAGTTTCCTTCTGTGCGGCAAGCGGAAAGGAGACGGCATTACCATACAACGAGCAGCTGCACGGGCTCTTCACCTACGTACTGCTCAAGAACCTCAAGGAGACTAAGGGCGACATCACGCTCGGCGAACTGGCAGACACCCTGCAGACAGAAGTGGACAAACTGGCTTTCGACCTCAAGAACAAGCACCAGAGACCACAGACGAATGCATCCTCCTCCATATCTGACTCCTGGAGGGACATGAAACTACCATAGCACACACATCAATAAGAGACAATGAACAGGACCATCACCACCCTATTATTGGCAACCATCGCCACGCTGGCTACCACCGCACAGAACAAGAAGCGCGAACAGGTCAGGAGCGTCACCTACACCATGGCATTCCCCGACGACGTATCACCACAGAGGGCAATGTCCATCCTGCTCGAACAGGCACAGATAGAGGCCGTGGCCCAGGCGTTCGGCACCGTCGTCACCATGTCTACCGAACTGACGGAGGGCAACGTGGGCGGAAAGTCCTACGGCGACTTCTGCGTCAAGTCCACCAGCGACGTAAGAGGCGAATGGATAGAGACCATAGGCAAGCCCGAATGGACAAGGGCGAGGAATGGCAACAGGCTCACCGAATATACAGTCAGGATAAAGGGACGGGTAAGAGAATGGAACACGGAAACGGCAGAACTCGACGTACTCCTGCTTCGCAACGGGGTGGACACCCTGCTCAACAAGTCGCGCGACCTGATCTTCTACTCCAAGGACGACTTTTACTTATATTTCCGCTCTCCACAGTCAGGCTTCCTCGCCATATATGCCACCAAGGAACTTGGAGAAGGCAGGATGGCACAACGACTGCTACCCTACCCTGGCCAGACAAGCGAAGCATACACCATACAGGCCGACAGAGATTACTACTTCTTCTCGAAGGAGAAGTCATGGCTAGACAGGAACGTCGTTTCCCTTAAGATGGACTGCGAGGGCGATGAGGACGTAAACAAGGTCTACGTCATCTTCTCCCCCACCCCATTCATCAAGGCTGCCGACGCAGCCAACGACCTTACCAACCTCAACCACCTCTCCCTGCCCGACTTCCACCGCTGGCTCTCCAACCGCAGGCGCAAGGATCCCTACACACAGGTACGCTCTTTTGCCATCACCATCAAGAAGGGTTAGGGTCCCAGCCCGACACGACTTTAACCTATTGCAACCTTGCTTCAATTAACTTTTCATAGTGGCGCATCTTCATGGAAATAATGTTGCTTTCCTCTGGGGGCTTGGTGGTCGCTGGCTAAGAGCAATGTGCTGTAAGCATTGGCCATTTTTATAGGTAGATTCCATGTAGACGCGAATGAGATGAAGTATACTGCAAGTGTCTCGTTCGAATCAATTGGACAGCCCTCATATTCGTTTTTCGGACCATTTCGTTAAGCCAAATTAGCAAAG
>SFXD01000112.1 GCA_004559785.1 bacterium | reverse complement strand
TCTAACATGTTTTTGTGCTTGTTTTATTTGCCTATTATGCTGAAAATAGGTACTTTTGTCGCGACAAAAAGGTATTAAAAGTTTTTAAGTACAAAAAGATGACAGAAACTGTAGGTACATTGGCCGGTGCCGTTTGGACGGCACTCAATGAGAATGGAACTTTGGTAGCCAAGGATTTGAAGAAGGCTGCCAAGATTAAGTGCGACAAAGATCTCTTCCTTGCTCTTGGATGGTTGCTCCGCGAGGACAAGGTAGACGTCAAGGAAGAAGAGAAAGTATTGACAATAACCCTCAAGTAAACGATGGGGTAATACGGAACAATGCCAATCTGCATATTTAGCTATGTAGATTGGCGTTTTTCTGAATTAGCACCTTAGATTACATTCCAAGACAGAAAGGCAGTTGGCATCCATTTTACCTCCCTCGTAGACGTGAATCGTGCCAATGACTGGTTTTCACCCGTTACACCATTTGTCCAATATACACAGACAAATTCTCATGAAAGATTTAAGAAACAAGCCGGATTACATATTCGAAAGCAGTTGGGAAGTTTGCAACAAGGTAGGCGGCATCTATACCGTCTTGTCTACCAGAGCCAAGACCATGAAGGAACTTTTCGGAGACAACGTCATATTCATAGGCCCGGATGTATGGAAGGAAAGGGAAAATCCCCTGTTCAGGGAGGACAAAAGGCTGATGCGTACATGGAGGGCAGATGCCGAGAAGGAAGGGCTACAGGTTAGGGTAGGACGCTGGCAGGTACCCGGCAACCCTTGCGCCATCCTCGTGGACTTCACTCCCTACTATGCGATGAAGAACAAGATTTACACCGATGCCTGGAACGATTTCGGAGTAGACAGCCTCCATGCCTACGGTGACTACGACGAGGCCAGCATGTTCTCGTATGCGGCTGCTCTCGTGGCTGAAAGCTACTACCGGCATTCCATACAGAAGGGGGCAAAGGTGGTATACCATGCACACGAATGGATGACCTGCCTCGGCGCACTATACATAAGGAAGCACGTACCTGAGATGGCCACCATCTTCACCACCCACGCCACAAGCATCGGGCGAAGCATAGCCGGCAACGACAAGCCACTGTACGAATACCTCTGGGCATACAACGGCTGCCAGATGGCAGAGGAACTGAACATGCAGTCGAAGCACAGCATAGAGCGACAGTGTGCACAAAACGTCGACTGCTTCACCACCGTGAGCGAAGTAACCGCGCGCGAATGCCGCGAACTGCTCGACAAGGATTGCGACGAAATACTGATGAACGGCTTTGAATCCGATTTCGTACCACGCGGGGCATCGTTCGCGTCACGCCGCAAGAAGTCCCGCAGCCGTATCCTGCAGGTGGCAAACGCCTTGACGGGCGTACACTTCGGGGAAGACACTATGATTGTCTCCACGGGCGGAAGGTACGAGTTCAAGAACAAGGGGATAGACGTCTTCCTCGAATCGTTGTACAGGAGCCTGTACGACGATACCCTCAAGCGTCCCGTCATAGCTCTCGTCATGGTACCGGCATGGATGAAGGAGGCACGCCAGGACTTGGCGGAACGCCTTAAGAAGGATGCTGCCTACGTTACACCGCTGGCTGAGCCCAACCACACGCATCTGCTGCACGACATGCAGGGGGACAGGGTGCTGGGGTTCCTGCGTTCGCACGGCATCTGCAACGGCAACGGCAACAGGGTACAGGTTATCTTCGTACCCTGCTATCTGGACGGAAACGACGGAGTGTTCAACCTTCCATACTACGACCTTCTCGTCGGCACCGACCTTGCCGTATACCCGTCCTACTACGAACCATGGGGATATACGCCGCTGGAGGCAACTGCCTTCCACGTTCCCTGTGTAACTACGTCACTCTCAGGCTTTGGCTTGTGGGCAAACGCAGTAAAGGGAGGAAAGAGTACGTTGGAGGATGGGGTAGAGGTCATTGAGCGCAACGACTACAACTTCTCGGACGTTGCCAACGCCATCTGCTCTGCCGTGTCAAGGTTCTCCGCAATGTCCGACTCAGAGGTGGAGGAGGTTAGGCGCAAGGCATCCACGATTTCCCAGAAGGCGTTGTGGAAGAACTTCATCGTCCACTACCTGAATGCCTACGACAAGGCATTAGGCAAAGCCCAGTCAAGACTCGCATCCGAGTAGCATCTACATGCAAGGCAAACTATATAGATAAAGATAGATCATACAGAATTAACGATAAATTTGATTTTTGGTATATGAAGATTAAAGCAAGTAACTCAAATCAAGCATGCTGGAAGCCCATTACCGTAAAGAGTAATGTTCCCGTGGAGCTCAGTAAGTTGGAAGAGTTGGCTCACAACATGTGGTGGGCATGGAATCATGACGCGAGAAGCCTGTTCCGCAGCCTCGACGAGACACTCTTCGAGAAATGCGGACAAAACCCCGTACTCCTTCTCGAAAACCTCAGCTTCGAGAAGATGGAGAAACTAGCCAAGGACAAGGCCGTCATCAAGAAGATGAACGATGTTTACGACGAATTCCACACATACATGGACGTTGAGCCTGACCACAAACGTGCCAGCGTGGCATACTTTTGCATGGAGTACGGACTCAACCAGGTCCTAAAGATATATTCCGGCGGACTTGGCATATTGGCAGGCGACTACCTGAAGGAAGCCAGCGACTCGAACGTAGACATGTGTGCAGTAGGTTTCCTCTATAGGTACGGCTACTTCACGCAGACGCTTTCCATGGACGGACAGCAGATTGCCAACTACGAAGCGCAGAACTTCGGCTCCCTGCCCATCGAGCAGCAGCTCAACGAGGACGGCACTCCCATGGTAGTTGACGTACCTTACATGAACTACCACGTACACGCATACGTATGGCGCGTCAACGTAGGTAGGATCAAGCTTTACCTGCTCGACACCGACAACGACATGAACTCGCAGTTCGACCGCAGCATAACCCATGCCCTGTACGGAGGCGACTGGGAGAACCGTCTCAAGCAGGAAATCCTGCTCGGCATCGGAGGCGTACTCACCCTGAAGAAACTTGGCATCAAGAAGGACGTATACCACTGCAACGAAGGACATGCCGCCCTGTGCAACGTACAGCGTCTTGTCGACTACGTAAAGCAGGGCCTTAGCTTCACGCAGGCGCTGGAACTCGTACGCGCATCCTCACTCTATACCGTGCATACACCCGTACCCGCAGGACACGACTATTTCGACGAAGGACTCTTCGGCAAGTACATGAGCGGCTACCCACAACTGCTGGGTATCACCTGGGACGAGTTCATAGGCATGGGACGGATGAACCCCGAAGACCACGGAGAGCGTTTCTGCATGAGCACCTTCGCTTGCAACACCTCGCAGGAGGTAAACGGCGTGAGCTGGCTGCACGGCGAGGTAAGCAAGAAGATGTTTGCCGGCATTTGGAACGGATACTATCCTGAGGAGAGCCACGTAGGTTACGTCACCAACGGAGTACACTTCCCGACATGGTGCGCCAACGAATGGCGTAAGCTATACAGGAAGCATTTCAACTCAAACCATCTGTCCGACCAGAGCAACCAGTCAATCTGGGAGGCCATATACAACGTCAGCGACGAGGAAATATGGGAAACCCGCATGGCCCTTAAGACCAAGCTCATAGACCATATCAGGGCTCAGTTCCGCGATAGCTGGCTGAAGAACCAAGGCGACCCTTCGAGGGTGGTAAGCCTGATGGACAAGATCAACCCCAACGCCCTCCTCATCGGATTCGGACGTCGCTTTGCAACATACAAGAGGGCACACCTTCTCTTCACCGACCTCGAACGTCTCTCCAAGATAGTCAACAACCCCAACTATCCGGTACAGTTCCTCTATACCGGAAAGGCGCACCCTGCAGACGGAGCCGGACAGGGTCTCATCAAGAAAATCTACGAGATCAGCCAACGCCCTGAGTTCCTCGGCAAGATTATCTTCCTCGAGAACTACGACATGCAGCTTGCACGCCGCCTCGTTAGCGGAGTCGATATCTGGATGAATACCCCAACACGTCCTCTGGAGGCAAGTGGGACCTCGGGCGAGAAGGCCTTGATGAATGGCGTGGTAAACCTTTCTGTACTCGATGGATGGTGGCTTGAGGGTTATCGCGAAGGTGCCGGATGGGCTCTGACCGAAAAGCGCACATACCAGAACCAGGAGCATCAGGACCAGCTCGACGCAGCAACCATATACTCTCTGCTCGAGAACGAAATCATGCCTCTCTACTACGCCCGCAACGCCAAGGGGTACAGCACAGGCTGGATAAAGGTAATCAAGAACTCGATTGCACAGATTGCGCCCCACTATACTATGAAGCGTCAGTTGGACGACTACTACTCCAAGTTCTACAACAAATTGAGGGACAGGTATGCAGCCCTATCAGCCAATGGCAACAAGCTGGCACAGGAAATAGCCCTTTGGAAGGAGACCGTAGCCGAGCGTTGGGACGCAATCAACGTAGTAAGCATCAACAAGTCGGAAGAAATAGCCAACGGCAACTACGAAGCCGGCAAGAAGTACGACATCGAGATTGTCGTAGACGAGGCAGGCTTGGACGATGCCATAGGGCTGGAACTGGTAACTCTCTCCACGGACAAGGACGGAGTGGACCATATCTACCACGTTGACCCATTTGCCGTCACAGGAAGGGATGGAAACAAGTTCACGTTCCATGCATCGCTCTCCATTGACAATGCGGGCAGTTTCAAGATTTGCTACCGCATGTATCCCAAGAACGAGAACCTGCCTCATCGTCAGGACTTCTGCTACGTAAAGTGGTTTGTGTAAGACACAGGCAGACATAGACACATACTTTTTTTATGATTTTCTTTGATGGGGAGGGCGTGCTTTTCAACGATGCACGCCCTCCCTTTATCATTAACCAGAACTCGACGAATATCTATCAACTTGAAAGAAGCAAGAAAATATGTCACTGACAACGGTATATATATTCGTTCCCGATAAGGTTATTAACCTTTCGCCC
>SFXD01000111.1 GCA_004559785.1 bacterium | reverse complement strand
CATCTTTCACCAACGACCTTGGTGCAGACTCTCTGGATACCGTAGAGCTCATCATGGAGTTCGAGAAGGTATTTGAGGTTACGATTCCCGATGACAAGGCAGAGAAGATCTCCACTGTAGCAGATGCTATCGCCTACATCGAGGCTAACAAGTAATACATATTATTATATATTATTACTGCAACTAAATGGAATTGAAAAGAGTTGTCGTGACGGGCATAGGAGCCGTTAGCCCATTGGGCAATACCGCCCAGGACACATGGAAGGCCATGGTGGATGGGGTTAGCGGTGCTGCGCCTATCACGCATTTCGATGCCACGAACTTCAAGACGCAGTTTGCCTGCGAGGTAAAAGGATTCAACCCCGCTGATTCCGGCATAGACCGCAAGGAAGCTCGCAAGATGGATCTCTACTGCCAGTATGCCATGGCAGGAGCCATCCAGGGCATAAAGGACTGCGGCATCGACCTGGACAAGGCAGACAAGAATCGCATCGGAGTGGTGTACGGTGTAGGCATAGGAGGCATGAACACCTTCGAGGACGAAGTAGGCAACTGGGCAAGGACCGGAAGCACAATAGGACCGAAATTCGGGCCCTTCTTCATCCCCAAGATGATTGCCGACATCTGCGCCGGGCAAATATCCATCATGTATGGATTCCATGGTCCCAACTTCATCACCTCGTCAGCCTGTGCATCATCATCCAACGCCCTTGCCGAGGCATTCAACCTCATTAGGTTGGGAAAGGCAGACATGATTGTCAGCGGTGGTGCCGAGGCAGCGATAGTTCCAAGCGGCGTGGGCGGGTTCAACGCCATGCACGCACTTAGCACACGCAACGACGAGCCCCAGAAGGCAAGCCGCCCGTTCAGCGCAAGCCGCGACGGATTCGTGATGGCAGAAGGCAGCGCATGCCTCATCCTTGAGGAACTGGAGCATGCCAAGGCCAGAGGAGCCAGGATTTATGCCGAGATGGCAGGAGCAGGCATGAGTGCAGATGCACACCACCTTACCGCCACACACCCGGAGGGACTGGGTGCAAAGCTCGTGATGGCAAACGCTCTGGAGGATGCTGAACTGAAGCCAGAGGACATCGACTACATCAACGTACACGGCACGTCGACCCACGTAGGTGACATCTCGGAGGTGAAGGCCATCAAGGACCTCTTCGGCGAACATGCCTACAGCCTGAACATAAGCTCTACGAAGTCCATGACTGGGCACTTGCTCGGAGCTGCGGGAGCTATCGAGGCCATGGCAAGCGTACTCGCCGTGCAGAACGACATCGTACCGCCAACCATCAACCATGAAGAAGGCGACGAAGACCCCGAAATCGATTACAAGTTGAACTTTACTTTCAACAAGGCTCAGAAGCGTACCATAAGGGCTGCCATGAGCAATACCTTCGGATTCGGAGGACACAACGCTTGCGTCATCTTCAAGAAATACGCAGAGTAACAAAGTGCTGACGGCAAACCTTATAGATGCGATAAGGCTCCCCTTTCGAAAGGACAAGGAGCTTTATCGCTCTTTTTATTGCATCATGGGCTTCTACCCAAGGAACATCGACTATTATCGGGAAGCCATCATACATAGTTCCATACAGGCACACTTCGATACGGGCAAGCCTCTCAACAACGAGCGACTCGAGTTCCTGGGCGATGCTGTGCTCGATGCCGTGGTGGGAGACTTAATATTCAGACACTTCAATGCCAAGAGGGAAGGATTCCTCACCAACACCAGAAGCAAGATTGTCAAGAGAGAAACTCTCGGCAGGTTTGCCGTGGAACTGGGACTCGACAAACTGCTCATCAGCAACAGCCATTCTACGGCACACAACAACTATCTGGCAGGCAATGCCTTTGAGGCTCTCATAGGAGCCATCTATCTGGACAGAGGGTACGACTTCTGCATCAAGTTCGTCACAAACAGAATCATCGGACACCTCATAGACATGGACGAGGTGGCCCGGCAGGAAGCAAACTTCAAGAGCAAGCTGATGGAATGGTGCCAGAAGCACAAGGCAAGCATATTGTTCGAGATAGTCAGGGAAGAACGCAACGAAACAGGTTCTCCTATTTTCTACACCAAGGTCTACATAAATGGCATAGAAGTTGGAAACGGAAAGGGATTCTCCAAAAAGGAGAGCCACCAACAGGCAGCAAAGGATGCACTGACGAGATTCAAGAAGAAAAACAGGATACGCGAAACCATAATAAAGAATTCAAACCCCACACAATGAGCCTTACAAACATCATACGCCCCTTCTTCAATGGCAGGCTGAAAGCACTCGACAAATACGGCAACCAAGCACGCGAGCTCCAACTGGGCGTATTGCACAGGCTGCTCGGCATTGCCTCTGATACGGAATGGGGACACAGCCACCACTACTCGGCCGGCATGGGGTATGAGGATTTCGCAAGGAAAACTCCCGCCAACACATACGAAGACTTGAAAGGACTCATTGACCGCATGAGGCAAGGCGAGAGAGACTTGCTGTGGCGAGGGCAGGTCAGATGGTATGCCAAGTCAAGTGGCACAACCAACGACAAGAGCAAATTCATCCCCGTAAGCAAGGAAGGACTTCACGACACGCATTATGCCGGAGGCACGGATGCCGTAGCCTGGTATCTACGCAACAACCCACACAGCCGCCTTTTCGACGGCAAGGCCCTCATACTGGGAGGTAGCCATGCGCCCAACTACAACCTCAAGGACAGCCTCGTAGGCGACCTGAGCGCAATCCTCATAGAAAACATCAATCCTCTGGTGAATCTCGTCAGGGTACCAAGGAAGAGTACAGCCCTCCTTAGTGACTTCGAAGTCAAGAGGGACAGAATCGCCAGGGAAGCCATTGGCAGGAATGTCACCAACCTAAGCGGAGTACCATCGTGGATGCTGTCCGTTATAAACCGTGTGCTGGAAATATCTGGCAAGGAGTACCTCAACGAGGTATGGCCCAACCTTGAGGTGTTCTTCCACGGAGGAGTGGCTTTCACTCCATATCGAGAGCAATATAAGAGAATCATAGATACCAGCCGCATGAACTACATGGAGACGTACAATGCGTCCGAAGGCTTCTTCGGGCTACAGGACGACCCGTCAGACCCAGCCATGAGCCTAATGGTGGACTATGGCGTGTTCTACGAATTCATACCCATGGATGAGTTCGGTACGGACAACCCTTCCATCATCCCGCTCTGGGAAGTGGAAACCGACAGGAACTATGCAATGGTGATTACCACGTCGAGCGGACTCTGGAGGTACATCATTGGGGATACGATACGGTTCACGCAGAAGGAACCATACAAGTTCGTCATAACGGGACGGACCAAGTTCTTCATCAACGCCTTCGGAGAGGAACTCATCGTGGACAATGCCGAGAAAGGGCTTGCCGAGGCTTGCTCACGTACCGGGGCACAGGTCTTGGAATATACCGCTGCTCCTGTCTTCATGGACGACAAAGGCAAGTGCCGGCACCAATGGCTAATTGAGTTCAGCCAAATGCCTTCCGACATAAAGGCATTTGCCGACATTCTCGACGCCACACTGCAGAAAGTTAACTCCGATTACGAGGCAAAGCGGTACAAGGACATCACCCTGCAACCCTTAGAGGTAGTGGTGGCACGACAAGGAGTCTTCAACGATTGGCTTAAGGCAAAGGGCAAACTGGGAGGACAGCACAAGGTTCCACGACTGGGAAACAATAGGGACATCATCGAGCAAATATTATCTTTAAACGCATGAGACTCTGGCAAAATACTATATACGGAGCCTGCATCGTTTCCATCATGGCATGCGCCAGCATAGGCTCTCCCGACGGAGGACGGTACGACGAGACCCCACCTAAGGTTCTGTCTTGCTCGCCAGAGGACAAGGCCACGTCGGTGACAAGGAAGAAAGTACAGATAACCTTCGACGAATACGTCAAGTTGGACAACGCCAACGAAAAAGTAATCGTATCGCCACCACAGATAGAACCTGCCGCAATCAGGGCGGACGGCAAGAAAATCAAGGTCGACCTCTACGACTCACTCAAGGCCAACACAACGTACACCATAGACTTCAGCGATGCCATCCTCGACAACAACGAAGGCAACCCCCTCGGCAACTACACCTACTCGTTCAGCACAGGCGACATGATAGACACCATGGAGGTGGCAGGCACAGTCCTGAACGCTGCCGACCTGGAGCCTGTCAAGGGCATTCTCGTGGGACTCTACCCCAGCGACTCCACCTTCAGCGACACGCTTTTCACCTCTGCCCCATTCATGAGGGTATCACGTACCGATGGCTCGGGACGATTCAAAATAAAGGGTGTCAAGGACGGTAGGTACAGGGCTTTCGCCATCGACGACAAGGACGGCAACTTCTTCTTCAGCCAGAAGAGCGAGCGAATAGCATTCGACACCACCGACTTCCAGGTCTCGTGCAAGCCCGACATACGCATGGACACTATATGGCGAGACTCCACACGATACGACTCCATCCGGGTGATTCCCTACACTCACTACCTGCCAGACGACCTGCTGCTAATGGCATTCCTCGAGGACGGTCAGGACATGCACCTGCTAAAGACCGAACGCAACGAACCAGAGTCTTTCACGTTATACTTCACGGCAAAGGCTGACTCCATGCCAAAGATAAAGGGGCTCAACTTCGACGAAAAGTGCCTCGTATACGAAGCTTCCGAACATTTCGATACCATCACCTGCTGGATTACAGACACCGTATACTACAAACAGCAAGACACTATCTCGCTGGAACTATCCTTCCTGGAGACTGACTCCCTCGGAATGCTGCAACCCCATACGGAGCAACTCGACTTGGTGCCCAAGACCACCTGGGCAAAGAAATGGGGACAGCAAAAGAAACTCATCGACGATTGGTACAAGGATCGGGAAAAGAGACTGAAGAAAGCCAAGGAACCTCTAAAGGCAGAACAGAACCCCTACCTGCAGGCGTGGCTTGAGTTGTCATGCAAACCCTCTGGCGCAATCGATCCCAACCAAAACCCTAAGATTACGGCAAAGGAGCCTATCCTCTCCGTAGATACCGCCAAG
>SFXD01000110.1 GCA_004559785.1 bacterium | reverse complement strand
TTGATAGTCAAAGGCCTATTTTCTGTACAAGCGGAAATGAAAGACGAGCCTTATTTGTTGTTTACCTTGTCTTTCAGGGAAGAGAACGACCTGAAGCCAACCACCATCTTCGGAGGGACGAGCATTCTCTGCTTGGTGGTGGGGTTTACCACTACCCTCTCCAGTTTCTTCCTAACCTCGAAATTGCCAAAACCTACGACGCTTACTTCGTCTTCTTCCATCAGAGCTTCTGTTATCATCGTTATCACGGCATTCGTCCTTGCCGTCGCATCCTTCTGCGACAAGCCCGTGCGGTTGGACAATTCGGATATGAATTCCTTGTTGTTCATACATTAATATATAATAATAAGAAATACGTGTCTGCTTTCTTTCGGTCATACTACGTGACCATATAGGTCGAAGTCGTCGGAGTCGTGTATCTTCACGTCGTAGAAGTTGCCTACCGCCAGAGGCCGTGCAGAGTCGGCGCGTATAAGCACCTCGGGATCTACCTCCGGGGAGTCGTATTCCGTACGCCCTACGTAGTACTCGCCCTCCTTCCTGTCTATCATCACCCTGAAGACGCTCCCAACCTTACTGGCCTGCACCTCCATGCTGATTGTCTGCTGCACCCTCATCAGTTTTGACAGCCTTGCCTGCTTTACGTCCTCGGGTACGTCGTCAGCAAGGTTGTCGCCGCTGAAGGTTCCGTCCTCTGCGCTGTATGCAAAGGCTCCCATGCGCTCGAACCTCACGTCCCTTACGAAATCCAGCAGCTGCCTGTAGTCTTCGTCCGTCTCGCCGGGGAACCCCACCATGAGGGTAGTCCTCAGGTGTATGCCCGGCACGCGCCTGCGCATTTCCTGGATGAGGGCATACGTCTGCCTCTTGTCGATGTGCCTGTGCATCGACTGGAGGATGTTGTCAGAAATGTGCTGCAAGGCTATGTCCATGTACTTGCATACATTGTCGTGGCTGGCCATAACGTCCAGCAGTTCGAGCGGGAACTGTGAAGGATAGGCGTAGTGAAGGCGTATCCATTCCACGCCCTCTATCCTCGCCATTGCATCTACCAGTTCGGCTATCATGCGCTTGCCGTACAGGTCGAGCCCATAGTAGGTCAGTTCCTGCGCTATCACCTGAAATTCCCTCACGCCCTGCGATACGAGCAGCCTTACCTCTTGCAGGATGTCGTCCATGGGCCTACTCCTGTGCTTGCCCGTTATGATGGGTATGGCGCAATAGGAGCAGTTCCTGTCGCATCCCTCACTAATTTTCAGGTATGCGTAGTGGGATGGCGTGGTGAGGCATCTTTCCAGCGAGGCTTCTGCGTGGTATTCCTTGCCAAGGTCGCGTAGGAGCATATCCCAGTCGAACTTCCCGTAGTATGCGTCCACCTCGGGTATCTCCTGACTAAGTTCCTTCATGTACCTTTCCGACAGGCATCCCATTACGTACAGCTTTCTCAGGTTGCCGTCCCTTTTCCTGCGTGCCATCTGCAGTATCATGTTGATGCTTTCCTCCTTGGCATCGCCTATGAATCCGCACGTGTTGACCACGGCAATGTCACCCTTGGGGTTGTCCTCGTCATGCGTCACGCCAAAGCCTTCCAGCTCAAGCTGCCGCATCAACCTTTCGCTGTCCACCAGGTTCTTGCTGCATCCCAAGGTAATTATGTCCACTACGATTTTCTTCATCTTAGGCTATAAGGCATTTCATGACACATTTACTTTCAATGCATTGGCTGACGGCTAATTGGATTCGAAGAGAGAGTTTACGAACTCCCTTCTGTCAAATGGCTGCAGGTCTTCCATTCCCTCACCCAGCCCGATGTAGCGTACTGGTATCTTGAATTGGTCGCTGATGCCTATTACCACACCCCCCTTGGCAGAGCCGTCGAGCTTGGTGACAGTCAGGCTCGTGACGTCGGTAGCCTGTGTGAACTGCCTTGCCTGCTCGAAGGCGTTCTGTCCCGTGCTGCCGTCCAGCACGAGCATTACGTCGTGTGGTGCGTCGGGGACGAGTTTCTGCATCACTCGCTTTATCTTCGTCAGCTCATCCATCAGTCCCTTCTTGTTGTGAAGCCTGCCTGCCGTGTCTATCAGCACCACGTCGGCTTCGTTGCTGATGGCACTCTGCAGGGTGTCGTATGCCACGCTGGCGGGGTCGCTGCCCATCTGCTGCCTTACCACGGGTACGCCTACCCTTTCGCCCCATATCACGAGCTGTTCCACGGCAGCCGCCCTGAACGTATCAGCCGCACCAAGGCAGACCTTGTAGCCAGCTTGCTTGAATTGGTATGCGAGCTTGCCTATGGTGGTGGTCTTCCCCACTCCATTCACGCCCACTACCATGATGACGTAAGGCTTGGTGCCGACGGGTATGTCGAAGCCCGATGTGTCCTGCGTGTTATTCTCCATTAGCAGTTCGGCTATCTCCTGCCGCAGGATGTCGTTCAGCTCGGACGTGGTGACGTACTTGTCCCTCTCCACCCTTGCCTCGATGCGCTTGATGATTCTGAGTGTCGTGTCGACGCCCACGTCGCTCGTGACAAGCACCTCTTCCAGGTTGTCCAGCACATCATCATCCACCTTGCTCTTACCGGCGATGCTGCGAGTCAGTTTGCCAAGGAAGCTCTCCTTAGATTTTTTCAGGCCCTGATCCAGGACTTCCTTTTTTTCTTTCGAGAAGAAATTGAAAAACCCCATATTAAACGTTTATTTTTATGCAAAGGTATGGATTTTTTTTGGTGTGAGGAAACATTCTCCATGCAAATTGCTCCAAGAGCATGTTTTTGTTCTTATTCTTCCCTTTACGAGGAGCCATAAAGCAAGGATTCAACGATGCTATCGTATTCCCTGTGATGCAATAACGTTTGACCTATGGATATGGTTGGAACACATGAAAGACGAATCAGAGGATTACACATCTTGTTTTACCAAAACACGTGTCCTGTTTGGCAAAAACACGATACGAGAATGAGCGAAACACAAAATTGTTCACATTGCACTTCGGGATTTGCTTATGTTGCGCAAAAACGCTATATTTGCACCACGAAAACCAAAATAGAGACTTAAAAAAAAGGAAGACATGAGCATGATAAGTTGTCCCGAATGCGGACAGAGAGTTTCCTCGATGGCAGGCACATGCCCACATTGCGGCTGTCGGATATCTGGCAACATATGGGTTTGCCCTGAATGTGGCACGGTGTGTACAAAGGGGCAGGCTAAATGCCCAAAATGTAATTCGCCATCGCCAGAATATACAGAACCCGAGAAAGCGAACCTTCATACCGAACCACACGAGAAGCCAAGGAAGAGGGGCAGCAGGAAAAGGATTGGCTGGAAATGTATACTGATTCCCGCGACATTAGTGCTGGTTGCCCTTTCTTCGGCAGGAGCATACCTGGCTTACCAGGAAAAAGTGAATGAGGATGAAGACAGGGAGTTCGAGTTGCTCATGACTGCCAGCAATCCGGAATTTTACCGACAGTTTCTCCTATCCCACCCCGAGAGTGAGCATTGCCATGAGGTAGAGGCCAGGATGCGCCAGTTGGTTGGGGAGAAGGAAGAATGGGAGAAGGCGTGCTCGTCGGGAACCCGTGAGGCTTACGAGGCTTTCGCCAGGAAATACCCTGGGTCGGCAAGGAGATGTATGTGCGAGAGCAAGCTGGATTCCTTGGATTGGTGCGAGGCCAAGAGCAAGGAAAGCGGCGAAGCCATCGACCTTTACCTCAAGGAACACCCCGACGGGAGGTTTGCCGAGGAGGCTGCGGAGATAAAGAACACCATGGCACGCACCAAGGTAAGTCCAGAGGAGAGGTCCGCCATACTGGGCAGGCTCAACGACTTCCTTGCAAACGCCATAGCCAAGCAGGATGCAAAACAGGCTGCTGCCGCCATAGACGGGAAGATGCAGGAATTTTGCGGCAAGCCAGACGCCACCCCCGAGCAGATAGCAGCCTTTGCCAAGGACAAGATGGGAAAGGATGTCCTGGGCCTTCACTACGAAATACGGCAAGATGCCAGGATTGGAAAGATTAGGCTCGCCGACAAGACAAACTGCTACGAAATGGACTTCACGCTGGACGAGATATTGAGCCGAACGGACACAAGCAAACCTGCAAGCAAGACGTACAAGGCAAGTGCCAGGCTCGACTCGCAATACCGCATCATTAGCATGGACATGAAGGAAATGCCGTAGTCAGCCATGGGAAGATGTGTCGACTACCCTTCAAGTTGAGAGAGCGACATGTCCTCGTCGGTAAAGCGAAGCGGAAGCAAGGAGGCTATTCCCTCGGTGACATGTGTCCCTTCCGTTCCGTACAGCAGAATGCGGATAGGTACGCCGAAGCGTTCCTCCACGCCAGAAATCACCTGCCTACATGCCCCACACGGCGAGACAGGCCTGGCAAGGTACCTGTTGCCCTTGCGTGCGGCTATGGCGAGTGCCACAACGGGCTGGTCGGGGTATTGGGCATTGGCGGCGAAGAGTGTAGTACGCTCGGCACACAGCCCCGATGGATAGGCTGCATTCTCTTGGTTGCTGCCCGTGAATATAACCCCATTTGCAAGGCGTGCCGCCGCTCCAACCTTGAATCTGGAATATGGGGAATAACTCCCGCTGGTAGCCTTTCTGGCCGCCTCGACAAGTTGGCGGTCGGATTCCGACAACTCGTTCCATCCAAAGACCTTGAATGAACAAACTATGTTGTACTCTCTCATTTCGTATGGGTATTGGTTCTTGGATACCCTATGTGGGCGTCCATCTCATGATTGCACGCTTATATTCTCTCGACGGGTCAGTTTTCTGTTTTCGTCCTGTCAATATGCCAGCTTCGCCTTTCCTTGCAAAAAGGTAGGAAACGTCACCTGATGCTCGGTTTTTTGCATTCCGTTCATATCACATTCAACGCTTTATTCCATTTTTTTTGTACAAATATACGGGTTTATTTCTAAAATCGGCAAAAATTGGGTAATTTTGTACGCGAAATGAACAATCATACAATCAAAAACCGTTTTTTTACAGTCATTGCCTCCATAATCATGTGGCAATCCGTAGTATGTGCCCAAAGTACGAACCAAGCGTACTGGACATA
>SFXD01000109.1 GCA_004559785.1 bacterium | reverse complement strand
GGCCGCCGGCATTCCTGAGACTCAGATAGCAGAAATAACTAAGCTACCAATAGAGGAGATAAAACTGATATAAGGGGTGTTCTATAAATTAGCTTGATGAGTTATGAGCCATGAGCTTCGAGCAGACAGCAATGAGCTTTCTACCCCTAAACAGGAAACCTAAGGGGGGCTCATAGTTCACCACTCATGGCTCATAGCTCATGGCTCACAACTCATAGCCCTTCCCCCTAAACAGGGGGACTGAGGGTGTCTCTCACATGTAATACCCTACACAAATAGGCGGTCTTACAAGAGGTAAGACCCTACACGAGGCAGATTTCACCATTAATAACAAACAAATGGTACTTGCGAATTGAATTAATTTATAGGATACCCAAAAATAGGGTATCCTTGTTGGTGTCAGTTTCCCTCCACGGATCGCCTTAACAGGGTATACGGACGTTCTATGGATTCGACCGTGCCACTTGTGAGAGTACTCTGTACGGAGTACTGGTGTAATACAGGTCAGAGTACTGGAGCAAGGGCCACCCTCACAATGGCATCCCCTTAGCATCCTGTTAGCATCCCCTTAGTCTGCCAACGGAAATAAGCGGCAAGGGCAGACGCAAGGCATCGGCGCACAGGGAAACACCCTATTTCTAAGAATAAACGTTAAATATACCGCTTTGGCGACATTTACGCATTTCGAAACTTTGCGATATTCGAGCGATTTGCCTTACTTTGCAGCGGGAACAACAAAAAAGGCACAGCCAATGAGACGCAAAGACAACACACTGACAAAGGTGGAATTCCAAGTGATGTCCATCCTCTGGGACATAAACCATGCCGCCTGCGGAAGGGACATACTCAGGCGATGGGACGAGCCTAAGCCCACATATACAACCATTGCCACCTATCTGAAGATTCTGTACGAGAAGGGATTCGTGGACTTCTTCAAGAAGGAAGGGGAAGGCAAGACACAATGGTACGTGGCAAGGGTGACACGCCAGCAATACACACGCATGGCCATGGAGAACGTGAAGAAGGATTTCTTTGGAGGAAGCCTCAAGTCCATGTTCAGCTATTTCGTGAAGGAAGAACACCTTTCTCCCAAGGACATTGAAGAATTGTTGGAGCTAATGAACGATGACTATCATGAATGAAATGCTATTGTACACCATCAAGTCGGCCTTCGTACTTGCCATCCTGTACGTTCCCTACACACTGCTGCTTAGGGAAGAGGACTTCTTCCGCTTCAACCGCATCACGCTGCTCGGCATATTGGTGCTGTCGATGATCCTGCCACTATGCAACATATCGTCCCTGTCGCTCGACAACCAGCCCATAGTCCATACCGCGCAGCAACAGATGATAGAGATTGGCATCCCCGTCATGCAGGTGGTTGACGAGACAGGCGAGGAGCCCCACGAGCATGGAAGCATGTCGTGGTTCCAGACTGCCAGCCTCATCTACCTGCTGGGCGTACTTGCCGTGTTGTGCCTCCGCCTCATCCAGTTTGCAAAGATGGGCATGGAGATACGCGGAGGAACATTGTGGAGGGCGCATGACGACGGGGCATACATACATTGCCACGCCAACCCCGTGGCTTCCTACAGTTGGTTCGGCAACATCGTAATCAGCAAGGAAGACTACGATAGGCACGGAAGGGAAATCGTCATGCACGAGAAGGGGCATATCCGCTGCCTGCATTCGCTCGACATCCTGCTGCTCACCTTCGTAGAGATGCTGCAATGGTGGAATCCTCTTGTATACATGCTCGGGGTGAGCCTGCGCGACGTACACGAATACGAAGCAGACGACTACGTGCTGAATCAGGGCATACCACTCCGCGACTACCAGAACCTATTGATAAGAAAAGCTGTTGGCGCCAGTTCCTACACCTTTGCCAACAACTTCAATCACAGTTTAACTAAAAAAAGAATCACTATGATGTGTAAAAAGAAATCCAATCCGTGGATGCGCAGCAAGGTGCTGTACGCAGTCCCGATGGTAGCCTTGGCACTCAGTGCCTTCGCTACGCCAACGTCAGTAACCTCCACCGAGAAGGCAGCGGAGCCTGGCGGCATCCCTTACATTGACGAGGGCAAAGTTACAAACAATTTCTCTATTTACCAAACGGACAAGCAAGGGAAAAAGGCAATCATGCTTGATGGTAAGGAAATCAGCGAGGAGGAGATGAATGGTATCGACCCTGCAACAATAGACCACGTTACCGTTGTCAAGAAGAATGCCAAGTCTATCCTGGGCAGAGACTGCGATGAGCTCATTGTCATTGAGACAACAGAATATGCAAAGAACAAGGACGACGACAAGGTGTTCGATGTCTGCGACAAGCTGCCAGAGTACGAAGGTGGACAGGAAGGACTGATGAATCTCTTGCAGACCAACGTCCGATACCCAAAGATTGCTATGGAAAAGGGTGTGCAGGGAAGGTTTATCGTGCAGTTCGTCGTAGACAAGGACGGTAGCGTTTCTGACATAAAAGTTGTAAACAAAAAGATTTCCCTTGCCCAAAGCCAGACAGCCAACGCTGACGCCAATACGTATGGCAAAGAAAAAGGCAAGACCGACATCTCCGAAGAGGAGCTCAAATCTGCAGAGAAAGCCATGGAGAGCGAAGCCTTGCGCATGATACAACTCACATCAGGCAAATGGACACCTGGCGAACAGGACAGTCAGATAGTGCGCGTGAAGTTCAGCCTCCCCATTACGTTCAGGCTGAATTAGTTGCCAAGCGCAAGCAAGTTTTTTTTGGGGGGGGCAAGGAGCGGGGGCTTGCCATGCGGAATGGGAAGCCTGTCAAAGGAAGAAGAGCGAAGCCCCACATACAGCTATCGCAGCCCCCAATACCTCACGCAAGGTAATCCTCGTACCAAAGGCTATGTGGGAAGGCAGCAGGATGAACACGGGGGTGAGCGACATGAGCGTCTGGGCCACACCGGCATCGGTCATATCCAGCACCCTCAGGCTGAGGCTGACTCCCAGGAACGGACCAAGTATGATAGCACCCAGACCTGAAAGCATGGCACGCCTGTCACGCCATGCCATGGGAAGGGTGCTTGCCTTGCCCTGCAACAAGAGTGCCACGCCAAATCCCAGCAATCCCATTAGTGCCCTTATCATGGTGCCGGCAAAGGGCATCATCCGGACGGCAGACACCTCGGAAGGCGGTACGCAGGCGGCGTATTGCAACATGCCAACCTTGCTCAGGACAAGCCCTGCCCCCTGACCAAGTGCAGCCCCTATGCCAAGCATGATGCCACGCAGCGGAAGGCTTACCCTGCGATGCCCGTCCTGCCCCTTGCCAAGTATGGAGATAGCTATGCCGAGCATGGTGACGAACATGCCAGCCAAGGCAAGCAACGTCATTCGTTCGCCCAAGAGCAGCCATGCCGTGATGGCGGCAAACGGACTGGCAAGCACCATGAAGAGCTGTCCGAAACGACTGCCAATGAGTATGTAGGAATTGAACAGGCAGTAGTCACCAAACACAAAACCCATGAAACCACTGGCAAGGAACCATCCCCACACGGAAGGCGAGGCATACCGTGGGTATGGCACACCGCATACCGACCAGAGCAGGACACCGATAAGGAAAAGGGTGACAACCATACGCCATACATTGAGCGTCAGTGCGCCCAGTCTGCGACCTGCCATCTCGGCGAAGATTGCCGTGAATGTCCACAGCAGGGCAACCCCAAGTGAGAGTATCTCGCCTTCCACCTACGACTCTCCCCCTATCACACTCCCCGTGTCTACCCTTTCGGGATAGGCAAGGTTCTCGGGCGTTGCCTTCAGCAATACCTCCTCCAGATAGCGGCGTGACTCGAGCCTTGCCATTGGCAGGTCGTGGAGGAGCCAATTGCCGCAATCAATGGGTGCTGCACCAGGTATCTCCCCCTCAAATTCGGCAACGAAACGGAATGTCTCCTGCATCAAGGGCAGTATGTCCATAGGTTCGAGATGCCCCCTCATGAGCAGATAGTTGCCTGTAAGGCATCCCATGGGTCCCCAGTACACTATGCGGTCTGACCATTCTGGGTGGTTGCGAAGATATGTGGCTGCCAGGTGCTCGATGGTGTGCAGGGCACCCGGATGCAGGGCTGGTTCGCGATTGGGTTCCTTCATCCTAATGTCGAAGGTTGTCACCTCCTCACCTCCCACCTTGTCCCTGCGGCTGACATACACGCCACGAAGGAGGCGGCAGTGATCGATGGTAAAACTTGGTATTTTCTTCATGATGTATATTATGGTTTGTTTGTACGTTCCGAAACCTGCGGCATACTCTATATCCCGCATGACACGCCTTCTCCCCTGGAAGGCTCTAAGAAAGGGCTTGCAGGAATGCCTTGGTGACAGCAAAGCTCTTGTCTGCCATGGTGTCCCAGAAATCGAGGTATTGCTGGAAATGTCCCTCTGCCCCGGGGGTGTCGCTGATGATGCGGAAGGACACGAAGGGAACTCCGTATATGTGGCAGACCTGCGCTATGGCTGCCGACTCCATGTCGACGGCAAGTCCATCGGAATAGTCCGCCTTGATGCCTTCCAGTTCCTTACGCCCTGTGACAAAGCGATCGCCCGTACAGATGAGTCCACCCACTATGCGCACGGGGGAAGAGATGCCGAGAGCCTTGTCCACGAGAGCCTCATCCCCCAGGAAAAGGCGGGGCAAGCCCTGTACCTGGCCAGGGTCGCAGTCATCGCCACAGAACACGTCATGGTAACACGTAGCCCTGCCCACCACAACGTCCATGACATGCAGGGAGGAATCGATGCCACCCGCAACGCCCGTACTGACGATACAGTCGGGATGGTGGCGCAATATCATGTCAGTCACGCCCGATGCCGCATTCACCTTGCCTATGCCGCACTGCTGGAGCACTATCCTGTTGCCACCCAGTGTGCCAAGCGTATAGTCGTACGCCAGACCTTTCTCCGTGGCAACGCCATCAAGCATGGCAGAAACCTGCTGGTGCTCCACACTCATGGCTGTCAATATGCCTATAGTCTTATTCATCCAATCGTATAATATATATAATGTGTAACCAAGCCACCTTCACGGCTTGCGACTGCAAAATTAGCACATTTCC
>SFXD01000108.1 GCA_004559785.1 bacterium | reverse complement strand
CAACCGCCTCGTAGAGGTGCTGAGCATCTTCGACCAGACCAACAAGGACGGCAGCAACCGACAGGTGCTGAACATAGACGAGGCGGCATACGATGGGGATGCTGAGATGCAGCACATCCTCCATCGGCTCCTCATAGCTGCATCTGACAGCAAATTGCGTCAGGACATGAACGTGGAGGACGAGTATTTCTCTGCCATTGAGACTCGGGACACTGCCATCATGAACCGAGACAAAAGGATAGCAGAACAAAATGCACAACTCGAAGAGAAGTCGGCACAGCTCGAATAGCAGCATGCTGCGCTGTTGGCATCTGCTAAGATGATGAAGTCTGCTGGATTTTCAGACGAACAGATTTCGGGAATAACAAAGCTACCAATAGAGGAGATAAAACATATATAGATTCGTTCTTCGCACTATTATATAGGAATAACCTTAAATGCCCCCGAGAGTTCTTTGTCTAACTTCCAGGGGCATTTTTTAGTTCACCAAGTTGCTACTAACGTACATTGCTGTTCGTAAGCTTTTCGCCCCTATACTCACCAGTAAGGGTGTTGAGGAAAGACGTAACCTTTGCCACCTCGTCAGCTGACATAGTACGCCCCACCTGATACTGAGACATCATCTCAACGGCCTTGTCCAGCGTAGGAACGCTGCCGTCATGGTAGTACGGCCAAGTAAGTGATACGTTGCGCAACGTAGGTGTCTTGAAACGGTAACGGTCACGCTCCAATCCCGTCTGTGCCCAACGTCCGTTGTCAGCATCCGTAAGTCCCGACTTGGAATTGATTTCCCTGTCCTTGAAATAATCTTCGCGCTTTCCCATCATCTCGTAGGACAATCCTCCCATGTTGACGCCTGCATGGCATGTAGCACAATTGTACTGCTTGAAGAGAGCGTATCCCTCAACTTCTTCTGCGGCAAGAGCCTGGGCATCTCCCTTAAGATACCTGTCGAAAGGTGAGTTGGGCGTGATGAGAGTCTTCTCGTATTCAGCTATTGCGTCTGTAATGGTTGACTGGTTCATGCCTTCGGGATATACGGCAAGGAACTCCTTGGCGAACGCCTCGTCTGCAGAGAGTTTCCCTACAATCTCGTCAAACGACTTGGAGCCCATCTCGATGGGGTTGAGTGGAGGTCCTGCCGCCTGGTCGGCAAGCGTTGCGGCTCGTCCGTCCCAGAACTGCACAAAGTTGAAGCATGCGTTGAAGGACGTAGGAGCATTGATTCCACCGAACTGACCGCCGATACCCTTGGAGTATTGCAGGTTGTCGACGCCTGCCGTACCCACACCATGACATGTGGCACATGAAATGGTACCGTCACCGGAGAGTCGTGTATCGTGGTACAACGCTTCGCCCAGCAACACCTTTGCGGGATCTACCGACACGCTGTCGGGTATGGGGCGTACGGGTTCATTGCGGAATTCCTCTGCTGCAAGTTCGTTTGGATAGTACTCTGCACGATGCTGGCGAACCCACTCGAGTACCACGGTCTTCTTGCCAGACGTGGGCTTTGCACCCCAGTGTGCCATGTAGTAGGACATGAGTGGCATGGAACCGTCCATGATGCACTTTTCAATCTTTGCAAGGTCTACTTCACCGACAGCCTTCCCCTCTGACAGCGCCGTAGTGACAGGCTCGATGTCAAAGGATTTGTAACCAGCCTCTACGTGAGACATAATCATTGACTTTGCCACAGGTAGCGATGCGTACGCTGGCAAATGGGGATTGGCAGTGTGGCAGAAAGCACAACCGCCATCATCAAGAATCTGCAACATCTGCTCGTTTACGGGCAAGGATGCGTCCGGAGTACGTCCTGCCGTGGCATAGCCTATGGCCAGAACCGCTACGGAGGCAGCTCCCAGAGTGATTAGAATGCTTGATTTCTTCATAAGCGTTTTTGTTTTTGTTTGTGTGACAATATGTTTATTGGTTTTCTGTGAATATTCCCTATCGTCTACTTAATTAAGTGTGGTTCAGTAGCTGTGGAGGCTGCCCTTGGCCGATGGCAGGAAGTTGATGCCGTACCAGCACATCTGTAGCAACAAGAAGCCTACGAGCAGCATCAGATACGGCACGACCTTCCTCTCCGGGGAAGGATGCCTAAGCCTGTAGTGTACGTATGCCAGGTATGCACACCATGTGGCAGCAGCCCAGGTCTCCTTTGGATCCCAACTCCAATACGTTCCCCATGCCTGCTTTGCCCAAATGCAGCCAGAGAGCATGCCAAAGGTGAGGAATGCGAGTCCAACGCCAACAAGCCGGTCAGCGGAAGGCAGGTACTCTACCCTCCTGCGAAACAGGCCTGCCAGGGCAAGCAGGAAGGCACACCCGAACAGGCTGTACGAGAACATGTATACCGTGACGTGAGGCACGAACCAACCACTCTGCAAGGCGGGAGGCAGGCTCCTGTCATGCAATTCGGGATGTAGCACGTTCACCGTAACGAAGGCAGACGATACGACGAACGAGAAGAAGGGAAGCCAGCGATAGCCCCACCTGGCATACACCGTCAATGCAGACACCATCATAAAGAGAGAATACCAAAGGCGAGTCTCTCCCATGGTTCGCAACGGGGGTCTGCCCAGGCCAACCCAGAGTCCTATCACGAAACAGCCATAGACGACAATCCCCATTGAGATGAGAGAAATGCTGGCCTTACGGGACCACCCCATCTGGAGCATGGCGGACAAAGCACCTGCAAGCCACAGGGAAGATGCCGCGGCGGCAAAGGGTAAGAATTCATTCCACGTCAGCATGGCATAGACCTCCCCCTTGGCTTGGTTGAAAACACATACCATACGATGCCTACCATGAGCATCACTATACCCAGAAGCATGGGATATTTCCATGGTTGCCTCACTATCTGCAATACACAGGCAGCAGGGCGTTTACCGCCGTCGTATCCTGCAGGACGGTAGCCCGAGATGTAGATATCATCTGAGAATCCCACCGAGACAGGAGCGTTTACGGCAAGGCGATGTGGAACAGAGTCTATCATGATGCCTGCCTCATAGTGCACTGGCTTGCCATTGCCGTCTGAATCTACCTTCAGGTCGTACAAATGCAGCGAGTACCCCAGAGGTCGAACTTTGCCACCGGCATCCATGCCTGTCGACACACTCTCGCCTGGAGACACCAAGGCACGTACGTCATAGGCGTCGCCCTCCCCTACCATGCCAGAGAAAAGGGCAAGCCATAGACCAATATGGACGAAGAAGAAGGCTACGTCGTTGCTAAGACGGAACCTACGCAACCTGTGTATCAGCACCAATGCGAGGTGTACCTCCAAGAGCAGCAGCACACCGACGAACCACCAGGACGTACGGAACGCAACGGGCGTGGGCAGGCTTCCACCTACAATGCAACAGGCAACCGATAAGGCAAGCAGGACACATGCGGCTCCAGACGAACGCAACTGCCTCTCCCATTCCCTATCCTCGCACTCCCTGTCGAGGACAAACAGGAAAGCCGTGGCGGATACGCCCAAAGCCAAGCCAACGAAAGAGGTAAGCGCGCTGGTATCTATGCTTCCCACCATGCACTGAAGCACAACTGACAATGCCAGGTATACAATAAGCAGGCATAATAATACCATGTTTGTCCTTTTATCGGTTTTCATGCTGTAAAATTACACATTTTTTATTTTGAATAAAACTATACCCACATTAATTTTTCATCTATATGCGAGTTTTTTGCATTGCTCGTTTAGAATAAATAACGATTGTCTTAACATTCGGCTATCTGAACCGCATGATTGCGATAGAATAAAGGCAGAAAAACGCAATTTAACAAATTTTCATGCCATGGATATTCCACGTATCGATAATAATTCATATATTTGCTGGACAATAAACCTAAAAAAGTTCAGTTTATGAAGAATTTTACACTTTTCTTGCTTGCAGCATCGTTGTGCGCACCGTCATTGGCGCAGAATAAGGTAAAGAACCTCTACACATCAACCCACTCCCTCAATGTCGGACTCCTACAGGATGCAGGTCAACCCGTACAGCTAAACCGCACCCTCTTCGCTGGATACAACAGCATCTGCCTGCCAATGAGTCTCGAAGCCGAGGCACTATGCAAGACCGCAGAAGGCTTGCAGGTCGAAAGGCTGGCAGCCATCAAGCAGGAAGGCTCAACGCTGTACCTGTATTTCCTCGACTGCACGGGTGAGGGCATCGAGGCTGGGGTTCCCTATCTGGTATACTCTCCGAAGTTCCAGACCATGCGTGCCAAGACGGAACTTGCCAGCAGCATCTCGACGGACATCAAGAGCGTGGTGAAGACCGACGGTCAGGGCAACAAGGTTACATTCAGCAGCAGCTGGGAAAGCACGTCGGAAGCAAACCGCTACGGTATACCCGCCAAGCAGGACACCGACATATTGCAAAGCATCCTGATACGCACCGATGGCGACAAGACATTCCTGCCCACAAGATGCGGATTCACATGGGACAGCCAGTCGGCGACAGCCCAGGACATCGAAATCAGGCACGTTGCCTGCATCGAGGGCATAGAGACGAGCATCGATAAACTACAGGCCAAGGGAAGCAACGTCGACGTTTACAACGCACAGGGTGTCCTCGTAATGAAACAGGCAAATATCAACGACGCACTGGGCAAATTGCCTACAGGCATATACGTAATAGGCGGCCAGAAGGTAGCCGTCAAGTAGAGCCCCAGTAGGCTTTCACACACAGCGTCCCCATTCCCCTACGCAAATCGAGTAGGAGGTAAACGTTCATTGCAGGCGTTTATCTCCTACTTTCATGTTTACCGACCTTCCGCACCCGTTCACATGGATCTAATCTATAGTTACTATGTCATGTCTTTCTCGGCAACAAAAAACACCTATATACATATCAAACGATACACAAAACGCAATAAAAATGAAGAAAGCACGCTAATATTTAGACATTCCCGCACGTTTTACAAGTTAATTTTGGTATCTTTGCAACAATCTATTAATAATAATGTGTCAGTATGGACGGAAAGATAAACAGAATAAAGGTCATGTTGGTTGATAATGGAAAAAACAACCGCTGGTTAGCCATGCAATAACAAGATGAAAAATCAACAGAATATGACAATAGAAGAAAT
>SFXD01000028.1 GCA_004559785.1 bacterium | reverse complement strand
TCGAACTCCTCTTTAGAGAATGAAAATCTCTCGTCCTAACCGATAGACGAAGGGACCGGACCTTCGGCATCCAAATGCCATGCCTTTTGGGCTTATTGCCTGTTAAGCGGTGCAAAGGTATGAGTTTTTCCTTGATCGACAAAATTTTTTTAAGGAAAAATGTTCTTTTTCATGAAAATTGGTTGCCGGAGCGTGCCGTTGGCGATAATATTTGTACTTTTATGGGTAAAAATATTGTTTTCCATGCTTGAAAGTACGTCTGGCATTGTCCTGCACAAATTGCGCTATGGAGACGATGGCGTGATAGTGGATGTGTATACGAGGCTGAGGGGTACCCTGAGTTTCGTGATGAGGATTCCCAGGGGCAGGAGGCGTGGCATCCCATTGCTAATGATGCAGCCCCTGAACATCGTCGATTTGGCGTACGACTACAGGGTAGGCCACCAGTTGCTGCGCATCAGGGATGTCCATCAGGGGATGCCATACGGGAGCATCCCTTACGATCATGTCAAGGGGTCGCTTGTGCTGTTCCTTTCTGACTTCCTGTACCATGCCTTGAGGAGCGAGGCACAGAACGAGCCTCTGTTCGACTTCGTGTGCTCGTGCCTGTGGAGGCTGGACGGCTGCGACGGCGGCTTGGCGAACTTCCACATCGTGATGCTCGTAAGGATGACGAAATACCTGGGTATATGCCCCAACGTAGGGCGAAAGGTAAAGGTGGGGCATGCGTTCGACATGCAGGAGTCGGAACTGGTGGAGGTAGGCAAGGGAAGTGCGCATTGCCTGACCGAGGAGGAGACGTCGTTCCTGTCCAAGCTGCTGAGGGTGTCGATGGATAACATGCACCTGCTGAAACTGACACGGGAGCAGAGGTGGCGGGTGCTGGAAATGGTGGAAATGTACTATCGCCTGCACGTCCCGGAATTTCCGCGCCTGAAGTCGCTGGACGTTATGAAGGAACTGTTCTCATAGCACGTGCGTTGCCCCCACCTCTACGGATGGCAGCAACGCACGTCTCCTGCATTTATATATTATATATAGGTTGGAGTGTGGCGTCAGGCGGTCAAGAGGGACTTGACCATTTCGCTAATCGCCTTGCCTTCAGCCTTGCCTGACAATCGCTTGGTGGCAATGCCCATTACGCGTCCCATGTCCTTGGGGCTGGTGGCACCCACCTCTTCTATCAAGGAGCTGATTTCGGTGCGCAGTTCTTCCACTGAGAGTTGCTTTGGCAGGTACTCTTCTATGACGGCCACTTGGTCCAGCTCCTCCTTCGCAAGGTCCTGCCGCGACTGTTGGGCGTAGACACTGGCGGTATCCTTGCCTTGCTTGACGAGCTTTGCTATTATTGCCAAGGCTTTCTCGTCTGGGAGTTCGTCGTTTGCGCCCGGTGCTGTCTTGGCTTCGATGAAGTATTTCTTGACCGACCTCAGGGCCATGAGCCGTACCTTGTCCTTGGCTTTCATTGCGGCAATGATGTCGCTGCTAATCTGTTCAAATAACATAATGGTAATAAATTATTTCTTTGGTATGAATGTTTCCGTTTAATCGTGATCTCAACGCAAGGGCTGCGACGGGTTGGCGTCAGACGTCATGCTCGTTGCTCTCGTCGAGGGGTTCCTCGCTGCCCTGCGTGTTGACGCTCTTTATCTTGTTGTACTCCTCCTTGCTCCTGCGATATGTGGGCGAAGCCTCCACGGCGGCTATAATGTTGTCGTTGTCGAGGTCGTTATCGCTGAAGATGAAGGGGTAGATGTTGCGCCGCCTTGCGGGTGCATTCCCGTCGGTGCCGTAGTAGTTGCCTATTAGTTCCTCTTCCTTGGCTTCGCGCTCAGCCTCGCTCGTTTCTTCGTCGAGAGTCTTGTTCTTAATGAGTTCTTGCCCGCCGGGGACGTTCTTGAGGCTGAATCCTGAGGCGAGCAGGGTAATCTTCACCTTGTTGCCCAGCGAACTGTCCGTAGCCAAGCCCCACTTGGTCTCGACGTCATTGCGGAATTTCTTCATGAAGTCGTTCACCTCATTCATTTCTTCCATCATGAGGCTGTCGTTGTCCGTGTCGCTGCAGAAATTGATGTTGAGCAGTACCTTCTTGCTGTTGAAGATGTCGTTGTTATTGAGCAGAGGGCTGTTCATGGCTTCCTCTATGGCCTTCGTGACGCGCCTCTCTCCCTCTCCGTACCCCGTACTCATCAGTGCCACGCCACCATCCTTTAGGACTGTGGTGACATCCTGGAAGTCGAGGTTCATGATACCATGCATGGTGATAATCTCGGCAATGCTCTTGGCTGCCACGCTAAGGGTATCGTCGGCCTTGGCAAAGGCGTTGATGACCGTAAGCTCGGGATATATCTCCCTCAGTCTCTCGTTGTTGATGACGAGCAGGGCATCCACATGCTTGGAAATCTCCTCCACGCCCTTTATAGCCTGGACAATCTTCTTGTTGCCTTCGAACTTGAATGGTATGGTGACGATGCCCACGGTGAGTATGCCCGCGTCCTTAGCGCACTGGGCTATGATGGGAGCTGCTCCCGTGCCGGTGCCTCCGCCCATGCCGGCGGTGATGAATACCATGCGCGTGCCGTCGTCGAGCATTTCCTTTATGTCCTCCAGGCTCTCCAGTGCTGCCTGCTTTGCCTTCTCGGGCTTGTTGCCGGCACCGAGCCCGTCCTTGCCAAGCTGTAGGTGGTTGGGTACGGGGGAATCGTCCAGGGCTTTCTTGTCGGTGTTGCACAGGACGTAGGTCACGTCGTGTATCCCCTCCTTGTACATGTGATTGACGGCATTGCCTCCACCTCCACCAACTCCGATTACCTTGATGATACTTGGTTTGCTGTTTGTCTGGAAGTTGAACGAAATGCCTGTGCGACTCAACTCGTTATTGTTATTGTTTGCCATAATCGTTGTGTTTTTGTATTGGTAGTGGTGATTCGCTATTCATCCTCCGGGTCGGTCAGCATTTGGTTGAGTACGTTCCAAAGGCTGCGTACCTTTTTCTTGATGCCTGGCTTTGGCTTCTTCTCTTCTGCCGCATCCTCTGCCTCTGCTTCCTTTGCGTTGGCGGGATTGACGGCCTCTGCTTCAGCCTCGCTGCTTTCTTCCGAGGGCTTGTCCTGCTCGAAGTCGAGAGTGGCCTGTACTGGTTCCGGCTCCTTGGAAACCGGAGGCTCGCCAATGCAGTTCTGGTCTCCCTTGAGCAGAAGGGCAAATAGGGTGTTGAGGTTTTCCGACTCGGGGATGGTGACTCCGGGGGCGAGGACTATGTTGTTCGGAAGTGCCTTCGACACCCTCACCTGCTTGTCGAAGTGCAGGGTGCCGGTGAACGCCTCGACAAGTCCGCTGATACGGCTTGCGCCTCCGGTGAGCATGATGCCTGAGAGCAGCTTGTCGTTGTAGTCCTTGATTTGGTTCTTTGCATTGAAGATTATTTCCTCGTAGCGTGCCTCGATGATTTCCTGCAGTTCCTCCTCCGAGATGCTGCGCCCGAAGCTCAACTTGATGTCGTGGGACTTTGCTTCCTCGGTGGAAGGGGAGAGGAATGCCGTCCCATACTTCAACTTGATTTCCTCTGCCTCCTCCATCTCCAGGCCCTTGCTGGCGATGTCGCTGGTGACGTTGGAGCCGCCAAGGGGGATGACTGCCAGATGGCGCAGGATATTGTTGGTGTACACAAGGATGGTGGTGGTGTCTGCCCCGAAGTCCACGAGTGCGCATCCCGAGCGCTTCTCGTTGGACGACAATAGGCTGTCGGCAAGACAGATGGGGGATATGAGCAGTTCGGCGAGCTCGAGGCCAGAATTACGGACGCACCTCTCGATGTTCTCGCTCAGGGAGTTGCGTGCTACGACATTCATGAAGTGTGCCTCAAGGCTCTCGCTCATCATGCCTACGGGGTCGGCTATGCGGCGATTACCTACCTTGTACTCTTGTGGGACTACGTCGAGTATCTTGGAATCGGGGTATACGACACCGCTGTTGATTTCCATCATCTGGTCGACCATGCCGGCGGTAATCTGGCTCTTCTCTATCAGCTGATAGGGTACGACGTTGAGCTTGGTGTGCAGGGACTGTCCTGCCAGTCCGACATAGATGCGTGTAGTATATATGCCAAGTTTCTCGTTGAGTGTCCTCACCACGTGCGAAATGGCCTGGGTGGTCTTGTCGATGTTGTCCACGAGTCCCTTGCGGATTGCGTTGGATGCATCTTCCCGGGCTATTGCCAGAACTTGCATTGTGCCATCTGGTTCTCTCCTCCCGGCCACGGCACGTATTGCCTGCGAACCTAGTTCCACGGCAACTATAATGTCCTTTTCTGCTCCCATGTTGTATCTTTGTTTCTTAGTGTTTTGATGTTTCTTTTTTCTTGCATATCACCTGATCCCTGTATGACAGGTCAATCTGCGTGTACTTGTTCCACCCTACCAGGGATAGCCCCTTCTTGTAGAAGGCTTCCAGGTTCCTCAGTTTGCGCTCGTAGTCGTCCACCGTGCCAAGCATTATGGTTTGCCCTCCTACCCTGGGGAAGAGTTCGACATGGGCAGAGTCGTTGACGTGTATCTGCTCTATCTGGCTGTCCCACAGTTCGCTCTCGTGGATGTAGGAAGCAAGTCCTATCAGATAGTCCGTGGCGAACTGCTTGCTTATGTTGCCGGTGGCTATGCAAAGGTCTATGTTGAAGTCTCCTATGGGCATGATACTTCCCTGGACGTCGAGATAATAATCCTCCTTGTCCGTCATGACGTGCAGTACGGGTTGCTCGGGCGTGATGTCGATGGACAGGTGGCTGGATGCCGTACAATAGCACGATGCAGTGCGTATGTATGGGTCCTCGGTCAATATCTGCTCTATCTCGTCCAGGTGTATGTTGCTCAGTTTCTGCCCCTCGGCATATACCTTGTTCTGTGAGAGTATGCCGTATACGTATTCCTCGGTGACGAATCTTACGGGCGACAGGCTGTCGGAAATGCTGATGTCTATGGCCTTGCATGTTAGTTCCTCTGCCGGGCGTGCCAGTTTCGTCAGGGCGAAGACGAGGTATCCGCAGATGGCTACGAGCAGGAAAATCTTGAGTGCTGTCTTCATGTCAATGGTTTCAGTATGTTCTCTATTTCGTTGGCGTAGGTCTCTATGTCGCCGGCACCGAGCGTGACGAGCACGTCAAATCCTCCTTCCCTAACTATGCGTGGAATATCGTCCTTGTGGCACATACTCCGCTTCATGCCAGGGCGCAGGTTGTCGTATATCAGGGCACTGCTCACTCCCGGTATGGGCTCTTCGCGTGCGGGGTAAATGTCTGCCAACACCACGTCGTCGGCTAAGGAGAGCGCATTGGCAAACTCGCGGTAGAAATCACGTGTGCGGGTGTAGAGGTGGGGCTGGAAGATGACCTTTATGCGCTTGCCCTCATAGAGCCTTCCGATACTCAGCAGGCTCTGGCGGATTTCCTCGGGATGGTGGGCGTAGTCGCTGATGTAGGTAATCCTGTCGGTCTTGATGTGTATATCGAAGCGTCTGTCCACGCCACCGAACGAAGCCATTGCCTCGCGTATCTCCTCTCCGGTGGCTCCCGCTATCTGGGCAAGGGCCATTGCCGCTATGCCGTTATCTATGTTCACCATTACGGGTACGCCAAGCCGGATGTCGGTTATGTTGCCCAGAGGCGATATTAGGTCGAACGTGATCTCTCCACCGCCAATGCGTACGTTCTCGGCATGGAAGTCGCCCTCGCCGGCGCTGTAGGTATAGGTCTTGACCGTCTGCTGGGTGTTGGGCTTCATCTTCAGTCCCGTGTGTATTATGAGGTAGCCGCCAGGCACTATCAGGCTGCTGTATTTCGTGAAGCTTTCGAGGTAAGCCTCTTCCGTACCATAGATGTCGAGGTGGTCGGCGTCGGTGGCAGTTATGACGCTGGCGAATGGCGTGAGCCAGTGGAACGAGCGGTCGAACTCGTCGGCCTCTATTACTACATACTCGCTGTCGTGCGAAAGGATGTAGTTGGTGCCATAGTTCTTGGTTATTCCCCCGAGGAAGGCATTGCAGCCGACGTGGCTCTGGTGCAGTATGTGCGCCGCCATGCTGCTAGTGGTGGTCTTGCCGTGTGTGCCTGCCACGCACAGGCCCTTCATGGCCCTTGTGAGCGTGCCAAGCACCTGGGCTCTCTTCTGTATGGTGAATCCTCCTGTGCGGAAATATTGCAGTTCGGCATGTTCTGAAGGAATCGCAGGGGTGTAGATTACGAGTGTGTTGTCTGGGTCGAGGCAAGCCTTTGGTATCATGTTGGCGTTCTCCTCATAGTGTATCATGGCTCCCTCCTCACATAACTTGCGTGTCAGGTCGCTTTCTGTGCGGTCGTACCCTCCCACGGCGACTCCTATCTTGAGGAAGTAGCGAGCTATCGCACTCATACCTATTCCTCCTATGCCTATGAAATATACGGCTTTGATGTCTTTCAGTTCCATATAGAATTATTCCTTTACGAGTTTCAACACTTCCTCTGCAATTACCCTTGCAGAATTCCTGAATGCCATTTTGCCTGCGTTCTTGCCGAGTTTGTCGAGCAGTCCGCGGTCGGCTACGGTCTCCAGTGCCAGAGGGACGAGTCGTTGCCTTGCCTCGGAATCCTTAACGTACAGTGCTGCCTGCCTGTTGACGAGAGCCATGGCGTTGTGCGTCTGATGGTCCTCCGCGACGTTGGGACTTGGCACCAGTATGCTTGGCTTGCCCAAAAGACAGAGTTCGCTTATGCTGCTGGCTCCGGCCCTGCTGATGACGAGGTCTGCCAAGGTGTAGGCTTCGTCCATTTGGCTGATGAAGTCCGTTACGTACAGGTTGGCAGGCTTGCCCTTGTCCTCAAGCGACTTGGCTATCGACTCCTTGTAGTAACTGCCGGTTTGCCAGATGAACTGAACGTTGGATTTGGCTATCCTGTCGAGATTGGCAAGTACGCTCTCGTTCATGGTGCGTGCCCCCAGGCTACCGCCTATCAGCAAGATGACAGGTTGCTCGGGGCTCAGGCAGAACTGCCTTGCTGCCTGCTCGCGTGTGACGCCGCTGTCCAACAGGCTCTGGCGAACGGGGTTGCCCGTCAGCATTATCTTGTCCTTGGGGAAGAATCTCTCCATGCCCTCGTATGCGACGCAGATGCGGTCGGCTTTCCTCGCCAGGCTCTTGTTGGTTAGTCCGGCATAGCTGTTCTGCTCCTGTATCAGGCATGGGATGCCCAGCGCGTGTGCGACATCCAGGGTGGCGGCACTTGCATAGCCGCCCACACCGACGGCCACGTGTGGTGCGAACTCGCACAGTTTTTTCTTTATGATTCTCTTGCTTCTGAGATAGCCGAGCAGTACGGATATGTTGCCGGGTTTCCATAGTGGACGTATCAGCCCGCGTATTGGCAGCCCGATGATTCTATAACCGGCAGCGGGAACTCTCTGCATCTCCATCCTCCCCTCTGCTCCCACGAACAGGATGTCTGCTTCCGGGTCCAATTCCCTTATTGCATTGGCAATGCTTATGGCAGGGAAGATGTGTCCTCCCGTGCCTCCACCGCTTATCACGACTTTCAGTCTCTCCATGTTTCCTTTATCCTTCATTCTGTTTCCTATCAGTCACCATCGCTCCCAACGCCATCTGGTGCCTTCTTTGTAGTATCTTCCTCGCTTATCTTCTTTGCAGAGCGGCTTACGCTCAGTATCATGCCTATGTAGGCACAATTTACGAATATGCTGGTACCTCCGCGACTTATCAGGGGAAGGGGTTGGCCGGTGACGGGGAATGCTCCTACCGCCACTGCCATGTTGACCATTGCCTGTACTACCATCATTAGGGAAAGTCCCATTACGAGGTACGAGGGGAACAGCGCCTTGCACTTGCTTGCAATCTTCATGGCCCTGTACATCAGCAATAGGTAGAGGAACATGACACCACCACCCCCGAAGATGCCCAATTCCTCGATGATTATTGCGTATATGAAGTCAGAGAAAGCCTGTGGCAAGAAGTCACGCTGCACGGAATTTCCAGGACCCTTGCCTACGATGTTGCAGGTGGCTACGGCAATCGTGGCATGAGTCACCTGCTGGTTGTCCATGAGGTTGTACTTGGCAGGATCCTCCGGCAGTTCGTTCTTGTCGGTGATACGATGAACCCATGTCTGTGCGCGGTGCAGGAGCTTAGAGTCGCTCTTTCTCCATTCGACCAGGGTCTCCTCGGGTATCGAGTTGGCCGCTGTCAGGGCAAATGCACCGCCTCCGATTATGGCGCACACAATCCAAGCCAGTATCTTGGTACGTACCTGTGCGAAGAAGCAGATGCCAAGAATGACGAGAAACAGTATGCCGGCGGTGGAGGCATTCTCGGGGGCTATGAGCATGATGGTCAGCAATGCTTCTACGGCCACTATCTTGAACGCCGTTCCGGAAGCTCCCTTCTCGTCCCTGAGCGAGGCGAGTATGAAGGCAGAGAATACTACGAGCGATATCTTGGCAACCTCGCTTGGCTGCATCTTGATGATGCCCATGTCAACCCATCTTGCGGCATCGTTGGTCTTGGGTGCGAAAAAGGCCCATACCAGCAGGGGATAGGCGATGAGGTGCATGACGAACGTGCCGCCTATCTTGAAATAGTTGCAAGGTATGCGGTGGATGACCCAGGCTGCAAGGATTCCCAATCCAATGTACGAGCCATGCTGTACGATGGGTCTCCAGTACTGCCCGGTGCCGAAGGTCATGCGGCTGCTGGCGCTGTATACCTCTATGACTGATACCATGCAAAGGAGCAGGAAAATCATCCATACGGCTGCATCCCCCTGAAGTATACTCTTGTCTGAGAAGAATTTCTTGATTTTCATCGTCTTGTCGTTCTGTAGTTTCTCTTTTGTTTTGTTACAGTGAACGTACGAGAGCCTTGAACTGCTCTCCTCTGTCCTCCATATTCTTGAACAGGTCGAAGCTGGCGCAGCAAGGGCTGAGCAGTACCGTATAGCCTGGCTTTGCCATCTTTACGCATTCGTCGACGCAGTCTTTCATGCTGTGCGTGTCGGCGGTGGGTATTCCCATGGGGTCGAAGAAGGCGTGTAGCTTGCTGTTGTCCGCCCCCAGGAATACGAGTCCGGCGCACTTTTTCCTCACCAGTTCCTTTATGGCATTGTAGTCGTTGCCCTTGTCCTTGCCTCCTATGATGAGGATGGTGGGTGTCGTCATGCTTTCGAGGGCATACCAGCAGGCATCGACATTGGTGGCCTTGGAATCGTTGATGTACTGCACGCCTCCCACGCGGGCAACCTTCTCCAGCCTGTGTTCAACGCCCTCAAAGTCGCTTAGGCTCTCCTTGAGCATCTCGTCCTTGATGCCACTCAGGTGTGCGGCTATGCCAGCGGCGAGGCTGTTGTACATGTTGTGCTTGCCGCTGAGGCTTAGGCTCTCCTGTTCCATATTGAACGGGGTGGGGCGTTCTATGACATAGTTGCCGTCTTCTATGTAGCCTATCATGCCGTTCTTCTTCAGTATGCTGAAAGGACACAACTGTGACTTTATGCCGTACTTCTTCAGTTCTTCCTGTATGATGGGGTCGTCTGCCCAGTATACGAAAGCGTCCTCCTCGGTCTGGTTCTGTATGATGCGCATCTTGGAGTCCGCATAGTTCTGCATGTTGTAGTCGTAACGGTCGAGATGGTCGGGCGTAATGTTCAGCAGTATGGCGATGTTTGCCCTGAACTTGTACATGTTGTCGAGTTGGAAACTGCTAAGCTCGATGATGTAGTAGTCGTAGTTCCTCCCCTCGGCAATCTGCAGGGCGAGGCTCCTGCCTATGTTGCCTGCCAGCCCTACGTTGTAGCCTGCATTCCTGAAGATGTGGTAGATGAGGCTTGTCGTGGTGGTCTTGCCGTTTGAGCCGGTGATGCAAATCATCTTGGCATGGGTGTACCTGCCGGCAAACTCTATTTCGCTGATGATGGGTATTCCTGCCTCCTTCACCTTCTGTATCATTGGGGCGTTCTCGGGAATCCCAGGGCTTTTGATAACCTCGTCCGCGTTCAGTATCAGGCTCTCCGTATGCCCGTTCTCTTCCCATGGAATGCCCTTTTCCTCTATCATTTCCTTGTAGTGGGGCTTGATGCTTCCCATGTCGCTGAGGAATACGTCAAAGCCCTCCTTCTGTGCCAGTATTGCGGCACCCACGCCGCTTTCTGCGGCTCCTAAGACCACTATTCTCTTCATGATGTCTGAATTATCTAATCTTCAACGTTACGATTGTCAGGGCGGCAAGGATGATGGTTACTATCCAGAACCTTGTCGTAATCTTTGACTCGAGCCAGCAACCCTTTGGCCAGTTGACCAGCACCTTGAAGTCGGATGGCAGTTGCCCGGGCTTTATGCGGAACGCATCGTGAATCGGCGCACGCTTGAACACACGCCATTTCTCGCCCCTCCTGTTGCCCAGCCTTGCATAGTTGGTCTGTAGCAGGACACTCACGCTTTCGATGAAGAATACGAAGCAGAGCAGGGGTATCAGCAGTTCCTTGTGTATGATGACGGCAGTCACGGCTATTATGCCTCCTATGGCAAGGCTGCCGGTGTCGCCCATGAAGACCTGTGCCGGATATGCATTGTACCATAGGAACCCAATCAGGGCACCTACGAATGCACAGAGGAAGATGACGAGTTCTTCGCTGCCTGGTATGTACATGATGTTGAGGTAGCTTGCCATGTGGATGTGGCTGCTTACGTATGCCAGTATCCCCAGGGCAATGCATATTATGGCGGCATTGCCTGCGCACATTCCGTCCATGCCGTCGTTCATGTTGCTGCCATTGCTAACGGCTACCACTACGAAGGTCGTCATCAGCACGAACAGAATCCATCCGGCGGCATTCTTGTATCTGCCGCAGAAGGATACGATATTGCCATAGTTGAAATTGTTGTTCTTGACGAAAGGTATGGTCGTAATGGTGCTCTTGACGGGTTCGCTCTTGTGTATCACCACCTGTTCCAGCCCTTGCTTCTCGGTAGTGATGTTTTCCCTTATCACGGCATCAGGACTCAGCCAGAGGGTAAGTCCCACGCACAGTCCAAGGAATCCTTGCCCAAGCAGCTTGTAGATGGGGCGCAGTCCGTCCTTGGATATTTTCATCTTCATATAGTCGTCTGCAAAGCCAAGCATACCCAGCCATGCCGTAGTGAAGAGCATCAGCAGCATATATATGTTGCGAAGCCTCCCCAGCAACAGGCAAGGCAGGATTGTGGCGACGATGATTATGATGCCTCCCATGGTGGGAACGCCCTTCTTCTCTACTCCATACGGGTCTATCGTCTCGTCGCGCTGCGTCTCGTTTGCTCCGTGGCTTTTCATCCATTTTATGAAATACTGGCCGAACCACATGGATATGAGGAGGCTCAGCACCAGGGCAAGCAGGGAGCGGAAGGATATGTATTGCCAAAGCCTGGCTCCGGACAGGCCGGTATAGTCATCCAAGTATCTAAACAGGTAGTATAGCATCTCGTTCTATTTCCGTATCTATGTTTCTTAACGCATGTGTTATTCTTGCTCGCTGGGATTGAGCCCAAAAGCTTCTCGTATGACCTCGTGGTCGTCAAAGTGGTGCTTCACTCCCATAACTATCTGGTAGTCTTCGTGTCCCTTGCCTGCCACGAGTATCACATCTCCTGGCTTTGCCATCATGCAGGCTGTGCGTATGGCTTCCCTACGGTCCACTATGCTCAGGGTCTTCCTTGTCTGGCGTTCGTCGAGACCTGCGAGCATGTCGTTGATAATTTCCTGCGGGTCTTCGTTCCTGGGATTGTCGCTCGTGATGATAACTCTGTCGCTGTACCTTGCAGCCTCCTGGGCCATGAGGGGCCTTTTACCCTTGTCGCGGTTTCCTCCGGCCCCACATACCGTCCAGCATTCGCCGCGGTGGCGCAATATCTCGTTTATTGTGGACAATACGTTGGCCAGGGCATCGGGTGTATGTGCATAGTCCACGATGGCGGTTACGCCCTCCTTCGACCGAATGGTTTCGAAGCGTCCGTTCACGGGCTTCATGGCACTCATCTGCACCAGGGCCTCCTGCGGTTCGACACCGAGCATGATCTCGGTTGCATAGATGGCGAGCAGGTTGCTGGCATTGAACCTGCCCACGAACTGTACGCATACCTCCCTGCCGTCCATTTCAAGAACCATGCCCTCGAAACTCTCTTCCATGATGCGGCACTTGAAGTCTGCTGCCGACTGCACGGAGTAAGTCTTTGTCGTAGCCTTGCAGTTCTGCACCATTACCATGCCGTTCTTGTCGTCGGCATTCACAATGGCGAAGGCATCCTTGGGTAGCGAGTCGAAGAAGGCTTTCTTGGCATCGCGATACTTGTCGAATGTCTTGTGGTAGTCAAGGTGGTCTCGCGTGAGGTTGGTAAATATTCCTCCGGCAAAGGTCAGTCCAGCTATGCGTTTTTGTGCGACGCTGTGGCTGCTTACCTCCATGAAGGCATATTCGCACCCTTCGTCGGCCATCCTGCCAAGCAGTTTGTTCAGGGTGATGGGATCGGGCGTGGTGCATTCCGTTGGGATGGGTTCGGAGTCAATGTAATTGCATACGGTGCTGCACAGTCCGCATTTGTGTCCCATTCTGCGGAATATGTTGAAGAGCACCGTGGCAATTGTTGTCTTGCCGTTGGTCCCCGTCACTCCTATCAGTTTCATCCTTTTTGTAGGGTTGCCGTAGAATGTCGTGGCGAGTTTGCCGGCCACTTCCTCTGTGCTGGGGTATTGCAGGTATGTTACGTTTTCCTGTATGTTTGCAGGAAGTTCCTCGCATACCACTACCGTGGCACCTTGGCACACAGCTTTGTCTATATAGTCGTGTCCGTCTACCTGCGAGCCTCTCATGGCGATGAAAACATTGCCTTCCTTAATCTGTCGGGAGTCTATCTCGATTCCCGTTACATCTGCGTTGGTGTCTCCCACTATCTTGACGGGAGTGCATACGCTCGTTAGATTGACCAGTTTCATGTGTCTCCTCTTTATAATATATATAATGTATATATGTTTGGATGTGCAGCCCTCCTTACTCCAGGGTCAGGGTTATGCACTTACCTGTCTCAATTATTGTGCCAGGAGGCATGTTCTGAGCCTTGACGTGCCCCTTGCCTTTCAGTTTCACCTTGAGTCCCCTCTCTTGCATGATGTATACTGCATCCCTTGCTCCCATGCCCCTTAGGTCGGGGACCCTATTCACGGGGATTGAGTCGGATGTGTCACCGCTGGTGCTGTCTTCCAATTCCAGTGCGTCCAGTATGACCTTGGTCTTGTCGTTGCGCCCCTTGGCAACCATGGGATGATGGACGTAGTTTGTGTCCTTGGCTTCGGATGCCTCCCTGAATTCGCCCTTCGACATGATGTATTGCGAAATGTCGCGGAACACGGGTCCGCATTGTCCACCTCCCGATGCGGGAGTGTTGTATTTGACGATGCAGACGATGCAACTGTACTGTGGAGCGTCTGAGGGGAAGTAGCCACAGAAACTAACCATGTATTTCTTGGGTCCGTTGTGGTATCCACCCTTGCCAGCCACTTGTGCCGTGCCTGTCTTGCCGCTGACGAGGAAGTATTTTCCTCCGTTGCCGGCTTTCTTGCCAAGTCCTTCGCTTACCACCTTTTCCAGTATCTCCTGTATCTGTTCCAAGGTTGACGGCTTGCAGATGCTCTCCTTGATGGTCTCCGTCGGGAACTCCCTTACTACCTGACCGTTTTCCAACTCAGCCTTTACGAATCTTGGCTTCACCATCTTGCCTCCGTTGGCTATGGCGTTGTAGAAGGTCAGCGTGCTGATGGGAGGTATCATGGTTTCGTATCCGATGCTCATCCATGGCAGGGCAGTGTTGCTCCAGTTCTTCCAGTAACGTCCCTGTTTCTCGGGATGCCTCACAATGGGTTCGCCCTTGCCGACGAAAGGCAGGTTGAGCGGAATGCCCACGCCTATCTTGTTTAGCCCACGCACGAATTTGTCGGGGTCGTCGTGGTAGGCTTGGTCTATGAGACGGCTCACGCCGATGTTGGAACTGTACTCCAGCACCTGTGTGACCGTCAGTTCGTTGTATCCGCCTTTTCTCCAGTTGTGGTCTTTCATCTCACGCTTGTACATCAGGTAGATTCCATTTCCCGTATCTATCCGAGTGTTCTTGTTGATGTGCCCGTCTTCCATTGCCACCATGATGCTGGCGGTCTTGAATGTGGACCCAGGTTCCATGAGGTCGCTTACGGCATTGTTTTTCATCTCGTAGTATTCCCCGTCGTTGCCCCGTGTCAGGTTGACGATTGCCTTCACGTCTCCGGTCTTCACTTCCATCACTATGGCTATGCCAATCTCTCCTTCTAACTCATGTAGCTTGTTGCGTAGCGAGCGGTCGGCAAAGTCTTGTATGTCAATGTCGATGGTGGTCATTAGGTCGTGTCCGTCCGACGGCTCCTTGTCGATGAAGCTCAGCCTTCTGTTGCGTATGGTAGAGCGGTGGCTCAAGCCTGGTTCGCCCCTCAGGATGCTGTCGAAGCTTAGTTCAAGTCCGAACTTGGCTGCGTTTGAGTCCTTGTACAAGTCGCCCAGTGTCCTGGATGCCAGTATGCCATAGGGCTTCTTCCTCTGCATGATTTCTTCTCCGTGGAACCCGCCCTTCATGGCAGACTCTCTCAGCAGTGGCAGTTCCTTGCATTGCTTGTATTGTATGTAGGTGGCATGCTTTGGATAGATGCGGTACGAGAATCCTCCTCTCTTCTTTCCGTCGAGCAGTCTCTTTCTAAACCATGCGGCACTCTTGTCGGGGAATATGCTTTCCAGTCCCAGCGCGATGCTGTCGAGGCAGTGGTTGAAGACGGAGTCGCGGAAGGCTTCGGTCTTCGCCTTGTGGGCACTGTCGGGGTCAATTACCCGGAAGTCCATGTAGAGCCTGTATTCGGGTACTGAGCCAGACAGTATTCGTCCATTGCAATCCAGTAGGTTGCCTCTGTTGGCAGGTATGGGTATGTTCTCTTTCGTGAACCGTTTGTCCACGGCAATCCAGTAGTCCTTCTGTGGGCTGATCATGGTCCGTATGGCCTTGCCGAACACGTACACGCCTATTATCGCCATGACGATCAGCAATATCCTGTACCTTCCTATGGAGTTTCTCTTGTCTGCCTTCATTTGTGTATGTGTGTACTACTATTTGTCGATGGTAATCTTGTAGAGTGGCTCGTTGCTTGGCAGGAGGGTACTGTCGCCCATGTTCTTGAGTTGTTTCTCAAGCTGGCTTTGCCTTGACTTGAATGTCAGTTCGCTGTTGCGTGTCATGCTACGGAACTTCCAGTCCTGCAATTCGCTTCTCAGTTTCTCCTCCTCAATCATTTCCTGTTGTGCCTGGTACCTGTTGGTGATGTACAGCACTACTCCGAACAATATCAGGGCTATGGCTCCCAGTTGGCGGCGAAACCACATCCCGTTGATGCTGAAGGCCTGTAGGACATCCTTTATATGGTTCAGCTCGGGAGTCTTCTCCTCATCCTCGTTTATCAGCGAACTCAGCAACCTCGACTTGTTGCTCCCCGCGGTCTCCGCCTGAGGCTGTTCCGTTTGTTCTCTATCCACGGTCTGTGCGTCTTCTATCCTGTCAAAATCCTCTTCCATTTCCTATCTTTAGTGAATGCTTTCCTTGTTTGGATGTACTTACATTGTCTGTCCCTCGTTGCGCAGTAGCCTCACTGCCACTCTCAGTTTGGCTGACCTGCTTCTGGGATTACTGCCAATCTCCTCTGCAGAAGCCACCACGACACCCTTGTTCACGGCTTTCAGCGGCGAGTGGTTCCTGCCAAAGATGTCGGTCTCGCATTTTCCTTCGGCGTTGCCAGACTTGATGAAGTTTTTTACCATCCTGTCTTCCAGCGAGTGGTAGGTCAGCACTGCGAGCCTTCCGCCATCGTCAAGCAGTTCCGTGGCTGCAGACAGCATCTGGCGCAGGGCTTGCATTTCTCCGTTGACCTCTATCCTCAGGGCTTGGAAGACCCTTGCCATGTCCTTTTTCTCCCTGTCATACCCCATCAGTGGCTTTAGTAGCTCTGCCAGTTGCCCCGTGGTGGCTATTGCCTGCTTGCCCCGTGCCTTGACGATGGCAGAGGCAATGCGTCGGCTGTTCCTGAGTTCTCCATACAGGTAAAGGATGTCGGAGATTTGCTCTTCGCTGTACTCTTCCAACACCTTCCTGGCTGTAAGGCTTGCCTTCTGGTTCATCCTCATGTCGAGCGGAGCGTCGTACCTGAAGCTGAACCCCCTCGAACCTTCGTCGAGGTGATGGCTGCTGACTCCCAGGTCTGCCAGTATGCCGTCCACGTGCTCTACGCCATAATACCTCATCCATTGCTTCATGAAGCGGAAATTGCTGCGTACGAATTGGAATCTGCCATCTTCGATGGCTCCGCGTGCGGCATCCAAGTCCTGGTCGAAGCCAAACAATCTCCCGTCTTTGCCCAGATGCGCAAGGATCTCCCTGCTGTGTCCTCCTCCTCCGTAAGTGGCATCGATGTATGTTCCGCCGGGTTTGATGTCCAATCCGTCCACGGACTCGTGTAGCAGTACGGGTATATGGTAAGTGTCGCAATTCATGAGTTTATAGTTGGGAGAATGTTTAGTCAATAGTTTCAACCCTCGGCGTTGGCTTGAGCCTCTCCGTTCATCAGCGATTCCAGATTGAAGGGCTCGTCGTCGTTGTTGGCAAGCAAGGCCTCGGCATTCTGCCGGCTCCATATCTCTATGGTGTTGTCTACGCCGATGAACCTCACCTCGTTCTGTATGCCGGCTTCTTCCAGGTACCGGCGTGGTATCAACATGCGTCCGCCGTTGTCGAGAGTTATGGATTCCGCTCCTGCCACGAACCATCTGAGTGCGTTTCTGCCATTGCGGTCGAACATGTTGGTCCTGGCGGTGATGGCATCCACCTGTTCATCCCATACGCTCTGTGGGAAAAGGACAAGGCAACGCTGGAAGACATCGCGCCTAAGTATCAGGCCTTGCCCTTCCTCCTTCTGTAGGATTTTGCGGAAGGCACTTGGTACGAAAACGCGTCCCTTTTCGTCCACTTTTGCATCTATGTTGCCGGTAAATCTCACTTCGTGTACCTATTTATTGTAGTTCTTGGGTGCAAAGATATGAAATTCCCCACAATTCCCCACATTTTTTCCAAAATATTTTTATCTGCCTTTTGTTAATAACTTATGCTTTTCCTTTGTTCCCGACAGGCAAACATCTCTTGAATCTTCGATGGATAGGGCTTTTTGATGGAAATTAGTGACTTATGTGTAATGTTGATAACTTTTTTTCATCTTGTGGCTTGGTGGTGGGGAATTTTTCCTTATCTTTGCGCTGACATATCAGGACAATTATGGGAAAAAGGAATTTTTGCATCGTTTTGTTGCTGTTGTGCACATTTACCGTGTCGCAAGGCAAGAGGAAGGAGAGTAGGAGCATCGTGAGGATGGAGACGACGGAGGGAAACATACGTGTGGCTCTCTCCGACGATACGCCGTTGCATAGGGACAATTTCCTTCGCCTCGCCTCGGAGGGAGTCTACGACTCGACTTTGTTCCACAGGTGCATCGCCGACTTCATGATACAGGGAGGCGACCCGGACTCGCGCCATGCCCAGCCAGGGGATTTCGTGGGAGAAGGAGAGGTGGGCTATACCATACCGCCCGAGATATGCCTGCCATACCTGTACCATTGGAGGGGAGCCTTGGCAGCGGCAAGGGAGCCGGACGACATCAACCCAGAGATGATGAGCAGCGGATGCCAGTTCTACATAGTATATGGCAGGAAGCAGTCTCCGGCGGACATCAAGAAGGTTCGTGCAATGCTTTCCGAGCATGGGGTAGAACTAACTCCCCAGATGGTGGACGACTACATGATGAACGGTGGCACGCCACATCTGGACGGTAGGTACACGGTGTTTGGCGAGGTGATAGAGGGCATGGACGTTGTGAAGGCGATACAGTCGATGCCTACCGACGGCAACGACAGACCTCTGAAGGATGTCTTCGTCCTGCGCATGGTGGTTGAGCGCATGAGCAAGGCGGCTTCCGCATCAAGAAAGTGATGCCGTGTCGCATGGCCTGCCATCAAAACCATGTCGGCAAGCAGAATATAATTTGTCGAAGTTTTGCCGAGAAGGATAAATTTTGTACATTTGTGGGCAAAAACAAAAACAGACAATGCAATACATAGATAGTCTTGACAGGCAAATACTGTCATTGATATCCGACAATGCACGAATGCCTTTTCTTGAAGTAGCAAGGGTTTGCCAGGTTTCTGGTGCCGCCATCCACCAAAGGGTACAGAAGCTGACCAACATTGGAGTGATAAAGGGCTCGCAGTTCGTGCTCGACCCAAAGGAGATAGGTTATGGCACATGCGCCTTCATAGGCATCTTCCTGAAGGACCCATCCGATTTCGATCGCGTCACGGACGAGTTGGGCAAGATTCCCGAGGTAGTGGAGTGCCATTATACGACGGGGGACTACGATTTGTTCATCAAGTTGTATGCCCGCGACAACCATCACTTGCTCAGCATCATCCACGACAAGTTGCAGCGCATAGGCATCCAGCGCAGCGAGACCATCATATCGTTCAACGAGGCCATCAGGAGGCAATTCCCGGTTCCGCAGCTTTCCGGAGACGAGATGCAGGCAGAAGAGGGAGGAGTGCTATGATAAGTATCATAGCGGCCGTGGCCCGTAACATGGCGATAGGCAGGGGCAACGAGCTGATATATTGGCTGCCCAACGACCTGCGACGTTTCAAGGCACTTACCACGGGTCACACCATCATCATGGGCAGGCGTACTTTCCAGTCATTGCCTAAGGGCGTACTGCCTAATCGCAGGAACATCGTACTGACCCGTTCCGGCAAAGAGTTTCCGGGAGCCGAGACCTATTCCTCGCTGAGGGAAGCCCTCGGCAGTTGCCTGCCATCCGAGGAGGTGTTCGTCATCGGAGGTGCCACGGTATATGCCGAGGCTCTGCCGCTTGCCGACAGGCTCTGTCTCACCGAGGTCGACGACGAGCCGGAGGGGGCTGACGCATTCTTCCCACAGGTGTCATCCGACCTATGGAAGGTTTCAAGCCGCGAGGAGCACGGAAAGGATGAGAAGCACGACTACACCTATACATTTACAGACTACATACGAAGATGAAACAATATTTGGACTTGCTGCAGCGCATACTGGATGAGGGATCCGAGAAGCGCGACCGTACAGGCACAGGCACCGTAAGTATATTTGGACATCAGATGAGGTTCAACCTCCAGGAGGGATTCCCCTTGCTTACGACAAAGAAAGTTCACCTCAAGAGCATCATATACGAGTTGCTGTGGTTCCTCCGTGGGGACACCAATGCCCGCTGGCTGCAGGAACGAGGAGTAAGGATCTGGAACGAATGGGCAGACCCTGTCACGGGCGACCTGGGGCATATCTACGGATACCAATGGCGTTCGTGGCCCGACTACGACGGAGGATTCATCGACCAGATAAAGCAGGCGGTGGACACTATCAAGAACGACCCCGACTGTCGTCGCATCATCGTATCTGCATGGAACGTGGCAGACCTTAAGAACATGAACCTTCCCCCCTGCCATGCCTTTTTCCAGTTTTACGTTTCCAACGGGAAGCTCAGCCTACAACTGTATCAGCGTAGTGCCGACTGCTTCCTTGGAGTTCCCTTCAACATAGCCTCGTACGCCCTTCTCTGCATGATGATGGCGCAGGTGTGCGGACTCCGGCCAGGGGAGTTCATACACACTACGGGCGACACCCACATCTACCTCAACCATCTGGAGCAGGTCAGGCTGCAGCTGACACGCACTCCGCGTCCCTTGCCGCGAATGGTGCTCAATCCAGAGGTGAAGGACATATTCCAGTTCCGTTACGAGGACTTCCGGCTGGAGGACTACGACCCGTGGCCGGCCATCAAGGGAGAGGTAAGCGTCTGACGCAAGTAGCCTATCCTTCCTTTCCCCCATGCCACGTCCCGTAATCAAACCAAACTAACTCTCGCCGGTGCGTGCCACGCCGTGCAGTGCCTCGTTCCACCAGTTGTAGGCAGGTATTCCCAGGCGTGGTATGGCCAGGGCGTCGTGCTTCATCAGTTGTACCTTCTCCTCCAGTGTCAGTCTCGACAGGAGGTCTTTCACACGTTCCTCCGTCGTGAGTGCGGGGTTGCGGAACAGGTAGTCATTCTCTGCCTGTGTCCACGAGCGTGTAGGCACTATGGTCAGCATGACGCATGCAATCAGTGGTAATCTTTTCATTGCTGTGGCTTGGTTTTGTTGATGTCGTGTGGTTTGTCAATTTGCGGTTTGGCGTAATGGGTAGGGGCCAAATCCACTGCAAATATAGGCGAATTCCGCGAGATTCTGCCCCGGCAAGATAAAGAAAGTGTTTTTCTTAGGGTCAAAGGTACGGGTAAGCGAGCGAAAACGTGAGCTGTGAGCTGTGAGCATATTTCGTAGGGATTTTCAGCCGGGATTTTCTGTGGAGATTTTGAGCGAAGCGACCATATATAATTCTGGTTTAATCATTCACCTTTTGCAAGTTCAAATGGATTTGGTATCAAAAGAAAGTCTGGCGCGCCCTTCGGGGCGTGCCTTGAACCGTTGTTTTTCCGGCATCAGGCACTTGCGAATAATTAAGAGCCTGACGCAGGGTGTTGTGGTCGTGGCTCGTGGCATTTTTTCCCCCATACATTTGGCAGAACGGAAAAACATGGCTACCTTTGCCATCGGAACATGCCACGATGGCGTGTGGAATATACCGGGAACAATAACAAGATACTCGCATTTTATGAAAAGGATTTCATCATCATTATTGCTGCTTGCACAGTTGGTGGTCTCTCCTGCTATGGCGCAGGCGCAACCGTCAGAGTTCCAACTCGTATTGGATGCCAAGGCAAAGGGCGTACCCGTCCAGCCCACGATGTACGGGGTGTTCTTCGAGGACATCAACTATGGGGCAGACGGCGGACTCTATGCCGAGATGGTTGCCAATCGCTCGTTCGAGTACCCCAACGGACTGACCTGCTGGGAACCCTTCGGCAAGGTGAGCATCGCAAGCGAGCGACCTGCCTTCGGGCGCAATCCGCACTATGCCGTACTGGAAGACAGGGGACACTACGAGATGCGCACCGGACTCTCCAACCATGGCTACTTCGGCATGGGGTTCAAGAAGGACAGTACCTACGTCTTCTCCGTCTACGCACGCCTGCACGACGACAAGGGCAAGGAGGCGAGGATGGAAGTCAACCTGGTGGATAGCCGCAAGAATATCATTGGCAGGGGCAGCATTTCGGTCACTGGCAGGGAGTGGACACGCCATGAAGTGGCCATCAAGTCCGAAGCCACGGATGGAAGGGGCGGCATGAACATCCTGCTTGGCTCGAACGACGGACTGGATGTGGACCACGTGTCGCTGTTCCCACGCGACAACTGGCATGGCATGCGTACCGACTTGGTTCAGGCCCTGGCAGACCTGCACCCCGGGGTGTTCCGCTTTCCAGGCGGCTGCATAGTGGAGGGTTCTAACCTGTCGACGCGCTACCAGTGGAAACTCTCGGTGGGCGACGTGGAGGACAGGCCTCTGAACGAGAACCGCTGGAACAGTACCTTCGCACACCGCCTGTCACCCACCTATTTCCAGTCGCTGGGCATAGGCTTCTACGAGTATTTCCTGCTCTCGGAACACATCGGGGCAGAACCATTGCCAATACTGAACTGCGGCATGGCATGCCAGTACCAGAATCCTACATATCCCTCGCCTGACTATGTGCCCGCCGACTCCCTGCAGCAATACATACAGGATGCACTCGACCTCATCGAGTTTGCCAATGGAGACACTACCACACTGTGGGGTGGCCTGCGTGCCAGGATGGGACACCCCGAGCCATTCAACCTCCGGCAGATAGGCATCGGCAACGAGCAGTGGAGTGAGCCATATACCGAACGACTGGAGCCTTTCCTCAAGCCAATACGCAGCCGATATCCGGACATCAGGATCGTAGGCTCGTCAGGCCCGTCGTCCGACGGCGACAACTTCGAGTATGGCTGGCAGGAGATGCGGCGCATGAAGGTGGACCTCGTGGACGAGCATTACTACAAGGATCCCAAGTGGTTCCTCGACAACGCATCACGTTACGACGGCTACGACCGCAAGGGTCCCAAGGTGTTTGCCGGCGAGTATGCCTGCCATGTCAAGGGACAGCGCAACACATGGGAGTCGGCACTCTGCGAGGCTGCCTTCATGACAGGCCTGGAGCGCAATGCCGACGTGGTATGGCAGGCGACGTACGCACCTCTCTTCGCACATGTCGACGGTTGGCAGTGGAGGCCGGACATGATATGGTTCGACAACCTCGACGTGATGCTCACGCCCAACTACTACGTACAGCAGCTGTTCTCGCTGAACAAGGGTACGCATACCCGGCCGCTTACCATGGAGGGGAAGCCCGTGACGGGACAGCACGGGCTGTATGCCTCGGCGGTCTGCGACCAGGAGCGGCGTTGCCACATCGTCAAGCTGGTGAACGTCTCTGCCACTCCCTTGCAGGCAAGCATCACTGCGAAGGGCATCAAGGACATCTCACGCTGCGAGCGCATACTGCTGACGGCTGACATGTCTGCCGAGAACGCCATAGGCAAGCCCTCTGCCGTGCATCCTGTCCGTGAGGAAGTGCACGCCCCCAGTCCTCTGCAGGGCATGAGCCTCCCTCCGTTCTCATTCGTCGTCTATAGGATATATGAATGACGGAGGCGCATGAACTCCCCCGTCATTCTGCAAAGTCTTTGCTTTGAAGGGACTCCTGTCTTTGAACCAGATGATTATTCATCTGGCATCGACTTGCCTCTGGAGGCTGGTGGCGGCGGATAGTTAATTTCTTCTGCCATAAGAATTTATTGAAGGTTGCAGTACGATCCTGACATTTCCACTTCATAAATAGGAAAAAAGAAACAAATGTCTTGAAATTCAGATAAAATTGTGTACCTTTGCAAGGAAATATATTAGGTTGAACTATAAAAACATAATAATTATGGCACTACCGATAGCATCCATACCAGTGTTGACTGGCGAAGTGGCTCAGCGATTCGAAGCTGAGGCTCAGGCAAATTATGAGAAATTCCTGAATCGTACTCCCGAGGAAGAAAAAGCCGTCAGGGAACGATATGACAGAGGAATGGCAATTGTAAAAAAAGTACTTGAAAACTCAAGATTGGGTAGAAGATGAGTTTTTTATATGACGAGTGTTCCCTCTGCGAACTTAAGGAAAAAACAGACTTGGAAGGCTTTTGTTGTGAAGACAAAGACCTTGATGACTTTTTCACCAACGATTGTTTTGCTTATGCGAAAGAGTTGTTGGGAAAGACTTATTTCTATACAGTAAAGTCTGAACCGACAACAGTTGTCTGTGCTTTCACCCTTGCCAATGCTGGAATAAGGGTAAGCGATTTGCCAAATGCCAGGAGAAAAAAAGTAGAGGCTAACATACCACACGTTAAATCATTGAAAGATTATCCTGCGGTATTGATAGCTCGCCTTGGTGTGTCTAAGGATTTTCGCTCCAAACATATAGGTAGCGATGTGCTTAGATATATCAAATATTGGTTTCTCGACCCGTACAACAAGACTGGCTGCCGATATGTACTCGTCGACGCTTACAACTCCGCATCAAC
>SFXD01000027.1 GCA_004559785.1 bacterium | reverse complement strand
CCATGGTGATGCCAGACACGCATACCATCAGGACCAATATAGCCCACACATCCATGTCGAGAAGTTCGAGCCACGCAAACACCTGCGGATACAGGTCTCGCACCGTCATGCATGTATAGCGGTTACCATAGGGATCCTGCCTCTCCTTGACTTCTCCTATTACCAAAGGCATCACCCTGTCGATGTTGGAATAAGAATCAATTACTATCTCCGCCCCGGCATACTGGCATGAGTCCCATCCCAGGAGACGGTTTACCGTATAAACGTCACAATAGACAAGCTGGTTGTCGAAGTCCGTCATGTTGGTACAATATATGCCCGATACCGTGAACTTGCGTGCCTTTACCCCGTCCTCGAAAAAATAGGCATATACGGAGTTACCGACACCAAGCCTCAACTGGCTGGAAAGTGTCTGGGAAATGAGCAGCTTTCCCGTGGACGAAGAATCCGAGAATTCCGGAACCACGCCATCAACGAGATTGTTGCGCAAGTAAGTGGCATCATAGTCGCTACCCACCCCACGGAAGACTACGCCACGGAATGAATGCTCCGTCTTAAGCATGCCTGGCTTCATGCTGAACCTCTGGACATGCCTGGCGTGAGGTATGGCAAGCAGGCTGTCAGTTATCCCGTCATCCAACACTATTGGCTGGTAATCCCTGCCCAGGCTCTCGTAGTTGAAGACCTGGACATGACCTGCCAACCCGAACATCTTTGAGACAATTTCCTTCTGGAAGCCCGTCACCACACAGACGCTTACTATCATTACAGCAACCCCAACCGCCACACCTAACGTGGCTATGCGTATTGCAGGGCGGGACACGCCCGTCCTGCCATTGCTGCTTCCAAATAGTCGTTTGGCGACAAACCAGGTTTCTTTCATCGGCCTGCCATCCTATTCAGTCCTGCCAGGATATGCCTCCAGCGCCTTGCGCAACACGAACAAGGCCCTTACCAAGTCTTCCTTCTTGAGTACATAGGCCAGCCGGACTTCATCCCTGCCTGCCCCTGGCGTTGTGTAGAATCCTGCCGCTGGAGCCATCATCACTGTCTCACCCTCGTACTGGAAGTCGCTCAGGCACCACGAGCAAAATTTCTCCGCATCGTCCACCGGCAACTTGGCAACGGTATAGAAAGCTCCCATGGGAATGGGGCTGTATACGCCAGGTATGCGGTTGAGCCCGTCTATAAGGCACTTCCTTCTTTCCACATACTCGTCATAAACCTCTCGGCCATATTCCTCCGGTTCGTCAAGGCTGGCCTCTGCAGCTATCTGGCCTATCAATGGAGGGCTCAGACGCGCCTGGCAGAATTTCATCACCGCACGCCTTACTTCCTCGTTCTTGGTAATCAATGCTCCAATCCTAATGCCGCACTCGCTGTAACGCTTGCTGACAGAGTCTATCAGGACTACATTGTTCTCTATACCTTCCAGATGGCAAGCACTGATGTAGGGACTGCCCGTATATATGAATTCCCTGTACACCTCGTCGGAAAAGAGATACAGGTCGTATTTCTTGACAAGGTCACGTATCTGGTTCATCTCCCTCCTGGTATACAGGTAACCCGTAGGATTGTTGGGGTTGCAGATCAGTATTGCCCTCGTACGCTCGTTGATGAGTTCCTCGAACTTCTCTACCTTAGGCAGCGAGAAACCTTCCTCGATGGTGGTGGCTATGGTACGTATTACCGCTCCTGCCGAAATTGCGAACGCCATGTAGTTGGCATAGGCAGGCTCTGGCACGATTATCTCGTCACCAGGGTTCAGGCAAGCAAGAAACGAGAACAATACGGCCTCAGACCCCCCACTTGTGACGATGATGTCATCTGCCGTCAGGCGTATATTGTATTTGGCATAATAGTTGACCAGTTTCTTGCGGTAACTGAGATAGCCCTGGCTTGGACTGTACTCCAATATCGTGCGATCGAGATTACGTATGGCATCCAGCGCCGCCTTTGGCGTGGGAAGGTCTGGCTGACCAATATTCAGATGATACACCTTTATTCCCCTATCCTTGGCTGCATACGCTAATGGTGCCAACTTGCGTATGGGCGACTCAGGCATCTCTACTCCCCGAACTGAAATCTGTGGCATTTTTTCTTTTCTAATTTGTCTGCTTGGAATTAATATTCTGCAAAGTTACGACATGTTGGAGAAACGGGCAAGGAATTTGAAGAAAATATTGCCCAACGTAATCATGCAGTAGTATTCCACATACAAAAGCAGAGGAATGAGGAATGAGCAATGAGATTTGAGCTATGAGCAATGGGAGCCCCCCCTCAATCCCCCTGTTTAGGGGGAAAGGGCTCAGAGCCGTGTGCTCATTGATGGCAACTCATAGCTCATTCCTCTGCATTTTGGCAGTAGTCAAAAGAAGGGCATGGCATACGAAACATCGAGCTTGAACTGACGAACGAGCAAGCGGAGAGCGGAGCTTGCTCCAGCTATCCCGAGCGAGGAGGAAGAAGGCGGAGCCAACTGACGAACGAGCGAGCAGAGAGCCGAAGGTTCAGGTCGACGACCCGAAGGGGAAAGCCAGGCTTGTTCGGACTATCCCGAGAGAGAAGGAGGAAGACCGAAGGTCAATAGCCCGGTCGCGTCTGCGAGAAACGACATTCAATCTTTTGGATTACCCAAAGTCGTAATGAAGGCAGAAGAAGTGGGGCACGCTCACCTGAGTGCAAGGGCATACAATGCCGCCTTGCGCTCGGCTGTGATGGGATAGGCACGCGAGCTGCTTGGCATTCGGTAGATTCGGAAGTAGCGACCCTTGTACACGGTAGTGGCGAAGTCGCCCACCTTGGGTGCATCTACCCCGAGGCGGCGGCATACGACGGAGGTGGCAAGCATCCCTGCCGTGACGATTACGTTGCATCGCGGCATACTGTCGAGCATGGCTCCGATGTCGGTTTCCTCCACAATCTGGAGGTCCTTGTCGGATGCGGTATTTCGCGTACGTACCACGCATGTCGCCGTGTCGTACATGGCAATTCCCTGCTCGGTGAGGAATGCTTCTATCCTTGGTTGGTCGAACCGTCTCTCCCCCTCCACAACGAAGTGTTCCCTATCGTCAAAGAAGATGATTCCCATGATGCGCCACATATCGTTCTGGAAGTTGGGGTAATAGAATGGCATGCACCACCTGTGAGCGGCAGGGGGAAAGGTGCCGAGCACGAGAATCCTTGCCCCGTCGGGGATGAAGGGCTGGAATGGATGTCTCTCTACGTTCATTGTCGCTAATCCTTGCACTTGCGCAGCACGCATGCCGTACGTGCCGGAAGGTAGAGCTTGAGCCATCCCTTGTTGTCACGCGAGAGGTAGTCGTCGTAGTTAGTGTAGTGGACAACCTTGTCGTCGTTGAACCCATTGCCACCGAAAGCCACGTCATCGGTGTTCAGGAGATATTCGTATGAGCCATTCTTGACCATGAACCCATAACCGCAGTAAGACCTGGTGGGGCTGAAGTTGAAGAAGAACATGAGCTCGCCTCGCTGGAATGCGAGCACCTGGTCGGCATCGTTGTGCCATATCTCCACTACTGGTTGCTTCTGGAATTGTTTCTGCTTCTTGATGAGCTTCAGCATAGCTGCCTCGAAGTCGTTGAGGTAATGGAAGCAGAGTTGCTTGTTGTCGACGAGATTCCACTGGCGTCGTGCATACTTATAGCTCCATCCGTTGCCCTCGCGTGGGAAGTCGATCCATTCGGGATGGCCGAACTCGTTGCCCATGAAGTTGAGGTATCCTCCGTTGATGGTGGATGCGGTGAGCATCCTTATCATCTTGTGCAGGGCGATGCCTCGCTCTACGGTGGACGTCTGGTCGCCCTTCTTGAAGTGCCAGTACATATCGGAATCTACAAGGCGGAAGATGATTGTCTTGTCACCGACGAGGGCCTGGTCGTGGCTTTCGGCATAGGAGATGGTCTTCTCGTCCCTGCGCCTGTTGGTGACTTCCCAGAACATCGAGCTTGGCTTCCAGTCCTCGTCGCGGAGTTCCTTGATGGTCTTTATCCAGTAGTCGGGTATATTCATCGCCATGCGGTAGTCGAAACCATACCCTCCGTCCTTGATGGGTGCGGCGAGTCCGGGCATACCGCTTACTTCCTCGGCAATGGTGATAGCGTTCTTGTTGACGGCGTGTATGAGGTCGTTGGCAAGCGTGAGATAGACGATGGCATTATCGTCCTGATGGCCGTTGTAGTAGTCGGCATATCCGTTGAAGCTCTCGCCGAGCCCGTGGCTGTAGTAGAGCATGGACGTGACTCCGTCGAAGCGGAATCCGTCGAAATGGTATTCCTCGAGCCAGTACTTACAGTTGGATAGCAGGAAGTGCAGGACCTCGTTCTTGCCATAGTCGAAGCAGAGGCTATCCCATGCGGGGTGCTCCCGCCTGTCTCCCGAGCAGAAGTATTGGCAGGGGTCTCCGGCGAAGTTGCCCAGGCCCTCGTTCTCGTTCTTCACGGCATGGCTGTGCACGATGTCCATGATGACAGCTATTCCCATGGAGTGTGCCTTGTCGATGAGCGACTTGAGTTCCTCGGGTGTGCCGAAGCGGCTGCTGGCTGCGAAGAAGCTACTTACGTGGTATCCGAAGCTACCATAGTAAGGGTGTTCCTGTATAGCCATTATCTGGATGCAGTTGTAACCGAGCTTGGCAATCCTGGGCAGCACGTTGTCGCGGAACTCGACGTATGTGCCTACCTTCTCTGCGTCCTGCGACATGCCTATGTGGCACTCGTATATGAGGAGTGGCGAAGTCTCGGGCTTGAACTTGTCCACCTGCCACTGGTATTTCTCCTCGGGGTCCCATACCTGTACGCTGAAGAGGTGGGTGTCTGGATCCTGCACTACCCTGTTCGCCCAGGCAGGTATGCGCTCGCCCTGTCCGCCGTCCCAGTGGACGCTGAGCTTGAAGTGAGTGCCATGCCTGAAGGCCTTGTTCTTAATCTTAATCTCCCAGTTGCCTGTGCCCCTTACTCGCTTCATGGCATACTTGGCACTTTCCTTCCAGTCGTTGAAGTCGCCAATCACGAAGATGTCGATGGCGTTGGGTGCCCACTCCCTGAGGATCCAGCAGTCGTCGGTCTTGTGGAGTCCGAAGTACAGGTAGCCGGTTGCAAAGTCGCTGAGCGTCTTCTTGGAATTGCCAACCAGTTCGCTCTTCTTCTGCATGGCAGAGTTGTGCCTTCCCTCGATGGCCTGTGAGTAATCGGCGAGGTACTGGTCGTTCTTGACGAGCCTGAGTTGTGGTACGACAACCTTCTTCTGGGTTGCCTTCTTCTTGGAGTTGGCGGACTTTTTTTCCTTCTTATCTACTACTGCCTTTGTTCGGGTCATAGCTATATGGTTTATTTTGTTTGTTGTATTAGTTTGAATATCGCTTTCCTCAGTACGATGTCGGAGATGGCTGGGGCATGTCCTTCGTACGGGAGGTACAGCACGAACTGTCCCGGGATGACGTCGAAGTGGGTGGTTGGCTTGATGTCGTGGTGGAAACAGATGTCGCCTTCTTCGTCGTATGCCTGGTAGTGGCAACATGCGAGGGGAGCGTATCCATGCCGCTCGACGGAGGATATGGGTATCTGTATGTCTGCCATGATGCGGTGCGACTCGATGACGGCTTCCGACTCCGTGCGAGGCTGGCTGTCGACGACGTTGAGGAAGAGTTCGCGTCCGCGAATCTCGTATTGTCCGGGTGGCATGGACGTGATATCGTGACTGACGAGGAAGTCCGCAACCTCTGCTATCAAGGGATTGAGGGAAACGTATTGCCGGATGTTGCTGATTGTGTCTATTACCATAGTCGCATGTGTGTGTGGCTGTCTCTATTGTTGCGTATTAGGCTTCGCCATCCCGCTGACGTATGTCACTTTCCGTATGACGTTGCCGCTCTTGTCCTTTTCCACGAATTCCCCGTCCTTGAGGTCGTTGTGGAAATTGCCTTCGTACCTTATTCCGTCGGTGTCGACGAGGATGCCGTGCCCCTCCTTCTTGCCGCCTTTGAAGGTTCCCTTAAACTTGGCTCCATCCGTTTGCCGTATGATGCCTTCACCTTCCATGATGCCTTCCTTCCATCCGCCTTCGTAGACGTCGCCGTTGGCCCATGTGTACTTGCCTGTACCGTGCTGCTTGTTGGACTTCCATTGTCCCTCGTATACGGCGCCCGTATGCCACGTGAACGTGCCGTGCCCGTCCTGCTCGCCGTTGAGGAAATGTCCTACGTACCTGTCGCCGTTGGAGAACGTGTAGATGCCTTCGCCCGTACGCTGCCCGTGGCTGTACGACCCTTCGTAGCAGTTGCCGTCGCTGAACTTGTACGTGCCTGTGCCGTGCTGCTGGTCGTCCTTCCACTCGCCCGTGTATTCGTCTCCCGAGGAATAGTGGAACGTGCCCTTGCCATTCTTCATGTTGTCCATCCAATATCCCTCGAAGCGGTTGCCGTCGTTCCAGTCGAACACGCCCTTGCCGCACTTGGTATCGCCCTTCCACTCGCCCGAGTAGGATTCGCCGTTGGAATATGTGTATACCCCATAGCCTTCCCTTTTGTCGTGCGACCAGTTGCCCACGTATGTGTCTCCGTTGAAATAGTACATGGTGCCCTCTCCCTCCTGACAGTCGCGGAACCACAGCCCCTCGTATCTATTGTTGTTGGCAAAATAATAGGTACCCTTACCGTGCTGCTGATCCTGATACCATTCGCCCTCGTACTTCTCGCCGTCCGAGAACTGGTATACGCCCATTCCTTGCCGCTTGCCCTTGACGTACTCGCCCGTGTGGACATCTCCGTTTGGGAAAGTAGTAACGCCCTTGCCGTAGGGTTTTCCCTTGATGAGTTCACCTTGGTATTCCCCACCCTCGGGGAACGTATAGTTGCCTATCTTTATCTGCTGTGCCGGGGATACAGAAGGCAATAGAAAAGAAAAAAACAATAATATGTATTTGTCAGGTAATGCCATTGAACATGAATTTCGTGGCAAAGTTATGGAATAAAGTTGGAATGACAAAGAAAATGGCTAATCTTTAAGTGTTTTTAAATACTTTTCCGCCCGTTGCAAATCGCCTGGGGTGTCAATGCCTATAGTTTCCACGTCGGTGACTCCCACCCTTATGGTATAGCCATTCTCTATCCAGCGCAGTTGTTCGAGCGACTCGCATTGCTCCAGCGTCCCCTGCGGCAGCGACGTTATACGGCGGAGTACGTCGGCGCGGTATGCGTATAGCCCGATGTGCCTGTAGAAGGTGTGCCTCGACATCCACTCCTGCATCTCTTGCCCACGTACGTATGGTATCACGCTACGGCTGAAATATATGGCACGCATGCTATTGTCCACCACCACCTTGGGCGAGTTGGGGTTCGTGAGGCTCTCTATGCCGTCCGTGGGAAGGAAGGGCTTGACCAATGTGGCTATCTGGGTCGTGGCATCGTCGAAGCAAGACTTGAGCAACTCGAGCTGGGAGGGTTGGACAAAGGGTTCGTCGCCCTGAATGTTGACCACCACGTCTGCCTCCTTGCCAAGTCTTTCGTAAGCCTGCCAGCAGCGGTCGGTGCCACTCTTGCAGTCCTCGGATGTCATAACGGCCTTGCCTCCGAAACCGAGCACGTGGTCGAATATCCTTTGGTCGTCGGTACAGACGTAGGCTTCGTCCAGGCTCTTCAGTACCTGCTCGTACACGCGGCGAATCACGGTCTTGCCTCCCAACATGGCGAGGGGCTTGCCAGGGAAGCGCGAACTGCCGTACCTGGCTGGTATTAGTCCAATGTATTTCTTGCTATCCATATCTGTCGTCGTTTTTGGTAATTTCATTTTCAGGGGTGTTCTATAAATTAGTTTTAAGTTCTTCCCCGGGGAGTCTATTTTATGCTTGGACGCTTATGCTCTCTCACTTGCATCTGTCTCTTTTTCACTCAGTCACGATGCCCGCATCGCTCCATCATGAAAAATAAACATCTGTGGCGTGATAGGTCAATAATCGTCTCAAGCTAATTTATAGAACACCCCGTATATGTATTTTCTGGATTTTTCCGTCAGTATATCTTAATATGTATACGCCTTCCCCAAGGCACCTCTGCGGCAGCATGTCCCTCCTGCACTCTGCCACGAGCACGCCTCGCAAGTCGTAGACGCGCACCATCCGGGCTGTCTCGGCTATATTGGAAATGGCATCCTCGTCCGTGCGGAATGAGGGCGACTCTGCCCACGGCCCGTTTCTCCAGGAGTCGGATAGCGGCTGCACGCGGAACGTGTATGGTGTCTGCGGAGCAAGGTTGTCAAGATGCCAATAGCAGTCAGGTACGCTGTCAGCCTGTGCTACGAGCTCGCCCATACTGAACACCTGCACGTTGTAGCATTCCGCATGTGGTACGGCATCCCAGCAAAGCAGGGCCTCCGTGTCGCTGGCGTCGCTGGCGTGGAGTGACTCAGCCTGCTCCAGAGTCCCGAGCGGACGGTACTTTAGGGTGACGAGCCCCTCGGGCGTGAGTTCTATGTCATAGATTGGCTTGCCCATGTAGCCTCCCGTGAATACCGTACTGGCAGGCACGGAAGCATCGGTCAGCATCGTGTTGCCCTCCGTGCCGGGGTAGAGGTTGCCCATGAGGCTGTTTACCCATTGTGACGAGGAGGTGGCATTGTTGCAGCCTATGAGCGAATTGTTGGCAGGGATGATGGTCATGCGCTGGTGGCGTGAGTCGGCATTCACGCGGTTGGCGACCCATGTGTTGTATGAATAGTCGACGTGGGTCACCATGAGCCCTCCCCCGAACTTGCCGCAGAGCATGTCGTCCCAACCGTCAGGCTGCCTGTTCTCCAAGATGTAGTATTCGTCGGGGTTCTCTTCATTGACTATCCTGTATGCCTTGCCTCCCTGAGCGAACGAAGAGAGTCTGAGGGTGCACGGGCCTTCGAGCGTCTCTATGCTCTCCCACCCCATGAACTCTCGCTCGTAGGCGGTGTAAGCCACGGGAGAATAGCCCTTGTTGACGTACGACCCATAGTCCATCAGGCTCCAATAGTCCATGCCAAACGCCTTGTAGTTGATGTCGTAGAAGTCCGGCAGACCGAGCGCATGGCTCATCTCGTGCAGGAAAACCCCATTGCCATCCGGAATGGTGGAGTATATCTGTCCATCTATCACGGTTCGCGTACGTAGTTCGGAACAAGAAGAACATCCTGCTATGCTGACATTGCCTACGGTGAACGAGGAAGGCTGTTCCTTGGGCCAGATGAAGTCGGTTATCCCGAGGCTGTTGGTATAGTTCTGCCCAAGCCCCGCAAAGACCACCATCATCATGTCGACACGGCCGTCTCCATCGTTGTCGAAAACGTCCCAGTCGTCGATGGCAGGAATTGCCTTCTCCATTCCGTGCTGCAACATAAGGTCGTAATTTACATCTTTTCTGCTGCCCAAGTCCTTGCCGTAGAAGGAATACGTAGAGTCCAGCCGTACTGGACCTATGATGCGGAATTCCGGTTGGAACTGCATCCTGCTCATGTCCGAGTAATAGTCGCGCACGCTGCCCGTGCAACCATGGGCAGAATATTGCACCCCGTTGCAGTAGGAGTCGTAATAGTCGTTAACGCTTGCGGAATCAGCGGCTACCGTGAAGTCGAGGTCGCTGAAGGATACGAGCAGGACAGGCAGGCATGGAGAACCACTATGCCCGACGAGGGAAGAAGATGCCGTGCCCACCCTGCGGCGCACATACATCCTGTCATTCTCGATGCGGCTGCCGTATTCCACGGGTGTAAAGTCCGTAAGTACGAGGCTGTCTCCTTTCTGTTCCACCACATAACCGTCGTCGGTGACAAAGTAGGAAAACCATTCGTCGCCATACGAGGTGGCAAATACCTGGCTGCCGTCTGACAATCGCAGCAGACTCCTGACTCTCTCGACAGGAACGGACATGACCTGTGACAGCGACAACAACACCGACAGGAAGGTTAAAACCGACTTTCTCATTCTGATAATTCATGAAAAAAACGATGCAAAGGTATTATTTTTTAGACAAAAAGACAAAAAAACAAGCAAAACATTTGCTGCATTGCAACATTTTGCGTAATTTTGCACCATGGAAACAACGGGGGATTAGCTCAGCTGGCTAGAGCGCTTGCATGGCATGCAAGAGGTCATCGGTTCGAGCCCGATATTCTCCACACGGCAAGCCCTTCTCACACAATGCGGAGAGGGGCTTTTCCTCTTGAATGGGGCTCCCCCCTACCTTATTTTTATATTTAGCAAGACAGACGATGAAATACGGTTTCGACAACGACAAGTACATTGACATCCAGTCAAGGAAGATACAGGAGAGGATAGCACAGTTCCAGGGCAAGCTTTACCTTGAACTCGGGGGCAAGCTCTTCGACGACCACCATGCGAGCAGGATCCTGCCAGGATTCCAGCCCGACAGCAAACTGAGGATGTTCCAGCAGCTGACCAGCTCGATAGAGATAATCATCGTAATCAGCGCAAAGGACATCGAGAAGAACAAGGTGCGCAACGACCTGGGCATAACCTACGACGAGGACGTCCTGAGGCTGAGGACGGAATTCCAGAACAGAGGCTTCATGGTAGGCGGGGTTGTCATCACGCACTACAACGGACAGGGCAGCGCGGCTACATACCGTCGCAGGCTGGAGCACCTGGGCATCAAGTCGTACTACCATTACACCATCGAGGGATACCCCAACAACGTACAGCTGATTGACTCGGACGAGGGATTCGGCAAGAACGACTACGTGGAGACGACACGCCCACTCGTAATAGTGACGGCACCCGGACCCGGTAGCGGCAAGATGGCCGTGTGCCTCTCACAGCTGTACCAAGAGCACAAGAGGGGAGTAGAGGCAGGATATGCCAAGTTCGAGACCTTCCCCGTATGGAACCTCCCCCTGAAGCATCCCGTAAACATCGCCTACGAGGCTGCCACGGCAGACCTGAACGACGTGAACATGATAGACCCCTTCCACCTTGAGGCATACGACAAGGTGGCCATCAACTACAACCGCGACGTGGAGATTTTCCCCGTGCTGAATGCCATCTTCGAGGGCATATACGGAGAATGCCCCTACAAGTCGCCCACGGACATGGGAGTCAACATGGTGGGGTTCTGCATCTGCGACGACGAAGTCTGCCGCAACGCCGCACGTCACGAGATTATCAGGCGGTACTATACTGCGCTCAACAAGATGGCCGGAGGCGCATGCAACGACTCGGAGGTGAACAAGATTGCGCTCCTGCTGAAGCAGGCCAAGGTTTGCACCGACGACAGGCGCGTGACCGTGGAGGCAAGGCTGAGGAAAGAGGAGTCGGGCGTACCTTCCTCCGCAATCGAACTGGAGGACGGCACCATCATAACGGCTGCATCCAGCCCCCTGCTCGGCACAGCTTCGTCCCTCCTGCTCAACGCCACAAAGCACCTGGCTGGCATCGACCACAAGGTGAAACTGATTTCGCAGGACTTCATCGAGCCAATACAGAGGACCAAGATAGAATACCTGAGCGGGCACAACCCCAGGCTGCATACCGACGAGGTGCTGGTGGCACTTTCCGTACTTAGCCGACAGGACAACAATTGCGCCAGGGCACTGGCACAACTGCCACGCCTGCACGGATGCCAGGCACATACCACGGTCATGCTGGGCGAGGTGGACTGCAAGATATTCAAGAAACTTGGCATCGACCTGACCTCCGACCCCGTCAGGAAGATATGAAGCCGCTGGCAGCAGTCCTGCACAATATCCAGGCGCAACTGGACGAATGCGACGCGGAATGGTGCGTGTTCGGCAGTGCCGCACGCCAGTTGGCAGGAGAGCGTGTCGCCCCCAACGACATAGACATCATGATGTCCATGGATGGAGAGCGGAAAGCAGAGTCCCTGCTGGCAGAATGGCGGACAAGCGTCCAACTGCCCGAGAGCGGCAAGTGGACGAGCCGCAGGTCACACTACCGCATGGAAGGCATTGACATAGACATCAGCGGAGGACTGATGAGACGCACCCCAGATGGATGGAAGCCTGTACGCCCGTCAGAAGTGCACGTTAAAGACGGCATCAGGTATGCAACAAACTTGGTAGACATCTGAGTGGAGGGGCAGGAGGTGATGGAGGTGCTCGCCCTGTGCCACGTAGGGAGTGACCAAATTAGAAACGCCACTTGTTTGGATAAAAACAATACATGTCAGGACAAAAACGTTACACTTTTGGGGAGAACGTTACATGTTTTGGGACGGAAACGGACGAGAATCCGTAGGGTCTAACCTCTTGTAAGACCGCAAATCTGCGGTCGCGCATAATCTACGGGCATTTGCGAGGGTTCGGACTTACACAAGGTAAGCCCCTACCGATGGGCAGGTTTCACCATTGGCAATAATGAAATGCTATTTTGCGAAAGTATAAATTAAGTTTAGGGGTGTTATGTAAACTTAGGTTTATACCTAAAGCCAGAGGGATAGCAGAACAAAATAGTATAAAAACATAGCCCTATATTGCTATTTTTGCAATATTTTATAAAAAAGTTTGCAAAATTTGTGCCCTGTATTGAAATATTATGTACTTTTATGTCCGAATTGACAACAAAACCATATTTCAATAACACAAACTAAAGTAACAAATCAATGAAAAAGAAAAAGTTATCGATGCTCGCCCTGATGTTGGCATTTACTTGTCTGACAGGAACTACGGCAAGTGCCCAAGGCGAGCTAAGTACCGATGAGAATGGAACCTACCTCATCGGCAGCAAGGAAGAGCTTCAGGCTTGGAGCCAACTATCCGGCTATGAAAAGACAAACGTGCGTTTAACTGCAAACATCGAAAATGTAGACTTCCGTCTCGCTACGACAAACGCATACACAGGCACATTCGACGGCGGAGGCCACACCGTGACTCTCAACTACAACTTTCCCAAAGAACAGACCGCAATGTTCATGAAGTTTGCCGGTACCGTCAGGAACATCATTGTGGATGGCAGCATCTATGCCACTTGGAAAAACAGCGCCGCCCTGGTGGGTACGACGTCAGGGACCAGCACGTTCGAGAACACCATCGTGCTGACTTCCATCTATGCCGACTGCGGCGGCAACGCCTCTAACGCCGGCTTCGTGGGCTACTCGAAGTACGCCACAACATTCACCAACTGCATCTCCGCCTACAAGGCAAGCGGAGTGAACGGCTACAACCACGGCTTCGTTGGATGGATTGGCAGCAATGCGGCCACGAGGTTCAACAACTGTATCTCCATCATGCAATGCGAGTTGGAGTCCACAATGTCATTTGCCAATCCAACAGGCTCAATCAAGACAAATAACTGCTATGCCTACCAGCATAATGGAGACAACACACCGTTGACAGGCACGTCATACATCAACACATCTTCGCTCGAGTCGGGCGAGATATGCTACCTGCTCAACAAGGGAGCCGGCAAGACAGTCTTCTACCAGACTCTAGGCGAGGACAAGTATCCCGTGCCCTTCGATACGCACAAGCAGGTATATGGAGTTGGTGACTTCAGATGCGATGGTACTCCGCTAAGCGGAGAAATAAGTTATTCAAACGTCAATTCAACACCATTACCTTCACATACGGACATAGATGGCAGATGCAGCGTGTGCAACAACCTGCTGCCCGACCATATCGCACTCGACGAAAAAGGTTTCTATCCACTATCAAGCGTCAAGGACGTAGAATGGTTCGCCGCACTGGTGAACGAGTTGCATCTTACTACCATCAATGGCAAACTGACGGCTGACATCGACTACGAGGGCGCAGAGAATGCCCATACCCCAATCGGGCTCAACACGACGTACAAGTACGACGGAGAGTTCGACGGACAGGGACACCGCATCAAGAACATGCTGCTGACCTCCGAAACAGAGGTACTCGGATTCTTCGGCTTCGTACGAGGAGGCTCTGTAATACGCAACCTCGTGATTGACAGTACTTGCAAAATCAAAGGAGCAAGTACGGTCGGTGCATTGATAGGAGTTGCCCAGACAGATACGGGGACACCTCTACTCATTGAGAACTGCGTTAACCTTGCCGAAGTGGCAGGCTCTACCTCTGCCTCAGGATTCATTGGCTCAGGAAATAGCGCTTACCCTGTCATCAAGCTCGTCAACTGCCTGAATGCGGGCGACGTAACAGGAAAACCCGCCACTGCTTTCTGCTCCTGGATAAACAAGGGAGGCAGTTCGCTCACAAACTGCGTGAACACAGGCAAGATTTCGGGAACAGACAATAGCGGAGGCAAGTTCGATTACCTTTGCAACCTCATCCGCTACGAGCCAAACACCCTGACTCTGACCAACTGCTACGACCTAAGCGAAACGGAGAACTGCGGGCAGGGCGTGGATGCCACATGGCTTACCGACAACCCCAAGGCAAGTGGCGAACTATGCTACATACTGAACGGCGACCAGACAAACATTACATGGACACAGACAATAGGCTCGGAGGAACTACCAAACGTATTTGGCAATACTGACCGTGTTGACTACGTAGGTCCTGCGGGCTATGCTACCCTGTGCAACGCCACGAAATTTGCCCTCAAAGGCGATGTCAAGGCAAGCATCATAACAGGTGCCGAGGGCACGAAGCTCGTACAGAAGTACGTGACCAACGTTCCAGCCAAAGAAGGCGTATTGCTGGAAGGTACATATTATAATATAATAGGTACTACCGGAAGCACCGACGTCTGCACGGGCAACAAACTGGTTGGCGTGACAAAAGACATGCTGGCAGAGGCAGGCACATACGTACTGCAGGACAACGACGGCAAGGTAGGCTTCTACCTGGTAGCTGCCGGCGCAGAGCCGACTATCAAGGCAGGCAAGGCTTACCTGCAACTCTCTGGCAACGAGGCAAAGGCTCTCTTCCTTGACGGCGACGGAGCAACCGGCATCACGGAGATGGCAGAGACAGCCACGGATGGCGATGCCGAGGTATACAACCTCGCCGGACAGCGTGTGAGCAAGGCCACTAAGGGTATCTACATCGTAGGTGGAAAGAAAGTGTTGAAATAACATTAAAACGTAAGGAATAATGAAAAAGTATATTGCACCAGAGACAACGACAATCGAGGTAAATACGAAGTCGCTGATTAGCATCAGCACGATGGGACAAAATGCCGACCCAAACAAGCCTGTGCTGACGAAGGAAGAGAACGACGCATGGGACATCTGGGAATGATTCCCGTCCCCCCATGCTACTACATCATGCCCCTGCATCTTGCAGGGGCTTTTTTTCTGCTCCCTCCCGAGGAAAATATTTCTCCCTCGGGAGGAAAATATTTTTTCCTCCCGAGGAAAGTTGTTTTTGCTCACACGTGGGAAAGAAAAACACCACACGTGGGAAAGAAAAACTCATCCCGTGGGTGATGTTTATGGCCTACACCTCAAATTGGGCGTAACGGCGAGGATGTTCAGTCAGGATTCCCTTGCAAACTTCAGTTTCAATGTCTCACCTTCACTTGCAATGAGTGTCCATATCATCGTGCCGTCACTCATGAACTGTACGAAGAACTTCCTGGACACGCCCTTTCCATTCAGGAAGATGGTCAATCCCTCTATGCCCCACGAACCTTCTTCGCCCAGCCCTGGGATACCGGAAGCATAGTAGTAGTCATCCCCCATGGTTATGGACTGCCCAAGGTATTCTTGAGCATTTTCATTCCCCTTCTGGGCTGAGAAGCATGTCCAAGTGCAGGATGCCACCCCTTCCTCGTTAGCGTCCACTCCCGTAAAGTCGGATGCCTTGTGCGACTTGGGCGATTCGCCGCCATTGCCCGACCCGCCTCCGATGATGGTGCTTGGGTCTGGCACGTCATCCTTGGCACAAGACACAAGGGCGAGGGTGAGGAACGAAAATGCCGCAAGGCATAGGTAAAATGCAGGTTTTCTCATAATCATAAAATAGCCTTATAAAAAATTACTTCTTGAAATATATTCTCTTTACCCTGTTGCTGATCCCCGTGAGAATCTCGTAGGGTATGGTGCCCGTGATGTCGGCGAGCGTCGTGGGCGAGAGGCCTGGTCCGAAGATGGTGACGCGGTCGCCTTCGGAACATGGTATGTCCGTGACGTCTATCATGCAGACATCCATGCAGATATTGCCCACGTATGGAGCACGCTTGCCTCCTACGAGGCAGTAGCCGTTCCTGTTGCCCAGTCTCCTCACCACTCCGTCCGCATACCCGATGGGTATGGTGGCTATGCGGCTGTCCCTGTCGACGACGGTGCGCCTGCTGTAGCCTATGCTCTCGCCGGCTGGCACGTCGTGTATCTGGAGGATGGTGGTTAGCAGGGTGGAGACGTTGTTGATGACATTCCCTGTAGGGCTGTCGATGCCATACAGCCCAAGTCCGAGCCTGACCATCTCCAACTGCCTGCCGGGAAAACGCTCTATGCCGGCGCTGTTGCAGATGTGGCGCAGGATCTGGTGGTGGAACGCCTGCTGCAGGAGGTTGCTTCCCTTGATGAACATTTCATATTGCCGAGCCGAAAAATCGTCGAACTCGTCGCTGTCGCTACCTACGAAATGGGAGAACACGGAGCGTGGTATGAGGGCGCATTGGTGCCTGAGCCTATCCACGAGGGCAGGCATGTCGTCCACGGGATGGAAGCCCATGCGATGCATGCCCGTGTCGAGCTTGACGTGGATGGGGAAATTGGTGACTCCCTCCTTCTCCGCCTCCCTGACAAGGGCGTCAAGCAGGCGGAAGCTGTACACCTCGGGTTCGAGGTTGTACTGGAAGAGAGTGGCAAAGCTGCTCATCTCAGGGTTCATGACCATGATGTTGGATGTGATGCCTGCCTGGCGAAGCACCACGCCTTCGTCCGCCACAGCCACGGCAAGGTAGTCTACCCTGTGCTCCTGTAGCGTCTTTGCCACCTCCACGGCACCCGCGCCATAGCCGTCGGCCTTGACCATGCATGCTATCTTGGTGTCCGGCCTCAGGAATGCACGGTAATGGTTGAGGTTGTCCACCAACGCCCCGAGGTCGACCTCAAGCGTCGTCTCGTGCACTTTCTGCTCAAGCATGTCGGACACTTGCTCGAAATGGAACGACCTGGCTCCCTTTACCAGTACCAGTTGATGCGACAGGTCGCGGAACTCCTGGCTTCGCAGCAATGCCTCCGTATATGGATAGAACGAGCAGCGTGCCCCCACGGAGTTGAAGCAGTCCCTGTATTCGCTTATGACGGGGCCTACGGCCACGAGCCTCCCGATGCCCCTTTGCGCTATCATCCGCGCAACATGTTGGTATAGAGTCGTAGGCGGCACGCCTGTCTGCTCTATGTCGCTTAGTATCAGGGTGCGCGACTTGCCCTCGCAGTCGGGTCGCCGAGTCATGAAGTCGAGGGCTATGTCGAGGCTGTTGAGGTCGCTGTTGTATGTATCGTTGATGATGGTGCACCCCCTCTGTCCCGCCTTCACCTCCAATCGCATCGCAACGGGCTCCAGTCGTGCGCTCCTGTCCTCCACCACCTCTTCCGGCATGCCCAGGTAACGGCACACGGTGCGGCATATCTCACGGTTGTCCTCAATGGCGTTCCCCGTGGTATGGAACGGGATAAGCCTGCCACGGAAGTCCATCTTGCGAACGCATTTCCACACCGTTGCATCGTCGGCGGGATATACCAGCACGTCGGCATCGTGGAACAGGGCAAGCTTCTCCATGCACTTGTGCTCCATGCTGTAGAAGTTTTCCTGGTGCGCCTCGCCAAGGCAGGTGAACACGCCTATGGTGGGCTGTATGATGCGTTGCAGGGCAGGCATTTCGTCTGGTTGCGATACGGCAGCCTCGAAGATGCCTATCTGGCTACCCTTCCACAACCCCCACACCGAGAGTGGGACTCCTATCTGAGAATTGTAGCTGCGCGGGCTGCGCGTTACGGTATAGTCCGGCGAGAGCATCTGGTAGAGCCACTCCTTCACCGTCGTCTTGCCGTTGCTGCCTGCTATGCCTATGACTGGTATCGAGAACGACTCCCTATGCCTCTCTGCCAGACGCTGCAATGCCTGGCGCACACATGGCACGAGCAGGAAATTGGCATCCTCGTAACCTGCCAGCGGCCGCTCCTCCACGACAAAGTTGCGGACGCCCCGCTTGTATAAGTCCGATATGTACTTGTGACCGTCGCCACGACTGGTACGGATGGCGAAGAAGAGCGTCGTCTCAGGAAAACAAAGGCTGCGGCTGTCCGTCAGCAGCCAGTCGATATCCGCCTCGGTACTACCGCTGCGACATGCCCCTATCAGGGCTGCTATATTAGATATGGTATACATTTCTGATTCCTCCTAACATTCAAGTTTGTACTTCCGCCTTATAAGCTTCCTCCGTTCCTCCAGCTTGCACATGAATGCCTTGTACTCTCCGGCATCCGGATTCGCAGGACGATGGGCAAGCCCACGCCTTATTGGCTCGTATTCCTCCAGGTACTGCCTCATCGTGACAGACATGGCTGCCTGTTGCAGGCAAAGCCAGACATAGTCGACAGCCTGTTGAGACGGATGCAGCATGTCTGTGTCGTAGAAGCGGTAGTCGCGCAACTCGTCGAGCACTATCTCGTATGCTGGGAAATAGCCTACGTAAGCGGGGTACGACCTGCACAATTCCTCAACGGCAAGCAACAGGGTAGCCTTGGCTATCCGGCTGCCATGGTAGGTATACTTGGCATATCGGTATGGACTGACCGTGAACACCATGCGGCACGAGGGATTCAAGCCGTGAAGCGATTCCAGGGCGCGGGATAGCACGTCCACGCATTCCGCCACTCCGAGGGACTTCTCCTCGAACATCGACTGCGGTTGCCTGTGGCAGTTGGCAACGGTCTCCCCCGTCTGCCTGAGCGCGTAGCATACGTTGGTGCCCAATGTCAGGAAGAGCCAGTCTGCCCTCTTCAATTCCCTTCCCTGCCTGTCGAGAGCCTGTCGTACCATGGAGACGCACCCCTCGCGCGTGGAAGACTGCAAGCAGGTACCTGCCCACCAGCTGCGCCATCCCTCGGCGGCGCGGAAGACAGGCGGTTCAGTCCCTTCCAGCCCCAACGACTGCAATATCTGGGAGGCAATGCTCTCGGGGTTGTAGAGCACCCCAAGCATGTTGGAGAACGATGCAAGTCCATAGTCCTGGAACCTGCCTCCTATCTCCTGGGCGAAACACGAGCCAAGGAACAAGCTATGGTCCGCAACCTCCATGGGAGTACCCCATCCGGGTATCTCGACCTTGGTCCTGAACAATGTTTCATCACGTTTCATCCTACCTAAATCATAATTTCTTTCACAAAATTACGCAACTTCGTTGAAATTATATAATTTTGTACCATCAAAAATGGTCATACGGGTGAAAAAAGACAATAACGACATATTGGACGGCATACTTCTGCCGGAGGATTTGAGGAAATTGCCCATATCGCAACTGCCGGAGGTATGCGACGCACTAAGGCAAACCATTATACAGGAACTTGCCAGCAACCCGGGGCACTTTGCCAGCAGCCTCGGCGTAGTGGAGATTACAGTTGCAATCCACTATGTGTTCAACACTCCATACGACCGCATCGTATGGGACGTAGGGCACCAGGCAGCAGGACACAAGATCCTGACAGGGAGGAGGAAACAGTTTCCCACATATCGCCACCTGAAGGGGCTCAGGCCCTTCCCCTCGCCAGAAGAGAGCGAATACGACACATTCTCCTGCGGGCACGCTTCCAACAGCATATCAGCCGCCTTGGGCATGGCCGTAGCGGCAAGGATGAACGGAGAGGCAGACAGGCAGGTAGTGGCGGTGATAGGAGACGGCAGCATGAGCGGAGGACTTGCATACGAGGGTCTGAACAACGTCTCGTCAACAGACAACAACCTGCTCATCATCCTGAACGACAACAATATGAGCATTGACCACAGCGTCGGAGGAATGAAGCACTACCTGCATCAGATGCACACGAGCAGGATGTACAACTACCTGAGATTCCGAACCTCGCAACGGCTCGTGAAGTGGGGCATACTAAACGACAGCAGGAGACAGAAGATAATCAGGTTCAACAACTCGCTGAAGTCCCTGCTGACCAACCAGCAAAACGTCTTCGACGGGATGAACATCAGGTACTTCGGGCCAAGCGACGGGCACAACGTAGTGGAACTGGTCACCACACTAAGGCAAATCAAGGACATGAAAGGCCCGAAGCTGCTGCATCTGCACACCATAAAGGGAAAGGGATTCCAGAAGGCAGAGGAGAACCCTACGCTATACCATGCCCCGGGCAAGTACGACCCCAATACAGGCGAACAGATACACGACCCTGCCAACGGACTGCCACCCAAGTACCAGGACGTCTTCGGACACACCCTGCTCGAACTGGCAAGGGCAAACGACAAGATTGTGGGCGTGACACCTGCAATGGCCACAGGATGCAGCATGAACATAATGATGAACGAGATGCCCGACCGCACCTTCGACGTGGGAATCGCCGAGGGACATGCCGTTACGTTCTCGGGAGGCATGGCAAAGGACGGACTGATACCCTTCTGCAACATCTACTCCTCCTTCGCGCAGAGGGCTTTCGACAACATCATCCACGACGTGGCCCTAAACAGGCTCAACGTGGTACTGTGCCTCGACAGGGCGGGAATCGTAGGACAGGACGGGCCCACGCACCATGGTGCCTTCGACCTTGCCATGCTACGCCCCATACCCAATCTGACTATCTGCTCGCCCATGAACGAACACGAGCTGAGACGGCTGATGTTTACGGCACAAAAGCCGGACATGGGACCTTTCGTGATACGATACCCCAGGGGAAGGGGAGTGCTCACAGACTGGCAATGCCCCCTGGAGGAGATTCCCGTTGGCAAGGGAAGGTGCATTTCCGAGGGTGAAGACACGGCAATCCTGAGCCTTGGCCCCATAGGGAACATCGTCGTGGAGGCCGTGGAGCAACTTGCCAAGGAGGGCATAAACGTAGGACACTACGACATAAGGTTCCTCAAGCCTCTGGACGAGGAATTGCTCGGACATGTGGGACGCAAGTACAGGCGCATCATAACGATAGAGGATGGGGTGAGACGTGGAGGCCTGGGTTCTGCGGTAATGGAATTCATGTCCGAAAGAGGATTGCACCCCGAGATAATGGTGCTGGGGCTGCCAGACAATTTCGTGGAGCACGGCACGCCCGAGGAGCTATACAGGATAACGGGGCTGGACAAGGATTCGATAATCAAGGTTGTTAGGAAATGAAGATAGTCATAGCAGGAGCCGGAGCCGTGGGGACGCATCTGGCAGAACTCCTCTCAAGAGAAAACCAGGACATAATCCTCATAGACGAGAACCCCGAGAAGACTGCAAAGCTGGCAAACGCGGGGGACTTCGACCTGATGACGATGAACGTGCCGCCTACCAGCATCAACGGACTTAGGGAGGCTGGCGTGCCGCAGGCAGACCTGTTCATCGCCGTCACCCCCGAGGAGACACGCAACATCACCTGCTGCATGTTGGCACATGCACTGGGCGCAAGGAAGACCGTCGCACGCGTGGACAACGCCGAGTACACCAACGAGCAGTACCGCACCCTATTCCGCAACATGGGCATCGACTCCATCATATATCCCGAAGCCCTTGCAGCCAACGAGATACTCGACGGGCTCAAGCGGTCGTGGGTGAGACAGTACTGGGAAGTGCAGGGCGGTGCCCTGATAATGCTGGGAATCAAGCTCAGGGAATCGGCACACATCCTGAACATAGCCCTGAAGGACCTGTGCGGACCTGAGACCCCATACCACATAGTAGCCATAAAGCGAGGCGAGGGCACCATCATCCCAGGAGGAAACGACGAACTGAGGCTTGGAGACATAGCCTATTTCATGACTACCAAGAAGTACATCCAGCACATACGACACCTCGTTGGCAAGGACGACTACCCCGACGTGAGGAACGTAATGGTGATGGGAGGCGGACGCACTACGGTACATGTAGTGGAAGGGAAGCCTGACTTCTATTCCGTGAAAATAGTGGAGCAGAACGAGGAAAGATGCCAGAAGCTGAACGAGATACTGGACGATGGCGACGTACGCATAGTACAGGGAGACGGAAGGGACACGGGCATGCTGCTGGACGAAGGACTGAGGGACATGCAAGCCTTTGCCGCCCTGACGCCAGAAACCGAGACCAACATCCTGTCATGTCTCGCTGCCAAGCGGATGGGGGTGAGGAAGACCGTTGCCCTGGTAGAGAACATGGACTACGTCTCCATGGCAGAGAAACTGGACATTGGCACCATAATCAACAAGAAGATGATTGCCGCAAGCCACATCTACCAGATGATGCTGCAAACAGACGTGTCGAACGTGAAGTGCCTGACCATCGCCAACGCCGACGTGGCAGAGTTCACGGCAGGCGAAGGCAGCCCCATAACAGAGAAGCCCGTACGCGAACTGAACCTGCCCAACGGCGTCACGCTTGGCGGACTGGTGCGCGATGGTGTGGGAGAACCCATCTACGGAAACACGCAAATCAAGGCCGGAGACGTAGTGGTGCTGTTCTGCAAGAGCGGACTGATAAAGAAGATGGACAGCTACTTCACCCGTCCAAGCTCGCTCATGAAACGACTTATGTCCTCCCTCAGCAACTGATATGGAGCGGAGTTCCTGAAAGCCGTGTTCTTCCTGAGCATCTCATCCACCGGAGCCTGACTGTGCTGATAGCCCGAGAGCTCGTTCTGCTTCTGCGTCTGGTGCATCGCCAGACGGGTTATCTCCCGCTCCCTCTCTCGCCTCAGCATGAGACATACCGGCGACAGCAACGGCATCACCACATTGTCGAACAAGGTATGCCCCTGCATGTACAGGTAGGTCGTCTCAGGGGTAAGCCCCTTGCCCAGCAGCTCTTCCCTCAGGGGAGGGTACGTCTTCTTGCCCTCGGGAAATCGCCTGTGCAGCATGGCAATGGAACGGTTCACCCTTCGTCGCACCTCCTCAAGTGTCCTCTCCGGATGCATGGGATTGATGTCGTGGAATGATACCGTGTCGGCAAACTGGGACATGCAGAATTCCTTGAACCTGCCATACCTGTATGCCCACACGTTCCATACGAACAGGGGCCATATTATTGCGCTGTACTCTGACATGAAAGCCTCAAGGTCGAAAGGCATCTTGTCGTTGAGCGTACTCATGACGCAAACCGAATGAAGGCTCGGGGCGTAGCATTGGTAGTTCTCTATGGCATAGGCATAGGTATGGAATACGTAAGGATTCTCAATGACAAACCTCGACACAGGAGTCACGCCAGACATGAGCCAGTCGTAGTCGGCATCCACGCAGGCAATCATGCAAGCCCCAAGGTTGTTTCCCAACGTGTTCATCAATACAGACTTCTTTCCCTTGCTGAGAGAATTGCGGCTGGGCAGCATCACCTCGAAATAATGCTTGTCATCCTCGAACTCCTGCAACACGTTTCTCCAGAAGAACACGTCGTCATAACTCTCCACGTACGCCACTATGCGCTGCTTTGCTCCGTTGGGCCTGAGCCTGTTCGCATAGGCTATGTACTGCGAGTTGAGGTTGTCCTGAAGCCTCTTCATGCCACAATGTCCTCGACGTCCGTCACACAGTCGCCCCAACCGTCCATTATCACGGCAGGGCTGTGGGTTATGAGTATTATCTGTACGTTTGGGTTTATGACCCTTACGAGGCTTATAAGCCTCTGCTGCCATTCTACGTGTAGGCTTACCTCTGGTTCGTCCATGAATAGCACATAGGGCTTACCTCCCTGTACGAGTACTGTGAGCAGGATGATGAGCATCTGCTTCTCGCCGCTCGACAACTGGTATGGGAATAGTGTTTCACCAATCTGTAAGAACCTGATCTCGTTTTCGTTTCTGATGATGGTCT
>SFXD01000107.1 GCA_004559785.1 bacterium | reverse complement strand
CCGAAGATGCGCTTGAAGCCGAAGTCCGTCAGCAGGCTTATGTATCTGTCCTCTATTGTCTCCATAACACCAATTTTTATGCAAAGATGCAAAAATTATGCGAAACCACAAAATTTATCGGCATCTATTTTGATTTTGTGACCTGACATTCGGTCTTCCTCTACTTTTGACCATCGACAAAAGACACGACTCGGCATAGCAGGAGTTAACTCCGCTCGGCATAACGAAAGCAAGACTCCTTCCGAACTCGCTCATTTCAATAATGTATTGTTGTATCTGAATGTTAGTTTCCGCAGGAAGTCCTATACCCTGAGGAAGATGCGCTGCCTATATAGGAAGTAGAGGAACAGCCACAGCACTGCCATATAGCCCAGGTCGGTAAAGATGGGCAAGAGGTGCTCGGGCAACATGGAGTAGAACCCGTCCAGCAACCTGTGGTGCATGAACCTGAAGTCGATGAAGCGCGGAGCCATGAATATGGTGATGCTGTTCATGCCTATTACCTTGAAGTAGAAATCCCAACGACGGCATCCACGCACGTCAATTATGTAATAGAACAGGGCAAACATGATGAGCGAGTAACCTGCCACGGCACATACGAAGGAACTGCTCCATAGTGCCTTGTTGATGGGATAGACGAAGTTCCAAGCCCATCCCAACAGCGACATGGCAACGCCTGCCGAAAGGAGGTAGAGAGCCTTGCGGTTGGCTGTCAGGGCAGCAGACTTGACAAAAGCCCCTGTCAGCATTCCCAGTAGTGCCGTACATATAGCAGGCAAGGTGGAGAGTATACCCTCGGGGTCGTAGTCGGGGCGGTAGCAGTGGGCACCGAGCAGAGTGCGGTCGATGTAGCACGCTATGTTGCCCTCCCTGGAGAGCGGGTCTATGTCCGAAGGCAATCCCGGCACATGCACATAGGCCGACACGAGCCAGTAGGAGACGAGGATGAGGGGTATGGCAGCAACCTTGAGCCTGAGCCTGTCGCACAGGGAGGTGTAGATGATGGCGGCAAACATCCATGCCAAGCCTATGCGTGCAAGCACACTGGGAAAGCGCAATGTGGCGAACTCGAAGCTGAGGAGGCCGTTGCATACCAAGCCGAGCAGCACGAGCATCATGCCACGCCGCACTATCTTGAGGTATATGGAGGCCTTGCTGCGCCCCTGCTCCTGCTGCTTGGCAAGCGAGAAGGGGAACGAGATGCCTGCAATGAACAGGAAGAGCGGGAATATGGTATCGTGGTGCACGAGCCCATCCCATGGGACGTGCTGCATGTGCCTTGAGACTATCTGCCAGAAGGCTGAGTCGGGGAAGAGGCCTGCAATGGAAGCGAGCAACGAGGCGCCGCCAGTGATGAAGAACATGTCGAAACCCCGCAAGGCATCGAGGGACTCAAGGCGGTCGGGCAATTGGGTGTTGGATTTCATTTTACACGGCTTTTGGTCATTGGTTCGTAAAAAGAAAGAGACTCCCCCACCTTCACATTGCTGGAAGCTGGAAGAATCTCTCTATTGTGAAGAATGCTCTGACGACTGGCTACCAGGATTGGCATCCTACCGATTGCCAGTCAGCATCCGGAAGCAACCAGTGTGGTCAGTCAGCAAGCTTAGCCTTGATGAACTCGCGATTCAGACGGGCAATGTTGCTGATACTCTCACATTTGGGACATACTGCCTCGCAGGCGCGAGTGTTGGTACAGTTGCCAAATCCCAGTTCGTCCATCTTTGCCACCATTGCCTTTACACGCTTGGCAGCCTCCACCTGTCCCTGTGGCAGGAGTGCGAACTGGCTTACCTTGGACGATACGAACAGCATGGCAGAACCATTCTTGCAGGCAGCTACGCAAGCGCCGCATCCTATGCATGTAGCACAGTCCATTGCCTCGTCGGCAGCCTCCTTGGAGATAAGTATGGCATTGGCATCCTGTGCCTGTCCGGTACGTATGCTGGTATATCCACCAGCCTGCATGATCTTGTCAAAGGCGTTTCGGTCTACCATGCAATCCTTGATGACAGGGAAACCTGCCGAACGCCATGGCTCGACGGTGATGGTCTCACCATCCTTGAACTTGCGCATGTAGAGCTGGCATGTTGTGGCTCCGCGCTCGGTCTTGCCATGCGGCGTACCATTGATGTACAGGGAGCACATGCCGCAGATGCCCTCGCGACAGTCGTGGTCGAATACGAAGGGCTCCTTGCCTGCATTGATTAGTTCCTCGTTCATGATGTCGAGAGCCTCCAGGAATGAGGTGTCGTCTGGAATGTTCTTCAACTCGTGAATGTCGAAATGTCCCTTTTCCTTTGGACCGTTCTGCTTCCAGAACTTAATTGTAACTGAAATATTCTTTGCCATAATGATTTCCTAAATTTAGTTCTTGTAGTTACGCTGCTGCACCTTGATAATCTCGTAGTTGAGAGGCTCCTTGATGAGCTCGGGAGCTGTTTCGTCGTTCTTCTGATACTCCCAGCATCCTACGTAGAAGAAGTTCTCGTCGTCACGCTTGGCCTCACCCTCTTCCGTCTGGTGCTCTTCACGGAAATGTCCTCCGCATGATTCCTCGCGATGCAGGGCGTCGTATGCCACGAGTTCGCCCATGAGGATGAAGTCGCGCAGGTGGATTGCCTTGTCGAGCTCTACGTTGAGGCCTTCCTTGGTGCCAGGGATGAAGAGGTTGGTGTTGAACTCCTCGCGAATCTTCTTCAGAAGCTTGAGGCCTTCCTCCAATCCTTCCTTGGTACGCCCCATGCCCACATGCTCCCACATGATATGGCCCAGTTCCTTGTGTATCGAGTCAACGCTGCGCTTACCCTTGATGTTCATCAGGCGGTCTATCTCGTCGTTGACGGCCTTCTCCGTAGCGGCAAACTCAGGCAGGTCGGTGCTGAGTCGTGGCCAGATGGCTTGGTCTGCCAAGTAGTTCTGTATTGTATAGGGCAATACGAAATATCCATCCGCCAATCCCTGCATGAGGGCAGATGCACCGAGTCGGTTTGCGCCATGGTCAGAGAAGTTGCACTCTCCGATGGCAAAGAGTCCTGGTATGGATGTCTGCAATTCATAGTCTACCCAGATACCACCCATAGTATAATGTATGGCAGGGAATATCATCATGGGGTGATAGTATTGCGTGTTGCCTACGGTCTTGGCAAGTTCACCGGGATTGACATCGGTAATCTCCTCGTACATGTCGAAGAGGTTACCATAACGCTGGCGAATCTCGTCGATACCCAGGCGTTGGATGCTCTCGCTGAAGTCCAGGAATACGGCAAGGCCCGTATTATTAACTCCAAAACCCTTGTCGCAACGCTCCTTGGCAGCACGTGAAGCAACGTCACGGGGTACAAGGTTTCCGAAAGCAGGATAGCGACGCTCCAGATAGTAGTCGCGATCCTCCTCGGGTATCTCATATCCCTGCTTTGTACCTGCCTGCAAAGCCTTGGCATCCTCCAGTTTCTTGGGTACCCAGATACGTCCGTCGTTACGCAACGACTCTGACATCAGGGTAAGCTTCGACTGCTTGTCGCCGTGTACTGGGATGCAGGTGGGGTGTATCTGTACATACGAGGGGTTTGCCATGTATGCACCCTTGCGGTAGCATTGTATTGCAGCAGTGCAGTTGCATCCCATGGCGTTGGTGCTGAGGAAGTAGGCATTGCCGTATCCTCCCGTGGCAATGACAACCGCATTTGCGCTGAAACGCTCAAGTTTGCCAGTCACGAGGTTCTTGGCTATAATGCCCCTGGCACGTCCGTCTACGATTACCACGTCCTCCATCTCATAACGGGTATAGAGCTTGACCTTGCCGGCGTTTACCATGCGCGACAGAGAGCTGTATGCGCCCAGCAGCAACTGCTGACCTGTCTGGCCCTTGGCATAGAACGTGCGGCTTACCTGAGCGCCACCAAAGGAACGGTTTGCAAGCATGCCGCCATATTCGCGAGCAAAGGGTACGCCCTGTGCCACGCATTGGTCGATGATGTTGTTGCTCACCTCTGCCAAGCGATATACGTTGGCCTCGCGAGCACGATAGTCTCCTCCCTTAACGGTGTCATAGAACAGTCGGTAGACAGAGTCTCCATCGTTCTGATAGTTCTTGGCAGCATTGATGCCTCCCTGGGCTGCTATGGAATGCGCACGGCGAGGGCTGTCCTGTATGCAGAAATTGTATACATTGAAACCCATCTCTCCAAGGGAAGCCGCTGCACTGGCACCTGCAAGACCCGTACCAACCACGATGACATCAAGTTTGAGCTTGTTCTTGGGATTAACGAGACGCTGGTGTGCCTTATAGTTGGTCCACTTCTCTGCTATTGGACCTTCTGGAATTCTTGAATCTATTGTCTTTGCCATAGTCAATTACTATTTTTCAGATTACTATAAATATGATTAATCAGTACAACCCTTGCCGCAACATGGACCCTCACCACAGGCAGCACCATCAGGGCACTCTCCCTTGCTGCATGCGCCGTCCTTCTTGCCACACTTACCTGGCTTCATGCCACACTTTCCTGGCTCCATGCCACACTTGCCTGGCTTATTGCCAAGCATCATCATCTTCATTGGGCAGCCGCCCTCCTTAATCATCTGCTCCATGGCCTGCTCTTGCATAACCCGGTCATAGTCGGAAGGCTTGTAGCCAGAAGCGAACACCAAGGCTACGGCAGCAAACATGAGTACTACGATGGTGGTGTAGGCAGCTCCTATGCACCTCCAACGCTCGAACCACACCTTGCCATTCCAGCCAAGGGTCTGCAGGGCACTCCAGAATCCATGATTGAGATGGAACCACAAAGCGGCAAGCCATACGACATAAACAGCTGTATAGCAAGGACATGAGAAAGTCTTGATAATGAAGCCTACGCCATTGGTGGGAGCTATCTCACCCTCTATGCCTACCAACTCAGCATACATCATGTTGTACCAGAAGTTGTAAAGATGAAGTCCCATGCCAAGTATCACTATGATACCAAGGACAAGCATGTTCTGGCTTGCAAGTTCCACCTTGCCCGGCTTGTCTGTCACGGCATACTTGCTGTTGCCACGAGCCTTACGGTTTTGTACTGTAAGCCAGAAGGCAAAGATGAAGTGCAGAACTACCAAGGCAGCCAAACCAATAGTAGCCACAACGGCATACCAATTTGCGCCAAGGAACTCACAAATCATGTTGTACCCCTTGGCACTAATTAGCGCAACAACGTTCATTGAGGCATGAAACGTCAAGAAAAGGATAAGTGCGATTCCCGTTACAGAC
>SFXD01000106.1 GCA_004559785.1 bacterium | reverse complement strand
AAATATCCGCAAACTCGAGGCTGACCTTTGGGAGTCGGCTGACTTGCTTCGTGCAGGTAGTAAATTGACATCGAGCCAATACTGTATGCCGGTATTGGCATTACTGTTTCTAAGATACGCCTATAGTCGCTTCAAGATGGTTGAGGTTGGTAAGAGAAGGTTTCAAGAGTGACGGAGAGCTCTCGCTCTATGACCTCCTATTGAAAGACAATCTGTCAAAGTCAGAAGTCAAGAAACTGAAGGATGTAGCCATAGAGTTGCTGGCAAAAATAAAGGGGCAGTTGGCAAGCATAGACCATCCCTTTGACAAGACAACTACTCGTGCTGCACTTATCATTACCATCCGTGATGTCTTGTGGCAGGAGCTTCCGGAGGGTTATAGCGAGGATAGCATAAACTACTACTGCGACACTATCTACAACTACGTCAGACAGAGATATGGTGGCGTGGCATAATGCTAAGTGTGGACTATAATTAGCTCATATTCATTTATGGGGCAACCAGCATATCATTTGTCCCACATACATTAGATTTGCTTTTGCGTTCAGCCAAGGCTGAACGGTCGGAGAAGATATCTTCAATGGCAAAGTAATATGACATACTTGACCGTTCAGCCTCGGCTGAACGCAAAAGCCATGTTACCTGCCCCAAACAAGATTAGCCCTCACTTGCAAAGGGAAAGGCAACTTAGCAACAATTCCTTAAGCCTATACTTGAGGTAGGAAAGCATGCTCACCTTGTGCCCATACTTCTTCAGGGCTGCGGGATAGCCAAGGCTGTATACGTCACGGAAGAAATCGTTGCGCTGTGGATAATTGTACTTCGAAGCGGAGTCTGTCCTTACACGCTCGTAAAGATAATCGGTATAACGAGTGTCCAGTTCACGCACCACGCAACCTGCCCTCCCACCCAATGATTCCATTGCATCAATGCCGCGCTCTGTATTGGCACACACCACAGACAAGCCCCGAACATCGTATAGTGAGGGGGCGTATTTAGCCACACCCCAGAAATCGGCAAGGGTGACATCCGACATGCGATTGCCATTGCAGTACATGCAGTTGCGGCAACTGCGACGAAGGTTTCTGTATTCCATAAACATACGATAGTATTCATCATACTGCCAAGGTCTCTCATACGTGCGTTTCCCTCCATCGTATGTTATACGGAAGTCATCCACCCACCCCCTGTTCTTGGGCCTGAAGCAGATGTCGACGACATCGTCTATATGCAGATAGGCGAGATGCTTCCTGAGCATATCCATGGACGGCACGCCGTGACATACAAAGTCCACGAGCAAGAGCCCCTCCGGCTTCCCCCTGAGGAAAGAGCATAGCCCTGCCGTCTGGCATGGCGTACCACAGAACAACACCCTACGCCCCTGCCTCAGGTCGTCCCGTACCTGCCGGTATGCCATGCCAACATAACTCTGCACATACTTGGACTTGCGCAGGCTATCCAACGGCACGTTCCTTGTGCTGAGACATTCAAGTCGCAAGACCGGCGACTTGGAGAATGCCGCTCCATATACCACGCCACCATTACGCAGGACATCCTCCGAGAGCAGAGAGAACATACCTCCCGACGAGCTTGCCTTGCGAAGGCCATCGTCCTTGGACCATCCATAGTAAGACCTGAGCGTTCGGGAAAAAGGTTGCTCCACCAAACATGGACATACCTTGTCGCACTGCCCACAGTCGACACATCTGGAAGCGTCTACCGAAGGGAAATAGAACCCCTCCTCATTCTCACACATGTCTATGGCATTGTGGGCACAGGCATTGGCACAGGCAAAGCAACCAGTGCACACATCAGCCAAGTCGAGTATTCGCCTATGCTCCATATTCATCGCAATATGTTGTCCATCTGCCTGTCGAAAGCCTCACGCTGCCTGTCTCTGCAGGCAAGTATAGACCGGACATCCATTTCCTCAAGCATGTGGAATACCCTTGACGGAGACTCCCATTCGAGATACATCCCTGTCCTATAAGGCCGGAATCCATTATCTGCAAGCAAATTGGCTATCTTACTCGTACCGTCACGTCTGCGAGCTAACCTATGGCATCCGACTACATCCAGGAATATCCCTAACATGGACCTGTCGCCATACGAGTCGATGCTGTAAAAGGGTGTCCCGCTACTGATGGCACTGACCAAGGCATGGAACCTCAATCCACAGAATGCCTTGGCATTGGCAATCCAGAGATACCACTGGATAGGGTCGATGGGATAGTCCAGAGCATAGTCAAAGGACATTCCGCTCCTGCCCTCGGGCAAAGGTGCCTCTACAAGCGCATATCCTGCCCCGTTGACAAGGCTACGGAACTTCTTGAACCACCATTTCCTGCGTTTGCCAAACAGCCTGCCGCCCCCCCAGTCTGGAGGCAGCGTCATCAGGTAATACCCTTTCGAGACCTGCCCATTGGACTGCCATGGGACACCGGCGAGGGAGTCCTGCAACGTGAAAACGGGGTCGGGACAAATCTCCTTGACAAATGGCTGTGAACCGAATATGTCGCGGTTGACAACAAGGCGAGTCCACCTGTCCCTGACAGTAACGTAATGGAACTGCCTGAGACTTTGCCCAATGTCGTTGCGAGCCTCTGCGGAAAGTCCCATAAAGCCATCCCCCATGTGGGCAGGGGCAAGGCTTGCAACCTTAGTGCCACTTATCCTTACGTCCGAGAAGAGCCATTGCGCAAAATAGACGTTATCAGACTTGGGCATGCTCCACACGGCATCAGCACCTATGAGAACCATGTCGAAACGTTCCTCGTACACTAAATCCCGCAGGGCCTGGACGCTACTTACCTGACGCGTCAACGGCAAGAGGGTCTCCACGAAATGCGTGTGTGCCTGCATCTGCACGGCAGGGATAACGCTGCGGTACAAGCAATCCCTGTCCCGCACATAATCAATGACCTTTACCTCGCACCCACGGCGCAAGAGATACCTGTAGGTGGAATACGCCTGAAGGTTTGCCCCAAAGTTGGCAGGCCTATGCAATGTAAGGATTCCTATCTTCATCATCTTCTGTGACATTTATGAACAATGGCTACCATCAACACATTTCCCAAGAAAAAGTAGAGATAGCTGAGTACTGTTCCCCATGCAGCACCCGTAGCCCCAAAACGAGTAATCAGGAAATAAAACGACGCTATGCTCAAGACGCTGCCCAAGACCTTGTTGGCAAGCGTGACATAGGTGTAGCCCAACGCTATAGTTACCTGGCTCATGCTGTAGTACATCATAGATGTGATGGAGGAAAGTGCTATTATGTTGGCGTATGGCAACGACTCCATGTACCTGCCTGCCGTGAGAATCCTGACAACGAGCGGAGAAACCAATATGAACAGGGCTGCCAATACTGTCATGAGTGACAGCTTCAGCAGGACGAAACGAAAACACCTGCGGAAATCCCTGCTCACCACGCTCTCGAAGATGTCGGGCTGGAAAGTGTCGTTGATGGAATTGGAAAATACGCTTATGTAACTGGCAATGGAGAACCCCACGGTGTAGATGCCGAGGGAATGCAAATCGCCATTCCGTTCGAGCATGACCTTGTCGTAACCGTTGCTGAAGAAGCCCAACATCGCTGCCACTACCAACGGCGAACAGAATCTCACACTTTTCCAAAGTATGTCCCACCCAAATGGCATACGCCACACATCCCGGTTGCGGTACATAAGAAACAGGAATACCAAAAGGGCAGCAAGGGATGTGGCGGAAAGCCTTCCGAAGGCTCCAAGCCTGAAGACCACGACGAGCAGCAACGCCAACGCAACGCCAAGGACGCCATTGCAGACGGAAAGGCGGAAGAAGCCCTTGCTGTCGCGCCTCATCCTATAGTCTACCAAGGCCAGGGAATAGACTCCCGTGAGAGGAATGCTTACATTGGCAAGAAGGGCGTATGGAAGGAACCTTATCTCAGACTCGGCATTGAAGAATGACATGTATATGTAAAGGAAGAGAAGCGACAGGGCGGCAAGCAAGAAGGAGAAGGTGGACAGAGCCCTGACAAGGGTCCCCCTGAGTATGTTCCTGCGGTCGGGAGTGAGTTCGTAATATCTCTTCGTATAGTAATTGAGCAGGTAAAACGTCACGAACGGAGTGAACAGGACAGTGAATGCCGAATAGTAGCCTATTATGGAATAATCCTCCGGAGACAGGTTACTGGCAAGGAGCGGATTGGCTGCAAGAGACAGGACCATCGGCACCAGCGATGCCATAAAATAGACACCGAGATTGGCGACCTGCCTATGCGACCTTTCGATGATACCCCGTAAACCTGTCATTGGATATATGCTGTTTGCCTGTGGTCGAAAATCTGCCTGACGCAATAACCGACCAGGATGAAGAAGAACAATTCGAACACAAAGGAACTGCTAAGGAACAGCTTCAGCAGACCTACCGTAACCAACAAAAGCAGGAACTTCTGGTTGTCGGTTCCTCGGGTCAGCCACAAAGACCACCCTATCAGTAGGAACAGTGCCAGCAGCAATAGCGTACCCAGCACATACCCAAATGTCGAGATGAAGTCGAGCATCACCTGATGGGGATAGATTACGCCATAGACCTTGCTGCCGAGCATACCCAAGCCAAAGAAGTCTCCATGCACGTCAATGTTGCGCCATACCAGGCCACGTAGCCAGCCTCGGCCCGAGTCACCGCCTATATCTCCCGACAGTACCTTCTCGATGATACGAGTACTGAGTTGCATGTCGGTAAACCAGTAAGCTATGAAGGACATTATCTCATGGAAAAACAGAATAGAGACTAACATTATCACACATACTGCACACTTGATGGCCATGGCATACCTAAAGTTCATGAAAAAGACAAAGTATAGAATGCAGAACGTACCTGCACAGAACAGGGGACCACGCGTACCACAGGAAAGCAGGAATGCCATGCCCATGAACGTAAGTACGATGGCTACTATGTTGAACCTACGCATCGCCACCCACGCCATCATCACGACATGAGGCAATGCCATATAGGCTGTCCTCATGTTGTCGTCGCCCGCTATCTCTGACATATTCTTTGCCGACTGCGCATACACCACAAAGTACGCCACGTTGACAAGCACGCAGATGGCAGAGAGCAATGCAAAAGTATTGAAATACTTGTCTATTTCCATCAACCTCCCCACGATATAGCCTGGCAAGGCGAGGCAGAGGCACTCGAAGGCAAACTTGTTGAGGAAAATCTCGTTCTCGGGATGTGTGATGTAGGTCAGCACATAATACATGAGGTAGAACGCCAGAAACACATAGTCGAAAAGAGCAAGCCTGCCAACAAGTATCGGCAAGGAAAACACCAAGGGCAGCACCACGATCATCACTTCCACCTGG
>SFXD01000026.1 GCA_004559785.1 bacterium | reverse complement strand
CTTTGCACACGGTTTATAAAGCAAAATACAAGGTATCTACCACTTTTTCACTTATAAGTAGGCTTATGAAGGATCGTATTCGTCAACTAATGGAAAGCAAAAAAATGACCCAGAAGGAGTTCGCCAGCGAACTGTGCATAGCAGAAGGAACTCTATCGAGCGTGTTCACTGGACGCACGCGTCCGACCAACAATCTCGTCAATGCCATACATGAGAGGTTCCCCGAGGTGAACATTCTTTGGTTGATGTTTGGCGAGGGAGAGATGCTCCAGAAGCATTCTGGTACTTCGGGTGGTGATGTTAGTATTGGCGAACAGCCTGACGACAATGGCTCTCGCAATGTGACAGGTGTGCAGCAGGACATGTTTTCTTCCGATGCTACGGCAGCATCCGTTTCACAACCAATCCACGAAATAGTAAAATATGTTGACAAACCGCAGCGCAAGATAACTGAGATAAGGGTATTCTACGACGATGGTACGTTCGAGACTTTCTTCGCCTGATCCTGTTGTTGTGATGCCCATTACCCATGGTAATGGTGAAGGGGTATTGCTATATTCATGGATGCCTTCATGTACATGTTAATTTATGCTCTTTTTACTTGCATACCCTCCTCTTCCAGGGGGAGATGTTCTGCTGGTTCGAGTGAGGGAGGAAATTTGTAGGACTGGTTGCAATTCTCGAATTTGTGCAACAACCCTTAAATAGGTCGCTATGCCAATATCATCTCTCTCTAAAGGGAAGCGTCTGCTGTGCTATGCCAACACGATTGTCCCAATCCAATATATAGAACGTCTTCCAATAAATATAGCATCTTCCAATATATAGAACAGCTCTGGAATCAAATGATGCTTGCTGCCGAAAAAAATCCCACCACCATGTATGGAGTCTTGGGATTTTTTCATATCTTCGCAATACCAATTATAATATAGATAATGTAATGAAGTATATATTGGACTTGAGTGTAGCGGAGGTGACACCCCTACAAGGTCGTTTCTTGCTTGTCAAGGCAACAAATCTCAAGGGGTGTCTGCCAGAAATGCTACCAGGTCAGTTTGCGCAGTTGCGCATGGACCTAAGCAAGGAGACATACCTGCGCAGGCCTATCAGTATAAACAACGTCGACAGGGAGAGAAACGAAGTATGGTTCCTGGTACAGATGGTGGGTGACGGCACTCGTAGCCTTGCTGCCCTGAAGCCTGGCGATACCCTGAACGCCGTGCTCCCTTTGGGCAATGGCTTTACGTTGCCTTCCGATTCGTCAGAGCGGATGCTGTTGGTAGGGGGAGGAGTGGGCATAGCCCCACTTTTGTTTCTGGGCAAGGTCATGGTGGAGGCAGGGCAGAAGCCTTCCTTCCTGCTTGGGGCAAGACGTGCATCGGACTTGATGTTGACAGATATCTTCCGTACATTGGGCGACGTGTACATCACCACTGAGGATGGTTCTGAAGGCGAGAAGGGGCTTGTCACGAACCACAGCGTGCTCGGACAGAATGTCTTTGACAGGATAGCTGTATGCGGTCCAGGTCCAATGATGAAGGCCGTGGCAAGGTACGCACGGTCCGTTGGGGCAGAGTGCGAGGTGAGCCTTGAGAATGTCATGGCTTGCGGAGTTGGTGCTTGCCTATGCTGTGTCGAGGACACCATAGACGGGCATTTATGCGTGTGCAAGGAAGGGCCGGTATTTAACATAAACAGACTAAAATGGCAGATCTGACTACAGACTTGGCAGGGCTCAGGCTCTGCAATCCCGTGATGACGGCAAGTGGAACGTTCGGCTATGGGCTGGAGTTCCAGGATTTCGTGAACCTCGAAGAGATAGGTGCCGTGATAGTGAAGGGTACTACCCTGCATCAGCGCGAGGGAAACCCATATCCGCGCATGGCGGAGACGGCACGTGGAATGCTCAATTGCGTAGGACTCCAGAACAAGGGAGTAGACTACTTCTGCAACAACATCTATCCACGCATCAAGGACATTGGCACCAACATGATAGTGAACGTCTCTGGCAATACGCCCGAGGACTATGCCGAGTGTGCTGCCAGGATTGGACAGTTGGAGGCAATCCCTGCCATTGAGCTGAACATATCGTGTCCCAACGTAAGGCATGGTGGAATGGCTTTCGGTACCACGACGGAAGGGGCTGCCAGCGTGGTGAAAGCCGTCAGGAAGGCATACGGCAAGACGCTGATAGTGAAACTGTCGCCCAACGTGACGAGCATAACGGACATCGCCCTTGCCGTGCAGGATGCCGGTGCGGATGCGGTAAGCCTGATAAATACCCTTATGGGCATGGCGATAGATGCCGAGAGGCGCAAGAGGGTGCTCAGCATAGGTACTGGTGGATTGAGCGGTCCGTGCATCAAGCCAGTTGCCCTGAGAATGGTGTATCAGGTGGCACATGCCGTAAGCATTCCCGTCATAGGGCTTGGAGGCATAAGTTCAGCAACCGATGCAATCGAGTTCCTCCTTGCCGGGGCAACGGCAGTAGAGATAGGTACCGCCAACTTCGTTGACCCTGCGATAACCGTAAAGGTAGCCAAGGGAATAGGCGAGTATCTCGACCGCCATGGCTTCAAGTCCGTGCGTGAGATTGTGGGGCTTGTGGATTAGCATTTTCCATAGTCACAGGTGGGTCGGACGCAAGTGCTCGGAGACAGGTAGACACATAGCAGTACTCAATAAATCCAGTACGCAATAATAGCGTTACGCAATACATATCATAACATTACGAAGAATGAGAATAGACATAATAACCGTATTGCCCGAATTGCTTGAGAACTTCACCAAGGAGTCCATAGTAGGTCGTGCACAGAAGAAGGGACTCGTAGAGATACATGTCCACAACCTCCGCGACTATACGCTCGACAAGTGGCGCCGTGTGGACGACTATCCCTTTGGTGGATTTGCAGGCATGGTGATGCAATGCGAGCCTATAGATCGTTGCATCAGCCAGCTCAAGAGTGAGCGGCATTACGACGAGGTAATATTCACCACACCCGACGGAGAGCAGTTCAGCCAGCCCATGGCAAACAAGCTAAGCCTGTGCGGCAACATCATCATACTGTGCGGGCACTACAAGGGTATCGACTACCGGGTGAGGGAGCACCTCATAACCAAGGAGGTCAGCATTGGCGACTACGTGCTGACGGGCGGGGAACTGGCGGCTGCCGTCATGACGGATGCCATCGTCCGCATACTCCCGGGTGCCATCGGAGACGAGCAGAGTGCCTTGTCAGACTCGTTTCAGGACAATCTTCTGGCGGCTCCCGTATATACACGTCCCGCCGAGTACAAGGATTGGGGCAGGGTTCCCGACGTGCTTCTCTCGGGGCACGAGGCGAGAATCAAGGAATGGGAGCTCCAGCAGAGCATCGAGCGTACCAGGAGGCTAAGGCCCGACCTGCTGCGTGGCACTCCCCTCGAATAGTGTTGGCTGCCGGTGCGTAGCCACGTGAATAGGAAACTTATGTACATTAACGATATACACAATGAACGAACAGAATAAACCCAATGCTTCCAATGACAGGCGAGAGGAAAAGCCTGGCCTGTTCGGGTTTGGCCGAGCGCAGAAAAGGCCTGCCAACATGAATCTATACATCATAGCAGGTTGCAATGGTGCCGGCAAGACCACGGCATCGTTCACCGTCCTGCCGGAGATGCTCAAGTGCAGGGAGTTCGTCAATGCCGACGAGATTGCAGCAGGGCTATCCCCGTTCAATCCCGAGGGAGTGGCTATACAGGCTGGCAGGCTCATGATAGACCGCATCATACACCTGCTCAAGGAAGGGGAGACATTCGCCTTCGAGACCACCCTTGCCACACGCTCGTACGTCAAGCTCATTCAGCAGGCCAAGAGGAGAGGGTATTTCGTCACCTTGCTCTTCTTCTCGCTCAGTACGCCCGAGCAGGCTATACTCAGGGTTGCCAAGAGGGTGAGCCTTGGCGGCCACAACATACCGACCGACGTGATACTGCGCCGCTATGAGGCTGGGTTGCAGAACCTCTTCAGGCTCTACATGCCCGTGTGCGACCATTGGGCACTGTATGACAACAGCGATTGCCCTGCCGTGAAGGTTGCGAGCGGCAACGCCTTGGACAAGGTGGAGATTTTCGACAAGCAACGTTATTCACGACTCGAACAACTCTATTCAAAGCAGCAGGAGGGCTTGGACGAATGAACGACAAGGACATTATGGACATGCAGCGCAAGATAGACGAGGGTATCGTGCTTGCCCATAGACGCCTGCTGGAGCGTGCCTCCCTGACGGGACAGACGCTTGTGGTGTCCAGGGAGGGCAGGATAGTAAACTTCGTACCCGAAAGTGGTGCCGGTGGAAACCTTAACGTCGCGGGTGACCCTCTTGCAAGGCGCGTTGGAAAATGATTGATAGTGAACTTGGAAAGAAATGAAATCATGGAAATAGGATTGACACATACTTCCTCCATGCTCGTAACCCACGACAAGTTGGCAGAGGCCGTAGGTAGCGGCGACCTTGGTGTGCTGGCTACCCCTGCCATGCTTGCCCTCATGGAGAATGCCGCCATGATGGCTGTTGCGGGAAGCCTGCCTGAAGGTTGCACTACGGTAGGCGGACAAATATCCAGTAGCCACCTGATGCCTACTCCCCCGGGAGCCTCCGTTACTGCCACGGCACGGCTGACGGCTGTGGAGGGCAGGAAACTCAGTTTCGACATAGAGGCGCACGACGGCGAGGGCAGGCTTCTCGGCAGTGGCAGTCATGTCCGCTTCATCGTCGACCGCCAGCGTTTCCTTGCCAAGATGGGATAGGGGGCTGGGTAGCTTTGTGCAGCATGGTCAGCTACGGCTATCCCGGGCAGCCTCCGGGTAAGACGGCGGTTAGTTGGCTGTTTGCAACGAAATCGAGAATGTGACGTGGTAGCCCGCCACCGGAGGGTCAAGTAGCGTGAGGTCTCCTCCCTGGTAAATCATGAGTTGGCGCGAGAGGGGAAGCCCGATGCCTGAGCCTTGTGGCTTGGTAGTGAAGAATGGGACGAAGATGTTGCGGCTCACCTCTGCCGGGATGTTCTTGCCGTCGTTGCTCACCAGCAGGGAATCCGTCCATTGGAAGCATATCGTGTCAGCCTCTGCCTCCACTGCGTTTTTCACGAGGTTTAGCACCACCTGCGTTAGCATCTGCTCGTCCGTCAGCACGATGGTATCCTGCGGAATCTCCATTTTCCAATTTAGCGATGTGTTCGTAGTGCGTATCTTGGCTGCAAAGGCGTTCAGGTCCACGGCCGTTCGGCAGGGCTTCTGGATCTGTGTCAGCTTGCGGTAGTTTTCCACGAAGGCATAGAGGTGGTGTGATATGTCGTGGATGGTGAGGATGCCTTCCTTGTATTCCGAGGCTTTCGAGGGCGGATTTTCCAGTAGTGTCTGGCTGATGCTGCATATTGGTGCCGTGGCATTCATTATCTCATGCGTCAGCACGCGAGTGAGCCGTTGCCACGATTCCACCTCGTTCCGTGCCACCAGCATGCGCATGTCATGCCCCAAGGCGTTGAGGGTGCGCAGCAAGGCTCGTTCTCCCGGCAACCATCCCACCACGGGCAGGCTGAACGTGAAGTCGTGGTTGCGCATTGCCTCGCGCATCAGGTGGGCGCGTCGTTTTAGCCTACGTTGGTGGCGAACTATGTAGCAAGTTGCCGTCAAGGCGACGGCCAGCAGTATCCACAGATGTGTATGTGTCAGCGTAATGGTCATGGCCTCTTCATCTTTGCATACAGAGTCTGCCGGGTGATGCCCAGCAGCTTGGCGGCCTCGCTGATGTTGCCGTCGCATCGCTCCACCACCTTGTGTACATAGTCGGTGGTCACTTCCTCCAGTGGAGCCACCTTGCGGCTTCTGTCGATGGCGTCTCGCAGCACGCCTATCAGTTTGTTGTTGTCCCACGGCTTAGTCATGAAGTCGGCAGCACCCTCCTTCATACCCTTCACGGCCAGTCCGATGTCGCCGTATGCCGTTAGGAGCACTACGGGGATGTGCGGGAACTTCTTCGTGATGGCCCTCAGCCACAGCAGCCCGTCCTGTCCCGTGTTCACGCCCAGGGTGAAGTTCATGTCGAGCAGCACGGCGCCAAAGCTGTCCTTTTCCATCGTGGGTATTATCTTGCCTGGGTCGCTGATGGTGACTACGTCCTGGAATGCGCCTCCCAGGCAGAACCTTAGTGCGGTTAGGATGGCGGCATTGTCATCCACGGCAAGTATCTTTCCGTATTTCTCCATATAGGTGTTTTTTTCCATGTGCGCTGCAAAGTTACGCATATTATCCGGGACGGGAGCATATATGGGTGTATGATTTTCATACAATGTGGAAGAAATATTTTGCCGTCGGCGGCCTGCAGGGCATTTTTTCCTTGCGGGAGCAGGGGATGAGGCGTAACTTTGCCGTGGAAAAAGCAATAATCCTACTACAAGCAAACGACAATGAAACGAAGGAAGCGATTACTATTCATGGCATGGACCCTGCTGTCGGCCGCCGCCCCGGCGCAGAGCGTGTGGACGGTCGACCAGTGCATGCAGTATGCCGTGGAGCACAGCCGCAAAGTTCGCACGGGCAAGCTCGGCCTCGCCGACTACGAGGCAGAGCGCATGCGTGCGGCAGGTGCCTTCCTGCCATCGCTTAGAGCAAGCGTTAGCGGGCAGGTGAACTTCGGGCGTGCCATCGACCCTGAGACCAACACGTACACCACGGTCAGTACTTTCTACAACAATTACGGCGTTTCGGCCTCCCTGCCTGTGTTCGACGGCCTGCAGCGGTACAACGCCCTTCATGCCGCCCGTGCCTCTGTGCTCATGGGGCGGCAGGGGGTGCTGGCCCAGAAGGAGCTGGTGGCGCAGCAGGTGCTCAGGCAGTATGTGGACGCTGTCTACCAGATGGGTGCGCTCCGGCTGGCCCGCCAGAAGCGGGAGGAGAGCAAGGCTCTGCTGGTGCAGTCGCGCGCCATGGTGGAGGTAGGCCTGCGCAGCGAGGCCGACACGGCACAGATGCGTGCCACGTACGCCGCGGACGACTGCGAGGTGACGCGCCAGGAGGGGCTGCTCTCCAATGCCCTGCTTGCCTTGAGGACGACGATGAACTTTCCCGTGGACGAGCCCTTGGTGCTCGATACGGCTGCCCTGCCATCGTCTCCCCCAGTGGTCTGCTATGCGGGGGAACTCTACGAGCAGGCATGTGCGTGGAACCCGTCGGTACTGATGGCAGGCTACAGCCTCAAGGCGGCTTGCCTTGGCCTGCGTTCGGCACGCGGGGCCTTCTTCCCATCAATCTCGTTGGGTGCGGGCATATCCACCAGTTACTTTCGCCAGGTAGATGTCAGGGGGGCATCCGGCTTCGGCAGCCAGTTCCGCAACAACCTTGGCGAGTATGTGTATGCCTCGGTATCCATCCCGCTGTTCAACAGCCTCGGGCTGTTTGCCAATCTAAGGCGGCAGCGGAACAACGTGGAGCGTGCGCGTGAGACCCTCGCTCAGAAACGGGACGACCTGCGTGTGCTCGTCGAGCAGACGGCGTCCGACCATCGCAACAGCTGCATGGAGATGCGCAAGGCCGCCGCACGCGTGGAGGCCGACAGCGTGGCATCGTGCCTCACCCGGCAGAAGTACGAGGAAGGGCTGGCCTCTGCCATCGACGTGCAGACGGCAGCGGTGACGCTCCTACAGAGCCGTGCCCTGCTGCTGCAGAGCCGCCTGCAGAACTATTACCTTACAAGGATTCTCAATTATTATAAAGGTATGCCGTTATGGACAGAATAATAGAAAGGAAGAAGGGGCTACGCCCCAAGCATGTGCCATACGTGGTGGCGGGCGGCTTAGTGCTGCTGTCGCTGCTGTGGTTAGTGCTGGGCAATCATGCCAGCACGGTGAGGGTGGAAAAGGACGAGATTACGGTGAGCACCGTAGTGGAGGGGCAGTTCTACGACTATGTGCGCGTGAGCGGAAGGGTGGCTCCCATCCAGGTGGTGCAGCTCTCGCCCGAGGAGGGCGGCATCGTCAGGGAGAAAGTGGTGGAGGAAGGCACGCGTGTGAAGAAGGGCGATGTCATCCTGCGCCTGTCGAACAGCGGGCTCGACCTGCAGATACTGAATGCCGAGGCTGAGCTGGCAGAGAAGCAGAACCTGCTGCGCAACACCCAGGTGGCCATGCAGCAGGACAGGCTCGCCAACCGCACCGAACTGGCCACCCTTGCCACCGACATACAGCGCAAGGAGCGTGCCATGAAGCAGCGCGAACGCCTCTATGCCTCGCGGCTCATGAGCCGCGAGGAGTGCCTGCAGAGCCGCGAGGACTACGAACTGGCACGCCAGAAGTACGACCTGGTGCAGCAGCGTCTGCAGCAGGACAGCATCTACCGTTCGGTGCAGATGGACCAGATGGAGGACAACCTGGAGAACATGCGGCGCAACGTGCTGCTGGTGCGCCAGCGGAGGGAACGGCTGGAGGTGCGCTCCATCATCGATGGCGAACTGGGACTGCTCGACGTGGAGCTGGGACAGAGCATCTCGGCCGGCTTCAAGGTGGGGCAGATCAACGACCTGAGCGACTTCAAGGTGGAGGCGAATATCGACGAACACTATATCGACCGTGTGCGCACGGGGCTCACCGCTACGCTGGAGCGCGGCGACACCACCTACAACCTACGGGTGCGCAAGGTGTATCCTGAGGTGAGGGAGGGCAAGTTCCGCACCGACCTGGTCTTCCAGGACGACCGCCCCGACAACCTGCGCATAGGCCAGAACTTCTACCTCAACCTGGAGCTGGGCAAACCCGAGCAGGCCGTCATGGTGCCGCGCGGCACCTTCTTCCAGAGCACGGGCGGCAACTGGATCTTCGTCTTCGACAAGCAAGGCCGCACCGCCTACCGCCGCACCATCAGCATAGGCCGCCAGAACGCGCAGTACTATGAGGTGCTCAGCGGACTGGAGCCGGGCGAGCAGGTGATAACCAGCGGCTACGAGGCCTTCGGCGACAACGAGGAAGTGGTGGTGAAATAAATAATACATTATAAGGAACAAGGACAGAATTATAACTGCATTCAAACAAGAAAAATAAAAGAGAATATGCTAAGGACTGAAAACCTAACAAAGGTGTTCCGCACGGAAGAGGTGGAAACCACGGCACTCAACGGAGTGAACATTGAAGTGAAGGACGGCGAATTTGTTGCCGTCATGGGGCCCAGCGGATGTGGCAAGTCCACGCTGCTCAGCATCCTGGGACTGCTCGACAACCCTACCGGCGGCAAATATTACCTCGACGGCGAGGAGGTGGGCCATCTGCGAGAGAAGGACCGCACGCGTTTCCGCAAGGGGCGCATCGGTTTCGTGTTCCAGAGTTACAACCTCATCGAGGAACTCACGGTGGAGGAGAACATCGACCTGCAGCTGCGCTATCTGGGCATATGCAGGAAGGAACGCCGCGAGCGTGTACTCGACATCCTGCGAAAGGTGAACCTGAGCCAGCGGGCCGGGCACTACCCGCAGCAACTCTCGGGCGGTCAGCAGCAGCGTGTGGCCATAGCCCGCGCCGTGGTGGGCAGACCCAGGCTCATCCTGGCCGACGAACCCACGGGCAACCTCGACTCCAAGAACGGACTGGAGGTGATGGAACTGCTCTCTAATCTGCATGCCGAGGGAAGCACCATCGTCATGGTGACCCATTCGCAGCACGATGCGGCCTATGCCGACCGTATCATCAACCTCTTTGACGGTGAGGTGGTAGATAACACCGTCCTGTAATGAACCCTAATCACATGAATGATATGAAGACATTATTATACTTGTGGCGTCGCCACACGATGGCCTGCCTGCTCAACTTCATGGGCATCGTGCTGGCTGTGGCGGGAGGCTATATCATACTCACGCAGGTAATCTACAGCGCACAGTATAACCACGGAATCCCCGGCTATCAGCATATATGCCGCGTGAGTACGTGCGGCATGTTCGGGGAGGGAAAATGGATTCCCACCCTGCCACGCCCCATGTGTGAATACCTCACAGAACTGCCGCAGGTGGAGGGCGTGGCCTATCTGAGGACGGACGGGGACGTGATGGCTGACAAGAATGGGAGTGTCATCAGCGTGCCCTGCTATGCGGAAAACGGACATACCCTGGAGGTTTTCGGAGCGCAGCGCGTGGATGGCACCCTCACCTTCGAGCCTTCCGACACAGGTGTCGTCATCCCGGCCTCGCTGGCCATGAAGTATTATGGGCGCGAGGACGTGGCCGGCCAGGAGATGGCCTTCTCCGACGGACAGCGCCGCACGGTCACGGTGAAGGGAGTGTACCGCGACTTCCCCGACAACTGTGTCCTCAAGAACGCCGTCTACAGGGGCATGGGAACGGAGAACCGGTACGAGTTTGGCAACTGGAACTATCGCTGCTTCATCCGTCTGGGTGAAAACGTGGATGTGGAGGCGATCCCCACCCTGCTGGACGATTTCCTGTTGCGCTTCTACGAGTTTTGGGCCGCTGCCGGCGGAAGGGATTTCTCCGACGAGGACAGGGCTGAAGCCTCCAAGCTTCATGCCGAGGCAGTCCCTCTGGATGAGACCTATTTCAGCGGACATGACCCGGAGACGGACAAGGGCAACCGCAAGGCGCTCTACATGCTGGAGTTCACGCTGGTGCTGCTGTTCGTGGTGTGTGTGCTCAACTATGCCAACTTCTCCATGGCACAGGCTCCCATGCGGGTGCGCTCTGTCATCCTGCGCAAGGTGATGGGAGAGAGCCTCTGGCGACTGCGCGTACAGATGTGGGCCGAAGGGGCGGCCGTGAGCCTCCTGGCCGCTGTAGTGGCTCTCTTCCTGGTACATCTGTTCAGCAAGGTGGACTCGACGGCAACCATGTTCACGGGCAGTATCCTGCTGGACGACAACCTGCCGCTGGTGGCTTCCGTGCTGGGCGTGGCTGTGATGGTGGGACTCCTCTCTACAGCCTACAGTACCCGATATGTCACCTCGTTTGCCCCTGTAGCTGCCATGAAGGGGCGCGTTGGGCTCTCTCCCCAGGGACGGAAGCTACGCGGATGGCTGGTGGGCCTGCAACTGTGTGCTGCCCTGGTGATGGCTTCCTTCATCGGCATCATCTACAGCCAGAGCCACTACATCTACCATTCGGCCTACGGCTATGACAAGGACAGCCTCCTGGTGTCGGAATTGGCGGACATGGTGCCTGTGGAGAAACACGCTTCGCTGCGCATGGAGCTGGAGAAACTGCCCGGTGTGGCCTCTGTGACCTATTCGATGAATTTTCTCGGAGAGGGTGACCTGTGCATGAAATGGGGCAGAGGCAGCCGCGAGCAGATGTGCAACTTTACGTCCATACCGGTGGATTGGAAGTTCCTGCGCACCTGGGGCATAGAAGTGGTGGAAGGCCGCGATTTCCGCGAGCAGGACGGGGATGTCTATATCGTCAACGAAGCCATGCTCCAGGCCTATCCCTGGGTCAAGGTGGACCAACCGCTTGTGCCAGAAGACCTGCCTGTGGTGGGTGTCTGCAAGAATGTGCGTGTATTTTCTACCCGCATGGACAACAGCAATTCACCCATGGCGTTCGTAGTGTTCGGCCCGCGCTATGCCGGATGGACAGCCTGCAGGAAGATGTCGGTGCGCATGGCACCGGGGGTAGATATGCGACAGACGCGCCGTCAGGTGGAGGAGGTGGTGACTCGTTTCGCTACAGGAGGACACCCCACCGTCCATTTCTATGACAAGTGTCTGGAGACCGCCTACAAGGAGGAGAACTGTTTCATCCGTCAAATACAGCTCAGTTCCTTGCTCTGCATCCTCATCACGCTCATCGGTGTCTTCTGCCTCACGATGTTCGAAACGGAGTACCGCCGTCGTGAGATAGCCATCCGCAAGGTGATGGGCAGCACGGTGGGCGAGGTGCTGGCCCTCTTCACGGGCCGCTATGCATGGCCGCTCGTGGTGTCGATGCTGATTGCCGCCCCCGTTGCCTACCGCATGGGTGCCCTTTGGCTCGAAGGCTTCGCCGAGCATACCCCCATCCATTGGTGGCTCTTCCCCGTGGCCCTCATCGTCGTGAGCAGCGTAGTGTTTCTCACCGTGGCGGCTCAGTGCTGGCGTGTGGCCATGATGAACCCCATGGACAGCATCCGCACGGAGTGAGCAGACCCCCTCTGTCCCCCTAAACAGGGGGGCTGAGGGGGTCTCTCATAGCTCACCGCTCACCGTCCTCCCATCCGAAGCCAAGGGACTCCACGGCCTGCCTTACTTCCTCTTCCGTGGCGTCTCCCTCCACCGTGACGCACGCATTGTGCAGGTCGGCATGGGCTTCCTCTATGGTAGGCAGTGCCTCCAGGGCATTCTCCACCGCCCTGCAGCAATGGTGGCATGTCATGCCCACGACGTGGTAGGTACGGGCATTGTGTGGTTCTCCTTCATGGCAGCAGCATGTGCATGAGTCGTGCGACCCGTGGGGGAATGCGAGGGCATGTACCAGCAGTGCCGCCAGCAGTATGGTGCAAGCCCACTGGAACCATCCTGCCGTCTCCTCGCAGCATCCGCCCCCTGCAGCGGAAAGCGGCAGGAAGTTTGCCATCCCGCCGAAATGCATCCAGTCGATGAGGCAGCCGAAGGCAACCGAGCAGACGATGATGGAGGTAAGGTATACGCATAGCGTGCGCATTCCGAGCACCTTCCTTACCACGAGGATAGATGCCATGTTGCAGGCAGGGCCTGCCATCAGCAGCACCATGGCGGCACCGGGGGTGAGCCCCTTCAGCATCAGGGCTACGGCTATGGGTATGGAGCCCGTGGCGCACAGGTACATCGGAATGGAGATGGCAAGCACCAGGAGCATCGAGGCCGTGGTGCTGCCCCTGAAGACGTCGGACACGTCGTCGGGCACGGCTATCGTTATCACGCCTGCCACCAGGATGCCTATGGCGAGCCACTTGCCTATGTCCTGCATCATTTCCACGAAGGCATAGCGCAGGGCTTCCTGCATCTTGCTCCGCAGGCTACCGTGGCGGGTGGCATGGGCGCATGGCTTGGCTTCGCCTTCCTCCTCCTCCCCGCCCGGGACGGCAGGGGCAAGCCTGGCTCTCCTCTCGCTCGCCAGCCAGTTGACAAGCCCTCCGCCGGCGAGCGAGGCCACGAGTGCTGCCAGTGGGCGTACGAAGGCAAACGCAGGTCCCATGAGGCTGTATGTGGCCAGGATGGAGTCGACGCCCGTCTGCGGGGTGGCTATCAGGAAGGAGGTTACCGCCCCCTTGGAGGCGCCTTCCTTCCTCAGCGACATGGCGGTGGGTATCACTCCGCACGAGCACAGCGGGAGAGGTATGCCTATGGCGGCAGCCTTCAGCACGGAGCGGAAGTCGGGGCTTGAGAGGTGGCGGGTGAGATACTTGCCTGGGATGAACGAGTGCATCAGGCCTGCCAGGAGGAATCCGAGCAGTAGGTACGGCGACATGCCGTTGATGAGTTCCAGTATTTCCTGCATGACGAATTGTACGTTTTTGTGGTTTACGGCTGCAAAGTTACGAAGGAAGGTTTGCAACTTGGTTGTAAATGACGTCCCGGGGGGCGGATTTCCCGTCCGCCCCGGGCCCCCGCCCCCTCGGGGATGGCAGGTCAGAAGGGGTATCCGATGGCAAAGTGGTAGCCGAGCGACTTGCCGAACGAGGGCATGTTGTAGTATCCGCCCTTGCCCGTATCGTAAGGGGAGTGCAGTCCCACGCCGACGTCGAAGCGCAGGACGAGGAAGTCGAGGTCGTACCTGATGCCAGCTCCCGTGCCGAGGGCTATCTCCTTGCCGAATCCCGAGAGGGTCAGCTTGCCCCCGGGCTGGGTGTCGCCGTTGCGTATGAGCCATACGTTGCCTGCGTCCAGGAAGACGGCTCCGTACAGGTTGGCTATGATGGGGAAGCGGTATTCGACGTTGGCCTCCAGCTTGACGTCGCCCATCTGGTCGATGTACGAGTACTCGCTGCTTGCGGGATGGTAGGAGCCCGGGCCTATGCTGCGTATGGCGAATGCCCTTATGCTGTTGGCCCCGCCCACCGAGAAGAGGTCGCCCAGCGGGGCCGCCGTAGCGTTGCCGTAGCTGTATACGAAGCCTCCGAACACCCTGGTGGCTATGCTGCTGCGCTTGGTGAGGGGGAACTGGTGGGTGTACTGGGCGGAGGCCTTGATGAACTGGGCGAAGGGCACGTCGAAGAGCTGCTTGCCCGGCTGGGTGAAGCCCTTGCCCCCGATGGCGTAGATGGCGGACGTGACGGCCCCTGCCTCCTTGACGTTCACCTTCACCGTACGCGGGTGGTGCTTCCTTGCCGACCATGTGTAGGTGTACTCCATGGAGGGAACGAACTGGTCGCGTATGGAGACGTACAGGGCAGGGTTCCTTGCCACTATCGAGTCGAAGCGTGCCGTGCTGTTCAGCAGTTGGTCGTACCCGAGGCTGATGGGCGTGAACTCGTGCCGTATGTTCCTCCTCTTCTGTATCCTGTAGGTAAGCGACGCGCTAAGCGATACGCGGCCGAAGTAGTTGGCGCGGTTCATCCACTTGGCGTCGATGGCGAAGTCGGTGGACGAGATGGTCCTGCGGAAGTACTTGCGTCCCAGTCCGAACGCCATTATCCTGGGGTAGGAGAGCGATGCGCTTATGCCGTATTCGTACGAGTTGAGCAGCGACTTCTTGCCTTGCAGGTTGGCTCCCGTCTGCCATTCGTACGACCCCCAAGCCTTCAGCCCCAGGGTCTCCGCCCCACGGAAGGCGTTGTGCTTGTACATGGCGAAGGTCACGCCTGGACCCACCTGCCCGTTGCTCTTGGACGTCACGTTGCCCTGGAACTCCGTGTCGTAGGGCTTGTCCAGCATGGCGGTCACCTCCATGTCGAGCGTGTCGCACGAAGCCGTGGTGTCGCGTGGGGTGAAGTCCAGCCTCAGGGACGAGAAGATGCCCATCGACGAGATTAGCTCGGTACTTATCTCTTCCATCCTCTGGCTGTAGGTGTCGCCCCGCCTCTGCAGCACGTACCGCTGTATGGCGTGGAGGTGCAGTGGAGGCTTGCGGCTTGCCCCGTTGCTGTACGAGTAGAGGGTGCGCCCCACCGTAATGCTGTCCGTGGCGGCGTACTCGCCGTACTTCAGCACCTTGACGGACGTGTTGCCTATGTGGTACTGCCTCAGTGCGCCCTGTGGGGTGGTTGGCGAGGGCATCACCTGCAGCTGCACCTTGCCCTGCACCATGATGGTGTCGGCCCTGTAGGTTATGTATCCTGCCCTGAAGTAGTAGAAGCCGCGGTTGCGCAGGCTCGTCGCTATGCGCTCGCGTTCGGCGTCGAGGTCGCCCACCCTGAAGGGCTGTCCCTGCCTGAGGGCGGACGAACCCATCTCGGAGCGTATTATGCTGTCGGCGGCGGCAGGGAAGCCTGTGTACCTTATGGTGTCTATGTGGAAGAGTTGACCCGGCTGTACGGAATACGAGATCTTGGCGGCCCTGGGATTCTTCACGGCTACCGTGTCGTGGCTCACCTTGCCGTGGAGGTAGCCGTAGTTGCGCAGCGTGTTCTGTGCCACTATGCTCCTCACCTTGGGGTTGACCGTGCTGACGTAGACGGGCGTGGTGGCAAACTGCCTGAACATCCATTTGCCGAACTTGTGCTGGCTGTTGACATAGCGGTTGTATATCCACAGCCTGACTGGCAGGGGGTGGGTGACGTAGCTGCTGCCCATCAGGGCGGCGTTGGGTGCGTAAGCCAGTACGGCCTGCACCTCGTCCTTTGCCAGTTCATGGTTTTCCTCGTCCATCCTGTCGGCCTTGCGTATGCTGTCCCCTGCCTCCTTGGCATCTGCCTCGCGCATGGCGTCGGCGTTGCCCCTGAGCACACCCTCCACGGTCTCGTAAGCGTCGGCTATGGCCGTTATCACTCCTTCCTCGGTCTTGTCCTGCCTGTCCGTGGCATGCTCGCCGAAATCCACTTTCCTGATGCCCCTGTACAGTAGTTCGTCCTCGGGGATGTTCCTCGTGGTGGAGCAGGCTGCCATCGAGATGGCTGCCAGCAGGCAAGCGGCATGGTGCAAATAGGCTTTCATTGTCTCTTCACCTCCTCCCTGTCTTTCCTTTTCCTGTCCCTGAACAGGAAGAGGTCTCCTATCTTCTCCGACTTCCTGCGCAGTACTATGCCGGCTCCCATCTCCGTCAGCTCGCCTTCCAGTATCGACTCGTAGTTGCGGTCGTAGTACAGCCGCACGTACCTGGTGGAGTTCTTGTCGAGCCTGTATTCCAGCGATATGTTGTCGATGATGGTCTGGCCGTTGTTCACGGCATCCTTTCCCGTGCTCACCTTTCCGCCCACGATGATGCTGAAGCGGTTGCCCCAGAACCTCTTGGCGAAGCTGAAGCTGTAGTCCGTCTGGCTGCTGCCTTCCGCTCCGGTCTTGTTCTCTATGCCCACGTTTACGTCTATGGTGTTCAGGGCCTGTCCGGCTATCTTGTTGATGGTGGTCTGCAGGTACGAGTTCAGGGTGTTGGCATAGCTGAAGCCACCCTTCAGTCCGGAATCGCCCTGCAGGTACATTCCCGTCACGAGCATGGTCACCGCCAACCTTCCCCTGTCCTCTGCCGACATGGCGGAGAGTTCGTTCTGCACGGTCATGTCCTCTGGGGCCTGGAGGGTGAATTCCAGTCCCATGTCCTCCAGTGTCTGGCTCAGTGCCAGTCCCACGTCGAACGCCACGTTGCGCGAGGCACCTCCCTCGTTGACGCTGGCTTTCACCCTCTCGGTCGCCTTGATGTTCAGCTGTGGGTTCATCATGTTGCCGTGGAACTCCACGTAGCTTCCGCCGGCTATCTGGAAGTCGTTTAGGGGTATTGCCATTAGCGAGTAGCTCATGGTGCCTTGCTGAATTGTATATCGTCCGAACAACTGTATTCCGCTGAGCATGTCGTACATGAACGTCAGGTCGCCGCCTCCCTGCAGGTCTATGCGGTCCTGTCCGTTCTCGCTCAGTATGCAATGCGCCATGGCGGCCTGCTCTACGGTAACGTTCACCTGCATGTCGATGTTCTGGTTGACGTTCTCCACGGCCTCTGTCTTGACGGTGTCGGCGAAGTCGCAGAAAGTCACTATGTCGGCAAGCCTGTCCTGCACGGTAATGGGCGAGTCCTTCAGCACGTAGCTCACGTCGGTGTTGCCCAGCACGTTGAGCTTGCCCCTCATCTTCAGGTTGTCCACCGTTCCCCAGATTCTCGTGCCGAGGTCGACGTACACCTTGCCGTATGCCAAGGCATCCCTTGTCTTGGGTGCGTTTATCAGTTGGTAGTTCTCAGCCGCGAGCCGTATGTCGAGCCCAATCCTGCTTGGTACGCTGAAGTCTATCTCCCCGTCAATGCCGAGGGGGTTCTTGCCCACGGCGTACGCCTTTATGTTGTCCAGCCTGACATGGCTGTCCTCCACGGCTATCACGCCCCGTGGCACGCTCAGCCTCACGTTGTAGTCGTCGGCGATGATTGCCAGCGAGTCGGTGGTGATGTCCCCCGACACGATTGGGCTTGCCACGGGTCCGCCCACCTCCAGTTCTCCGTTGGCGACACCTTCCAGTCTCACCAGTCCCTCGGGTATGAAGGCATTGGCAAGGCTGAATGGCGTGTTGGATAGCGTGGCCGTGGCATCCATGTAGCCTGCCTTGTCCCTCTCGTGGTATTTGCCTGAGAGGTAGACCGTCTCGGTGCCGTTGTGCGATACTATGCCGTCCACGTAGTGGCTGCCGTCGGCATTGGGGAAATAGACTGCATTCAGCCCTATGTCTCCCATTGGGGTGCCTTCGTACTTCATCCCCTTCACGTCCATCATGGCAGACACGGTAGTCAGGCTGTCTGCCTGCATCAGGTGGAAGTCCCCGTGCAGGAAGCCCTGTATCTCGGGCATGTACGGCATCACGCTGGAGAGCTCGCCAAGGTTCAGGTGGTTGACGTTGAGCGTGAAGTCCTGCTTTGCGTCGGGGTTCTCGGTGGAGAACATCTGCACGCCGGTGCCGTCGTCGGCGAGCAGGTCTACCAATGCTTCGAGCCTCCCGTCCTTGGTGAGTTCGATGAAGTTGTCTTCGTTGATGGTGAACTTGCGGTATGCTATCACGGGATTCAGTGGGGTGAAGTGGACTCTCATTCCGTCTCCCAGTATGTCAGCCTCCAGTCCCATGTCAACGCCCTTTGTACCCTTGGCGTCCGTGAACGTAGCTGTGGCTGCCAGTCCCGTGGGCGTTATCTCGGCGAGTACTTCCGACTCGAATACGGCGGTCCTGTTCTTGGGCCCGTTTCTTACCCTTCCTTTCATCCTTACCACGTCATCCTTCTGCAGTATGCCAAGGGATATGGTGTCGAGCAGGGCGGCTCCCGTGTTCAGTCCGAGGAGGTAGGCATCTCCCTTGATGCCATCCGTGGGGTTGGTGGTCAGGTCTACGTTCAGGTCCGAGTACGTATACCCTATGGCAGAGCGCAGCAGGTTGCTCACGGGGTTGTTGCCTCCACACCTTGCGTACAGCCTGGTGTCCGGCAGCAGCGTGCGCAGGGTGTCCTGCCTCAGGCTTAGGCTGTCGGTCTGCCTTTTCAGTTCTGTCAGGAAATCCCCGCATCTTGCCAAGAGAGAGTCAAGTCCATGCCTTGACTTGAAGTCGAGCCTCAGGTCTCCCGCATTGGCTGTGGCCTGTATGTGGTCGGGCGAGAGGTCGGCATCTATGCCCAGGTGTACGGGGTGGTAGACGGTATCCTTCAGCACCAGTTCCATGGCCTCGGCATTCAAGGCCAGCCTGTGCGTCTGCTTGAAGTCCGAACTGCCCTCGGCGTGCATCACCATGCTTGCGCTTAGGGTGTCCCTTGCCAGTCGTAGGGCGTAGAGGTCTATGTGGCTCATGTCCAGCCTGAACTCCGAAGCCTTCAGCTTCCTGCCCTGCAAGGTGGCATCCAGGCAAGCCTGCATCTTGAGTAGGTCGTTGTCGCTATAGAGTTCCAGGGCACCGTTGCCCTTGTTGAGCCTTGCCTCCAGGCTAATGTCGCCTGTGTTCCATCCGGCATATTGCAGTTCGTCCAAGCAGAGCCTCGCCTTCAGCCTCGTGCGTTTCGAGAGAATGTCGGTGCCCTCGCCGCTTGCTTGCAGCCGTGCCGTCATCCTATATATGGAGTCGTGTGGCAGGAAATCGTGTACCTGCATGTTGTCCACGTTCATCCTTACCTCGTATGCCATCCTGCTTAGGTCTGCCTTTGCCAGCAGTCTCGCCTTGCCTTGCCTCTCGCGCAGTAGCATGTCCACCGTCACGTCCCTCATCTCCTCCAGCCTTGTCTGTGCCGTGAGGCTCATGGGCGGCAGGGCTATGCCCCCGGGGGGCAGGTATCTTCGTAGGCACGACAGGTCGGCCGTCTGTACCTCCCATGTCAGGTCTGCCCCTCGCAGCAACGAGTCCGTCACGTTGGTCAGCGTTCCGCTTGCGCTTGCGCATGCCACGGTGGGTATGGCTGCCTGTACCTGCCTCAGGGCCAGGCTGTCTGCATTGCCGCAGGTCTCAACGTCTATCGTCAGGGGTTGTTCGGGAAGGGAGATGATGCCCATGTCCGGAGCCAGGGCCTCCAGCAGGGCTTGTATGTCCCCGTGCCCTATCCTTGCGTGCAGCTTCAGGTCCAATGTCTCGGGCCTGCCAGCCTGCAGTGCTTTCCACGGTATTCCGGCATGTCCCGTTATCATGCTCCAGGCGGTATTCAGTTCGAGGTCCTTCACCCATAGCCCCGTAGTGTCTGTCAGCAGTTCGCACGCCATGTTTCCCAGGTCAATGCCGTGCCCTTCCTTCATCCGGAGTTGGCGGATGTTGGCGGCTATGCGTGTGTCCACGTCCCTATACAGGATGTCTTCCGCCTCGATTGCGATGTCCTTGACGGTAAGTCCGTCGTAAGCAAGGGAATCCGCATCCAGCGAGAACCTGCCCACGCCGTACGTGCCTTCGTCCAGCCTGATGTCCCCGTCCCCTGCCATGGCATGCAGGATGTATGTCTCCACCCTCATGCTGTCCTGGGGCATGTACAGCAACAGGTGTACGTCGTCCAGCGTCACCCTGCGTATGTCCAGGGTCAGCCTTGGTAGTGTCGTGGTGGTGGTGTCTTTCTCGGTACTTGTCTCTATGGTAATCTCGGCATTGCCTCCTCTCAGGTCTATGCCCTCTACGGTAATGCTCCTATTGAATATGTGTCTGAGGTCGAGGTCTACGATGGCAGATTCCATGCTTACGTCGCACAGGCTGTCCTGCCTTACGGAGAGTCCCCTGGCTTCCAGGTCCAGTGGGAATGCTATGTGCAGGGCGTCCATGCGGATGTCCATGCCCGTAGCCTCGCTTGCGTATGAAGCAGCCTTCTGCACTGCCCATCTCTGTATGGGTGGTATGTACAGCATCATGGCCATCAGCAGCGGAGTCAGCAATGCCGTCAGCAGTACCCACGCTGTCCGTCTCAAGACTTTCCTTGTCGTCATGGTTCCTGTAACTATTATATATATAATGTAACATATCGACTCCTCTCTGGCTTGTGCATTCGCCAGGCGGTTCTTCCTTCTCGTCCTTGTTCCAAGGAGTGTGAGTTAGGTCACTCCCATGGTGATTTCCTTCCATAGCCTGTCGTCGGGAACTGGTGCGCATACGTCGATTCTGGTGTGGCTTACTGGGTGTTCCAGTTCTATCCTCCTCGCATGCAGCGATATGCTGCCGTCGGGGTTGCTGCGTGGTGCCCCGTATTTCAGGTCTCCCTTTATAGGGCATCCTATCTTGGCGAGTTGGCACCTTATCTGGTGGTGCCTGCCTGTGTGCAGTTCCACCTCGAGCAGCCAGTACCTGTCCGACCCTGCCAGCAGCCTGTAGTCGAGGACTGCCTTCTTCGACATTGGCACCTCCCTGTCATATGCCCTGGCTGTATTGTTCTTCGCATTGCGAGTCAGCCAGTGCGTCAGGGTTCCGCTGTCCTGGGTAGGTCGTCGGCACACTATTGCCCAGTATGTCTTCCTCACCTTCCCGTGTCCTGCGAGCATGGCGTTCAGCCTTGGCAGAGCCTTGCTTGTCTTGGCGAACAGTACGACACCGCTGACGGGCCTGTCCAGCCGGTGTACCACGCCTACGAAGGCATTGCCAGGCTTGTTGTATTTTTCCTTTAGGTAAAGGCCGACGATCTCCGATAGTGGGGTATCGCCGGTCTTGTCACCTTGTACTATCTCGCCTGCATCCTTCGAGACTATTATCAGGTGGTTGTCTTCGTACAGTACTCTCATGTCACGTGCGTCGTAGCGTGCCGTCTGCCCATGCACCTTGATAGCCGGTCCGAGGATGGTGTCGGCAAGTCCATGTCTTCTTCTCCTTTTTCCATCTTCCGTTCGGCAATGCTCGTGTGATGGCGCATTACATGTTCATGCCGCCGTCCACCTGTATCACCTGTCCGGATACGTACGAACTCATGTCGCTGGCGAGGAATGTGGCGACGTTGGCAATGTCTTCCACCTGTCCGCCCCTGCGCAGGGGAATCTTCTTCTTCCATTCCTCGCGTATCTCGTCGGAGAGGGCTGCCGTCATGGCTGTCTCTATGAAGCCCGGTGCTATGGCATTGGCGCGAATGCCCTTTGGACCCATCTCCTGAGCCACGCTCTTTGCCAAGGCTATCATGCCAGCCTTGCTGGCTGCATAGTTGGCCTGTCCTGCATTGCCGTGTACTCCTACCACGCTTGCCATGTTGATGATGCTGCCGCCACGCTGGCGCATCATGATGGGCACGCAGGCATGGATGAAGTTGAAAGCCGACTTCAGGTTCACGTTGATTACGTCGTCCCATTGCTTCTCCGTCATGCGTAGCATCAGTCCGTCCTTGGTGATGCCTGCATTGTTCACCAGGATGTCTATGCTGCCGAAGTCCTCCTTCACCTGCTTCACCGTGTTCTCGGTCTCTTCGAAGCTGGCTGCGTTTCCTGCGTATGCCCTGCATGTCACGCCTACCGCCTCTATTTCCTTGCGGGTGGCCTCAAGGCCTGCTGCCATGTCGTCGTTCAGTACCAAGTCCGTGAATGCGATGTTGGCACCCTCGGATGCAAATTTCAAGGCCAAGGCCTTTCCTATGCCGCGTGCTGCACCTGTTATGAGGGCAGTCTTTCCTGTCAATAAACCCATTTTGTTGTTCTTTTTTTGTTGTTTGTAAATTATGTTGTGTCTATTTGCCTGTTTGTCCATTGAGGCGATACCATTAGGTTCTTCTCCGTTCCATGTGGTGGGGTGGCGCATCCCGCCTTGCCGTCCTAAATCATTCTCTTTCGAGACAGGGCTTTGTGTATTATCTTCTGTACGATGCCTCGGCTCATGCCGCTTGGCAGCCCCTGTGCAAGCCTACCATATATATAAGGTATCTCGAGTCCCTTTATGCAATAGTGTATCAGGTCGGCGTACAGAGGTATGCTGTCTATCTCGAAACGCCCGCTGCGTACGCCTTCCGTCAGCACCTTAGTGAAAAGCTTCTGCTCGTTGCTGTCAAACTTCTTGCGGACCTTCTCCACCATTATCACGTTCCGGAAAAACTCAGCCCTCAGGTTTCCATTGCGCTGCACGGCCTCTTTTATCATCTTTAGGTGAGTGTACACCAGTTCCACCAACTTGTCCTCTGGCTCTGTGTCTTGGCTGGCTACGTCGTTCATTCGCTCTATCAGCCTTTCCAGTTCGCACTCTATCACCGCCCAGTATATTTCCTCCTTGCTCTTGAAGTAGGTGTAGAGTGTCCTCCTGCCCTTGCCTGAAGCCAGAGCAATGTCGTTCATCGTAGTATTTTCCAGTCCGTTCTTTGCGAAAAGCATCCTGGCTACGTCGACTAACTTGGTTTTTGTCTTTGGTGTCGTCATATCTGATGCAAAGGTAGCGCAAAATGCTGGAATGTGTGCAAAAACGGGGTGTTAAAAATGCACAAAATGCCGTTTTTGTGCCATTTTGCATATTATTTTATGTTGTATAGCATATTTTCCAAGAAAAAGTTTTGCCATGTAGAGAAATTGTCGTAACTTTGCAATCGCAAACAGGAAAACATCGCGGGGTGGAGCAGTTGGTAGCTCGCCAGGCTCATAACCTGGAGGTCGCCCGTTCGAGTCGGACCCCCGCAACCAATACGCAGCAAGGTCGGAGATTTCTCCGGCCTTGCTGTGTATGGTACGCTCGGGCTATCCCGAAAATACCCATAAAAAATTATTGTTGTCCGCTAAACATGAAAAGTCAGTTTGAACCCATTGTCGTTCAATGAATTCAAACAAAAACACCTATTCCAAGCCCTCATGCGCGTATGTGTGAGGGCTATTTTTCTGTTTCAACTGCCTCTGGCGGACTTTCCATCATGGCAGACAATGACTCCTCCCAGTCTTTTTCGGGATGCTCAAGGAATCCCTGCACGTCAATGTAGTACATAAGCATAATCCTGACGATGGTGGCAAGCCCTGAGAAGCTCCATGAGCGACTGACACATTTTTGCAACAGCGTAATGAGTAGATTGGCGATGAGCGTCACCCAAACCTGTATCTTGATGGCGTTGGCACTCTCTCCGTAGAAGTATCTGAGTGGAAAATTCTGCTTTATCTGTTTAAAAAGCGACTCGATGGCCCATCTTGCCTTATAAATGGCCACGATTTCCTCGTATTCTGTCTCAAGATCGTTTGTAAGCAATCGTATGACCTTGCCACTGCCTTTCTTCTTTTCATCGATGTAGGTTACGATACGGGCATGATGCTCTATCGTTTTCTTCTCCATCTCGCCTGTTTCCTCATTCTTGCTCTTGATGTCTTTGCGGAAGATGACAAATTCCTCTTTCCACTGCATCAGTCCCTTTTCATTCATATACCAGGTACTCCTTGTGACCTCATACGTCAGGTTTTGCTTCATCTTGGTCACATAAATGATGCCACGCTGCGTCAGTTCTTCGAATTTGGCATAGTCAATGTAAGCTCTGTCGATGGCCAAGTAGTCACCTCTGTTCAGTTTCCCGGGGCAAAGCATGAAGTGGTCGTGTGTGGCTGCAGAAGTGAACTCCACATCGCAAGGTACGCCTTCGTTGCCTTGGATGCATGCGTGCACCTTCATGCCGCCTTTCTTCTTTCCCGTCTTTGGATTGCGTCCCACGCCCTTGAATATGAGGTTGGAGAAGAGGCTGATAGTCGTAGAATCAATGATACGGAGCTTCTTCATCCACTTTGGCGCCTTGCCAGAGGGGCTGTCCGCTGAAAGTTTGTCCTTGTATGTCAGGTAAAGCTGCTGGTATATCTTTCCGAAGATCTCGTGCGAGCGTCTGACGTTCGCATCAGAGAGTGTGCTGCGTCTGGGAAGGTCCTTAATGCCCAGATGAGCCAGCTTGCGCCACTCCATCATTGTGGCTGAGGTGATTTCGCGCAGGGAGTCGAAGCGCATGATGACCGCATACAGCATCACTGTG
>SFXD01000105.1 GCA_004559785.1 bacterium | reverse complement strand
TTCTTCACTACCTACGCTCTCTGGCTTATCCCCAAACATATTCTCAGGGTCCACCTCAGCAGTGTTATTCTTGTCCTTGTTTTTGTCTTTGTCTTCACCTTCACCAGTTTCTTCTTCCTTGCCCTGCCAATGGCAATGATGGCACAGATACAGTTTGGCTATCTTAGTTACGACACCGTCCTCCATGAAATGCCGGCTTATGCCCGTGCCATGGCGGACCTTCAGGAACTGAGGATAAAGTACGAGGCAGAGGCTATCAGGGGAGAAGAGGAATTCCAGAAGAAATTCGTGGACTTCCTTCAGGGGCAGAAGGAGTTTCCCCCTACAATCATGCAGAAAAGGCAGGTAGAGTTGCAGAACCTTATGGACAACGGGATTACATTCCGCCAGCAGGTGCAGAAACTCCTTGCCCAGGCAGAGGAGGACATGCTTGGAGGCGTGAAGAAGGAACTAAACAGGGCTATCCTTGAGATTGGAGTGGAATACGGCTATGGCTACATACTCAACCTCGATGGCAATTCGTGCCCATACATTAATCCCGTGGTGGGCGTGGATGTCACCGACCTCGTACGCTGCAAGTTGGGACTGATAGAGATGACGATGCCTACTCCTGATACAGGGGATGGCGACATGACACAGCCAGCAGATAGCGTTCCTACACAGCCACAGCCAGCAGATACGTTGGAATCTGATGTCACCACACATTAGTCTGTCACAGGAACCGGGTCCGATTGGGGTGTTCGATTCGGGATACGGGGGACTTACCATCTTGCGGCAGATACGCAATGCCATGCCGCAATACGACTATCTGTATCTTGGCGACAATGCGCGGGCTCCGTACGGCACTCGCTCGTTCGATGTCGTATACGAGTTCACGTTGCAAGCCGTGAGGTATCTGTTCCAACAGGGTTGCCATCTCGTGATCTTAGGGTGCAACACGGCTTCAGCAAAGGCCCTGCGTACCATCCAGCAGCATGATTTGCCTGAGATTGACTCCCATAGGCGTGTGTTAGGTATCATAAGACCCACGGTGGAATGCATAGGCGGCATTTCACGTACGGGCCATGTCGGTATTCTTGCCACACAGGGAACTGTCAGGAGCAGGACATATGAGTTGGAGATAGGAAAGCTATATCCTTCCATGAGTGTCACCAGCCTTGGCTGCCCAATGTGGGTTTCCCTTGTAGAGAACAATGAGCATCTCAGTCCAGGGGCTGACTATTTTGTTCGGGAGCGGATAGACAAGATATTGGAAATGGATCCGGAAATCGACTGCCTGATATTGGGCTGTACGCATTTTCCTTTGCTAATGCCCAAGATAAGTAAGTACGTGCCAAGTGGCATCGGTGTGGTATCACAGGGCAAGTATGTGGCAGACAGCCTCCGCGATTACCTATGCCGTCATGCAGACATGGAAGGCAGGCTGACGAGGAATGGCACCATGCGTTTCCTTACAACTGAACAGGCAGAGGCATTCCAAGAGAACGCAAAGGTCTTCCTTAGTTCTCCCTTGGAGGCGCAACGTGTATTCCTGAAATGACAAAATTTGGCTAATGGAAAAGATACTATCAACGATATTGTTTGCTTTGGTTCATGCTGCATCGCTGCTGGCACAGCCCCTGTTCGTCCCTGATGGAGAAATCCAGAAGGTTGGCGAGATCGAATTTCAGCGGCCGAAGCAGGTGACCTTTGGCTTTACCAACAAAGGGAACATGCCATTGCAACTACTGTCCGTACACCCGTCATGCGGTTGCCTTGATGTCCAGTATACCAAGACGGCTGTCAATCCTGGCGAGAGGGGAGAGATAAGGCTCACTTACGATGCACGTATGCTTGGAGTCTTCCACAAGGAGGTCGAGATAGTCACCAATGCCTCAGACGAACCATACTACCTTAGTCTTGAGGGAGTGGTCACCACGGAAGTGACGGACTATGGCGAAGGATTCCCCATAGACCTTGGCAATGTGAGGCTTGCCACCAACTACATTGAGTTTGACGATGTCAACAAGGGGGATACACCAGTAGTGGAACTACGCTTTCTCAATGTCGAGCGTACAGCATATAGGCCCGAACTGATGCACCTTCCCCCCTACCTGTCCGTCAAGTATGAGCCAGAGGATGTCCCGCCAGGCAAGGTTGGCAAGGCTCTCGTTACGCTCGACAGCGAGAAGTTGTCTTATATGGGACTGAACCAGACCAGCATTTACCTTGCCAGGTATCTTGGTGACAAGGTAAGCGAAGCCAACGAGATTCTTGTCTCGGCAGTGTTGCTCCCAGACTTCTCCGGGCTCACAGAAGCCCAGCTTGCGGTAGCTCCAGAGCTGTTCGTCCCCGAGCCCGTTATGGATTTCGGTTCGTTGGGAGGTAAGCAGAAACTTACAAAGACTACGCGTCTCCTCAACATGGGAAAGAGCGATTTGCATATCAAGCAGGTCCAGGTATTCAACAAGGCGGTCACGGTAAGCATCGGCAGCAAGGTGCTAAAGCCGGGCAAGAGTACAAAGGTGAAGATAACCTTGTGGGCGAAATACCTAAGCAGTGCCAAGAGCACGCCTCGTGTGCTGCTCATCACCGACGACCCAAAGCATCCCAAGGAGATTATCAGCATCGAAGCAACACCCTGAACATTAACTAAATACAGAATCGCATGGAACACCCAGAGAACAGTCCTGAGTTTGCAGGTCTTACAGTCAATACCGGAGTAGGTCCGGTGTCTATGGTGAACCCGTACCTGAAGCGGAAACGCTTTGCAAGGAGGAAACTTTCGGCAGCCGACTATGTGGAGGGTGTCGTCAAGGGAGATACGTCCATTCTGGGGCAAGCCGTGACTTTGGTAGAGAGCACCAATCCCGAGCATCAAGCCGTGGCCCAGGAGGTGATAGAGAAGTGCCTCCCATATTCAGGCAAGAGTCTGCGTGTCGGCATAAGTGGAGTCCCAGGGGCAGGCAAGAGTACGAGCATAGATGAATTCGGTATACATGTGCTGAAGGAATATGGCGGCAAGTTAGCCGTGCTGGCAATAGATCCAAGTAGCGAGAGGACCAAGGGGAGTATACTTGGAGACAAGACGCGTATGGAGAAACTGTCGGTGCATCCCGCTTCCTTCATCCGTCCCAGCCCCTCGGCAGGAAGCCTTGGTGGTGTTGCACGCAAGACACGGGAGACGATAATATTATGTGAGGCGGCAGGTTTCGATAAGATTTTCGTGGAAACCGTCGGGGTGGGGCAGAGTGAGACAGCCTGTCACTCGATGGTGGATTTCTTCTTGCTGATACAGCTGGCAGGTACGGGAGATGAACTTCAGGGCATCAAGCGTGGTATCATGGAGATGGCAGATGGCATAGTCATCAACAAGTGCGATGGAAACAATGTGGACAAGTGCCAGTTGGCTGCAACGCAATTCCGCAATGCCCTTCACCTGTTCCCCAAGCCAGAGAGTGGGTGGATTCCCCAAGTGCTGACCTACAGTGGCTTCTATGGCTATGGAATAAAAGAAGTGTGGGACATGATATATGCTTATTTCGATTTTGTTCGCAAGAATGGCTATTTCGAGTACAGACGTGCAGAGCAGGCCAAGTACTGGATGTATGAGAGCATCAACGAGCAACTTCGCAACAACTTTTACCAGAACCCGACGATAGCCGACATGCTTGTGGCGGCGGAGAAGGGTGTCCTCGAAGGACAACGCACCTCATTCGTTGCAGCCAAGCAGTTGCTCGATTCTTACTTTGCACTCCTCCATTAGCCATTTGGGCGTGCTAGTAGCGCCACAAATCCCAATCGACTCACAATCTTGCAGCCAGCGTGATTCAATCTCGCTGGCTGTATCTATCATGTACGATCGCTCGTTGGCATTGCGGCATTCCTTGAAGAGAACCTTCCCGTTGCTGCTTTTCTTTCCGCAGACAAACAATACGACATCGTGCCTTTGGGCAAAGTCCCTGATGTGTGGCATTCGGTTTGACACCTGCCTGCATATAGTATCGTAATATTGGAACTTGGCAGAAGGAGAGATGCTCTGGCTTATACGCTCGACGATTCTCCTGAATTCGTCCAAGGGCATCGTGGTTTGCGAGTACAGGTATATGTCGCGGTTGAGGTCCAACTTGCCAATCTCGTCAGCCGATTCTATAACTATGGAGGTCCCCTCCGTTTGCCCTACCAGGCCAAGCACCTCGGCATGACCGTTCTTGCCGAAAATCACGATTTGCTTTCCTTGTTCGGAATTGGTGTATTCCTTCTTTATCCTTTCCTGTAGATGTAGGACGACGGGACATGTGGCATCTATTATCTCTATGTCGTTTTCCTTTGCCAACTTGTAGGTGCTTGGAGGTTCGCCGTGAGCACGCAAGAGAACCTTCGAGTGGCGTATGCCTCCCATGGTCTTGTGGTTTATGGTCACGAGTCCCATTCGTTGCAGCCTGTCGCATTCCTTGCCATTGTGGACGATGTCGCCCAGACAATACAGGTGACCTCCTTTCTGCAATTCCTCTTCTGCCTTGCCAATTGCTCGTGTGACACCGAAGCAGAAGCCCGAGCCGTTGTCAATTTCAATCTCCAATGTATTTTTCTATTTGTGTAATGTGATGCGCTTAGGTTGTCTCTGTCCCGCGTGCGGATGTGTCAGTTTGTGGTTCTTTCCCTAACTTGTTCCATCAGCCATGCTTTCTGTTCCTGGATGGTCATGTTGCTGTTGTCCAGTATGATGGCATCGTCTGCCTTTCTCAATGGACTTATCTCGCGTGTGGAGTCTATCCTGTCTCTCTCTCTTACGTTGGCCAGAATTTCCTCCATGTTGCAGTCCATTCCCTTAGCTGTCAGTTCGTCATACCTTCGCTTTGCCCTTACCTCTGCCGTTGCCGTAACGAAAACCTTCAGTTCTGCATCGGGGAATACCACAGTACCAATGTCCCTGCCATCCATTACTACTCCTTTGTCCTTGCCAAGTACCCTTTGCTGGCGTACCATGGCTTCGCGGACAAACCCTATTGCTGCGACGGGGCTGACGTGGTTGGATACTTCCATCGTCCTTATCTCGTTCTCCACGCATTCACCGTTTAGGTAAGTGTCAGGTCGTCCCGTTGCGTCATTCAGTCGGAATGAGATGGAAATGTCCTTCATCTTGCAACGTAGTAGCTCTTGGTCTATCCCGTTACCCGTCAGGATACCCTGTCTCATGCAATATAGAGTTACGGCCCGATACATGGCTCCGGTATCTATGTATATGTATCCCAGTTCTTTTGCAAGGTCTTTTGCCATCGTGCTCTTTCCGCAGGATGAGAATCCGTCGATGGCGATAACGATGCGATTGTTCTTTGCTTCCATTTCTTTCTTTATGGTGTTTTGAGTTTTGTCATTACAGAGAATACGACACGTTGACGAGCAGCGAGTTTGCCGACACGTGGTATTTTGCATATCCCACCTGCAGCTTGAACCTCTCCAGCTGCATTCCGGCTCCGAACGACAGTCCGGCTCCGTGGCTGCTCTTTGAGGCGTCCTCGCCAGTGCCCTCGGCTATCTTCATGTCGTGTGCACGACGGAAGTTGTATCCTCCAGCCACATAAAACTGTTCGGAGAGTATCAG
>SFXD01000104.1 GCA_004559785.1 bacterium | reverse complement strand
ATATTGGTATTCCAAGTCAAAGCTGGAGATGGCGGAGAACAATTACGAGAAATGTATAGAGTATTCGGACAGCACCATAGCAAGGGACGGCAGTTTCGTGGATGCATACCACAACAAGGGTATCTCTTACCTGAACCTTGCCTTGATAATGAAGGAGTCTGCCTGCTTTGACATGAAAGACCCAAAGTGCGTCTCAGACAGAAAGAAAATACAGGATCTGTACCAAAAGGCCAAACCCTGTATAGAGAAGGTGAGGGAACTCCAGCCCGAAGCCATCGAGCGGTGGGGCAATCCCCTGTATCGTATCTACATGAACCTGAACCTTGGCAAGGAGTTTGAGGAAATCGACAAACTACTCAACCAGAAGTCTGTTTCTCAGTAGGCAAAGAGAGGATAGTCTGCCATGATGGCATTCACCTCGCCGCGTACCTGTGCGATGTTCGACTCGTCCTCTGGATTGTCGAGGACTCGCTCTATGAAGGCCGCAATCTTTACCATCAGGTCTTCCTTGGCTCCGCGGGTGGTGATGGCAGGCGTCCCTAACCTGATGCCGCTTGTCTGGAATGCGCTCCTGTCGTCGAATGGCACCATGTTCTTGTTTGCTGTGATGTCCGCTGCAACGAGGGCTTTCTCAGCCACCTTGCCTGTGAGGTCGGGGTACTTGCTGCGGAGGTCGACGAGCATCGAGTGGTTGTCAGTTCCGCCGGAGACGATGTTGAATCCACGCTTCATGAGCTCGTCTGCCAGCACGGCAGCGTTCTTCTTTACCTGTGTTGCCCATTCCCTGAACGATGGCGAAAGGGCCTCTTCGAAGGCTACGGCCTTGGCTGCTATCACGTGTTCCAGCGGTCCACCTTGTATGCCTGGGAAAACTGCGCTGTTCAGCAATGCCGACATCATCTTGGTCTCTCCCTTTGGAGTCTTCTTGCCCCAAGGATTCTCGAAGTCCTTGCCCATCAGGATGATGCCTCCCCTTGGACCTCTCAGCGTCTTGTGTGTCGTACTGGTCACGATGTGGGCGTACTTCACGGGGTTTTCCAGCAATCCTGCTGCAATCAGTCCAGCGGGATGAGCCATGTCCACCATGAGTATTGCGCCTACCGAGTCGGCAATCTTCCTCATCCGTGCATAGTCCCATTCCCTGCTGTATGCCGAGCCTCCTCCTATGATCATCTTTGGCTTGTGCTCCAGGGCCAGCTTCTCCATCTCGTCATAGTCCACGCGTCCTGTCTCTTTGTTCAGGTTGTAGCCCACGGGCTTGTATATGATGCCGCTGGTGTTCACCAGCGAGCCGTGGCTGAGGTGTCCGCCGTGGTCGAGGTTCAGTCCCATGAAGGTGTCTCCGGGATTCAGCACTGCAAGGAACACGGCGGCGTTGGCTTGGGCACCCGAGTGTGGCTGGACGTTGGCATATTCCGCGGAGAAGAGTTTCTTCACCCTGTCTATGGCCAGTTGTTCCACCTCGTCCACCACCTGGCATCCACCGTAGTACCTCTTGCCTGGATAGCCTTCGGCATACTTGTTGGTTAGGTACGAGCCCATGGCCTTCATGACCTGGTCGCTGACGAAATTCTCTGATGCGATGAGTTCGATACCCCTCAGTTGCCTCTGGTGCTCCTTCTCGATGAGGTCGAAGATTGTAGTGTCTTTTTCCATTGTTCTTCTGTGTTAATATTACTAATACCTAAAATGTGTTCCTGTATGCAAGTCGTTTACACGAGAGTTACCTTGTCGAGTGCAACCTCCCTGTTGCAGTAGTGGCATTGCAGGATGCCATTGTCCTTGTCCAGTACGCGGAACCGTGTCTTCATCGGCTCGTTGTTTGTGATGCACTTGTGGTTGTTGCACTTGATTATCCCTATCAGTTCGTCTGGCATCCTGACTTCTTTCTTCTCCACCACCTCGTAGTCGCGTATGATGCAGAGCGTCACGTTTGGTGTCACCACCGACAGCTGGTTCAGTTCCTCGTCCGTGAAGAACTTGTCGGCTATCTTGATGATGCTCTTGTGCCCCATCTTCTTGCTCTTGAGGTTGAACCCCACCGTGACCGAGGTGCGAATCTTCTCAAGGTTCAGAAGGTTGATGACCTCGAATATCTTGGCAGAGGGGATGTGGTCGATGACCGTACCGTTCTCCAAGGCTGCCACCTGTAGTTCCTGTCTTTTCATGAGATAATCATTTTGTCGTTCCTTATGTCCTCCAGCGTTATACCCAGCACGTCGCATATCAAGGCCTGGCGTGCATATAGCCCGTTCTGTGCCTGTTGGAAGTAGTAGGCGTAGGGCGTATCGTCGATGCTGTATTCTATTTCGTTCACACGTGGCAGTGGGTGCAGTATCTTCATGTTGTCGCGTGCCCTGGCAAGCATGGCTTTCTTCAGCAGGTAGCGGTCCTTTACCCTCTCGTATTCCTCCAGGTCGGTAAAGCGTTCCCTCTGTACCCTTGTCATATACAGAATGTCGGCATCTGCAATGGTCGAGGCATCGAAATCCTTGTGCTCCACGTATCTGATGCCGTTTTCCTTGCAATACATCTTGTAATAGTCAGGCATGGCAAGTTCGTCGGGTGCTATGAAGTGGAATGTAGGGTTGAAGTGTCTCATGGCGGCAATCAGGCTGTGTACCGTCCTCCCGTACTTCAGGTCGCCCACGAGATAGATGTTCAGGTCGTCAAGCGTTCCCTGCGTCTTGTATATGGAATACAGGTCGAGCATGGTCTGGCTCGGGTGCTGGTTGGCTCCGTCGCCTGCGTTGATGATGGGCTTGGGCGACACCTCGCTGGCATACTGTGCAGCACCTTCCAGGTAGTGCCTCATCACGATAACGTCGGCATAGTTGGAAACCATCATGATTGTATCCTTCAGAGTCTCTCCCTTAGTTCCGCTCGTCACCTTTGGGTCGGCGAATCCGATGACCTTTGCGCCAAGCCTGTTGGCAGCCGTTTCGAAACTGAGCCTTGTCCTCGTGCTTGGCTCGAAGAACAGTGTTGCCACGATTCTGCCCTCCAGGATTCTCCTGTTGGGATGCTTCTCAAATTCCTGTGCCATCGCGATGAGATACTCGATTCTCTCCCTTGAGTGTTCCGAGATGGTAACGAGGCTTCTGTTTGCCATAATAGTTATGTTTTGGAATAATCGTTAAGTTTTGCAATCCAAAATTACACTCTTTTTTTTACATACGCAATAGCAAGGGTCAATTAGAATGGTGTTTTTTCCCCAATACGTGTATTTTATCAATATTTATTTGTAACTTTGCCGCAAATTACGTACTTATTTGTATCAATGGTGAGAAGAAAGTTCTTTGTAACCCTGTGGTTACTTTACATAGCGGTGATAGGTGTAGTGGCTTATCTGTTCCATGCCATATTCGTGGGCGACATAGGCTACATGCCAGAGATAGAGCAGTTGCAGAACCCCGTCAACAAGTATGCTTCGCAGGTACTCTCCAGTGACGGGCGACTGCTGGGCACGTGGAGCTACAGCCGTGCGAACAGGATATTCGTCTCCTACGAAGACCTCTCCCCATCGCTGGTGCAGGCTCTGGTAGCCACCGAGGATGTACGCTTCCACGAGCATAGCGGCATAGACTACATAGCCCTGGTGCGCGCCGTGGTGAAGCGAGGGTTGCTCAAGCAGAAGAGCGCAGGCGGTGGCAGCACCATTACGCAGCAGCTTGCCAAGCAGTTGTATTCCGGCAAGGCGGCAACGGTGCAGGAACGACTTTTCCAGAAGCCCATCGAGTGGGTGATAGCCCTCAAGTTGGAGAGGTTCTACACCAAGGAGGAGATAATAACGATGTACCTCAACTATTTCGACTTCCTGCACAATGCCGTCGGCATCAAGACGGCAGCCAAGACATATTTCGGCAAGGACCCCAAGGACCTCGACGTGTGCGAGAGCGCGACCCTCATCGGAATGTGCAAGAACCCCAGCTACTTCAATCCCGTACGCTATCCCGACCGTTGCCTGCAGAGGCGGAACGTGGTGCTCTCGCAGATGGCAAAGGCGAAATACATCTCGCGCAAGGATTGCGAGACATACAGCATGCAACCATTGTCCATCTCATTCCATCGTACCGACCACAAGGAGGGTAGCGCGGCATACCTGAGGGACTACCTTAGGATTGCCCTCATGGCAAAGAAACCCGTACGCTCCAACTATGCCTCATGGCAGGGACAGAAGTATTACGAGGACTCGCTCGCATGGGAAACAGACCCCCTCTACGGATGGTGCAACAAGAACCTCAACCGCGAGGGACGGCCATACGACATTTATTCGGACGGCCTGAAGATCTATACCACCATCGACAGCCGCATGCAGCAATATGCCGAGGATGCGGTAAGGAAGCACGTCCAGGGAGAACTGCAGGGCATGTTCGAGCACGAGCTGAAGTCCAACCGCAACGCCCCTTATGCGAGCAACCTGACGAAGGAACAGGTCAGGGCCGACCTGCAGCGCGCCAAGAGGCAGAGTGCCAGATACATTCAGATGAAGGCCGACGGCTATTCCGACTCCGAGATAGACGATGCCTTCTCCAAGCCGATTGAAATGACCGTCTATTCCTCGCACGGCGACGTGGACACAGTGATGTCGCCCATGGACAGCATCAAGTACTACAAGACATTCCTTCGTACGGGATTCATGTGCATGGAGAATGCCACAGGGCACGTCAAGGCATACGTCGGTGGGGTAGACTACTCGCACTTCCAGTACGACATGTGTACGCAGGGACGAAGGCAGGTGGGCTCCACCATCAAGCCTTTCCTGTATTCGCTTGCCATGGAAAACGGCTGGAACCCATGCGACGAGGCACCCAACGTGCAGCAGACGTACCATGTGGGCGACCAGGACTGGACTCCACGCAACGGCAGCAAGGCGAGGTACGGCGAGATGGTAACGCTCAAGTGGGGTCTTGCAACCAGCAACAACTGGATTTCGGCATGGCTCATGAACCAACTCTCGCCGGCTGCCCTCGTAAGGCTCATACACGAATTCGGCGTACTCAACCGTGACATCACCCCTTCGCTTTCGCTATGCCTCGGCCCATGCGACATTTCCGTGGCAGAGATGGTGGGAGCCTATTCGGCCTTTGCCATGAAGGGAGTTAGGCGACAGCCTCTCTTCGTCACGAGGATAGAGGACAGCGACGGGAACGTAGTGGGAGAGTTCCAGCCACGAGTGCGGGAGGTTATTTCCGAAGAAGCTGCATACAAGATGATAAGCCTAATGCGAGGTGTAATGGACGGCGGAACGGGAGGACGAATGCGCCACCGCTACGGTATCACAGCCCCCATGGGAGGCAAGACGGGAACAACCAACGACAACTCCGACGGATGGTTCGTGGGATATACTCCTTCGCTCAGCTTCGGAGCATGGGTGGGTGGTGACGAGCGCGACATTCACTTCGCCAGCATGGCATACGGACAGGGTGCAAACGCCTCGCTGCCCATCGTGGCATTGTTCCTCAAGGAGGTCTTTGCCAACCCGAGCCTCGGATACAGCGACAAGGAGGACTTCGACGTTCCCAGTGGCTTCGACCCCTGCACCAGCGTTTACGACGAGGACAGCACTGGGGAAGCTGACCTAGAAGGGTGGGACGAGATGGCTAACTGAGCCATCAGCCTACCATAGTGTGCGTCTCATGGCGTCAAAGGGAGGGAAAAGGAGAGCCATCTGCCAGCCATGCGGCACTCATGTATGCGGAAAGGGAAATAACAATGAAGGGGTGTTCTATAAATTAGCTTGAGACGATTATGGACCTATCACGCCACAGATGTTTATTTTTCATGATGGAGCGATGCGGGCATCGTGACTGAGTGA